>DASUBV010000378.1:0-39346 GCA_035763085.1 Streptosporangiaceae bacterium | reverse complement strand
ACATCGGCCACGCCCGCCGGCCTGCCCCGGCGTGCCCGCATCTGGCGACTCCCGGTGTCTGTGAAATGCTCAGCGCGCGCTCCCGTGCGGACGCCCAGCCAAAGCCACGGGCTGGCAGCGCGGGCGTGCTTGACTCTAGAGCGCAGGTAGCGGTCCAGGGCCGCTGCCGTCTTGCGGCCGATCGGCACGTACGTCACGTCCCCGCCCTTGAGCGTGACCCGCAGCCGTTTCTGCGCCAGCCACACATCGCTGCGGTCGTCGTCGGTGAACCGCAGCCCGGCCAGGCCGGACACGCGGAGCCCGGTGTCGATTAGCACGCGCATGATCGCCATGTCGCGCCGGGCCTCGAAACCGGTGCCCTCGCAGGCCCGGAGCAGCGCGGTCAGCTCGTCATCGGTCAGGAACGGCTTGACCGTCTGCGGCACCTTCGGCTTCTCGACGCGGCGCATGGGGCTCTCCCCGGCCAGCTCCCCCTCGGCCTCCAGCCAGGCGAACCACACGTGCAGGCTGCGGTAGTGACGCTGCGCGGTGGCGGCCGAGGTCCGCTCCCGCTCGTCACGCAGGAACGCCCGTATGTGCTCGGGCTCCACACCGCCGATATCGTCTGGCATGCTGTGCTCGCGGAGGTACCTGCCGAGCGACCGGACGGAGGCGGTGTAGCTGATGATGGTTCGCGGCGACTTGTTCGCCGAGTCCAGGGCCAGCTCCCAGCTCGGGAGCAGGTCGGTCATGCTCACGGTGCAGCTCCCCCTGGTTCATCAGTCCGTTGCTGTTGCAGCGGTATGCTCGCAGGCTACAACACGAGCTGACGGGAGAAAATGCAGGTCAGACGGCTAATTCACGCGGGGCGTTAGCTCAATGGTAGAGCAGCGGACTTTTAATCCGTGGGTTCTGGGTTCGAGCCCCAGGCGCCCCACCGAACCGAATGTGCGTTCTCGGCTGATGCCTGACGAATCGGTACCGGCTGATCGTCGACGGCATGCCCGTCGCCGGCCGGCCCGTCACCGGCCGATGAACCGCTCCACCAGCGGGATGAAGGATGCCGCGTCCTGGAAGAGGAAGGCGTGGCCGGCGTCCGGGTACAGGACCAGCCGTGCCCCGCGAATGCCCCTTGCCAGCAGCACGTCGTTACGGGCCGGATCGAACACGTCCTGGGTTCCGCCGGCCACCAGCGTGCGGGCATGGATGCGGCCCGTCAGGTGCCCGGCCGGCTCGTCGCCGGCGATCCAGCTCAGCGTGGCGGCCAGCTGCGCGCTCGCCGCGGCGGGGGGCGCCGCGTAGAAGCCCGGGTACCGGAAGATGTCCTCGAAGTAGGCCAGCCCGGCGGCTTCCTGGTCGGGCGGGAAGAGCAGCCCGACGACGGTGGCCACGTCCGTGCTCCCCAGCTCGTCGAGCACGGACTGCGGGATGGGCAGCGCGTGCCCGTCACCCGGCTCGGTGCCCGCCAGGATCAGCCGGCCGACCTGCCAGGGCTGCAGCGCCGCCACGACCTGCGCGATCATGCCGCCCATGGACCAGCCCAGCAGCGTCGGCCGGTGCAGCCGCAGCGCGGTGATGAGCGCGCTGGCCTGGCCGGCCATTTTCGCGATGGTCAGCGGCGCGCTCAGGGCGGCGGTCTGGCCCACTCCGGAGTTATCCAGGACGATGACCCGGTGCCGGGCGGCCAGCGCGTCGACGAAGGACGGGTCCCAGTTGTCCATCGTCCCGCCGGACCCGACAATCAGGACAATCGGGCTGCCATGACCCACATCGCGGTAGCCCACAGTCCCGTCGGCCGTGTTCGCGACGAGCGTCGGAGCGCTGAGGATGCCGGCGGGCGGCGGCGCGGCCGAGGCGGCCGAGGCGGCAGCGGGCAGGGGCACTGTGGCAGCCGCCGCCGTCACGGCTACCGCCACGCTGACCGCGAACCGCCTAGCTCGCCGGGTCATCGCCTGGTCCTTTCTCGAGATTCACGGGTGCCTGCGGCGGCCGCTCCAGGTAGGCACGGGCAAGGTCAGCCCACCGGGCGTCGTTAACATCTCGCCACCGGCTGGCATCACGGGGGGGCTCGTCAGAATCGCCGCCCACGATGAACTGCCCCACGCACGGCTCGACGCGCCAGTCCGTGCCGAAGGCGCGGGCCGCCGCCTCGATGCTGACCGAGCCGAGGGCGCACGGAGCCAGGCGCATCGCCGTGCAGACCAGGTACAGACTCTGGATCAGCACGCCAACGTGCATCAGCACCATCCGGTAGGCCAGCCCTTCGTACTTCCAGGACAGGCGGCGGAAGCGCACGGTCATGGTGAGCAGGACCGGCGGAGGCGCTGCCATGGCAGCCGCCACCCGGGCGCAGCCCAGGAGCTCGTCAACAGCCGGGCCGTCGGCGCCGACCGGCTCGAGCCGGTGCCCGAGCGGGTCATAGTGATAAACGCCGCGGTCCAGGCCGGTGCAGTTGCCCGCCGTGACGTAGAACTCCATCTCATAGCAGGCGCCGCCGCTGGGGTACGGCCGGTCGCTGAGCTCATACCCGGCTTGCGGCTCGCCGGAGCCGGGATAGCCGGGCGGCCCGGTGGCAATGAGCGACCGGACCCGCGCCGTCCGGTACAGCAGGTCGCCGAGGTCGGCGATCGTGACCGGCCCGGCGCCATGGCGGCCCATCGACCGGCGGGCCTCGACGACGGCGGTCAGCGGCGGGTCGGCCGCGCACAGGTCGTCCCAGCGAGGCCTGTGCAGCCGGATGTAGTCCGGGGCCGGGGGCTTGACGACCGGCTCGGCGGGTGTGGTCTCCCCGGTCGGGTAGGTGATGCCGAAGTTGTGATCATGACGCCCCAGAGTGCTGCGGTTGTGGAACATCATGTCCACCGGCGACCAGCCGATCAGGGCAGGATCGGTGTCCTCGGCGAACACCGGCTGGTTCTCCGCAGCCTGCCGGGCCTGCACCACCATCCCGGCGGCGGCCAGGTACTCCAGCGCGTCGGCAGCTACCGGGCCGAGGCCCGGCACGCCGGCCAGGAGCGCGGCGGGCGTGACGGGGCTGGCCAGCGGCGCGATCAGCATCATTGCCTCGGCCCGGTGCAGCAGCACCCGGTGCAGGGCCAGAGACGACTCGATGCAGTACATGCTCCCGTCGCTGCGCAGCTCGGCGAAGGCCGACAGCCGGATAGGAATGTCCGGGGCTAGCGGCACCGGGCGGAACCGGGAGCGCACCGTCAGCGGCACCACGGACAGCAGCGGCTGCCCGGACGGCAGCCCCAGCGACCTGACGATCAGCGGCTGCAGTTGCTCGAAGACGCGGTCGAGGTCCGCTCGCCCCAGGTCGGCGTCGCCGCCCGCCGGCACCGGGAGCCCGCTGATGGCGTTCTCCAGCGAGACCGGTCCCAGCCGCATCCGCGCCAGCGCCTCGCGCACCAGGCGGGACGGGCGGGGGACGACGACATCACCCCAGCGCCCGCGCAGCCGGACAGGGCCGCCCGCCGGCTCACTCTCGACGCTCACATCGGCCCGCAGCGACCAGAGCTCCACCCGCGCCCGGGACGGCGCGGCGCGGTCACTTTCTATTCTCATCGGCCAGCCTTACATCTGAGCTGATTAGGTGTAGAGGGGAGTCGGATTCAGGTCGGAATACCGGGTCGGCCGGACCAGCCGCCCCAGGCGCACCGGAACGTCGAAGAGACGGCCGGGGGCGAACCGGGGCCAGAAATGCCGCATTCCGGGGACCACGACCTTGACGACCGGCATCCGGATGTCTGGCCTGGTCTGGTCGAGGACCAGGATGTCGAGCCCGGCCCGCCGGACGACCGCGCAGATGGCGTCGAGGCTGGCGGACCCGGCAGTCTCGCAGCCATAGTCGGCGGCGCCCCGCGCGGCCAGGCCCGGCCGCGGTAGCAGGTAGGGCTGGTTGCCGGTGGTCGCGCGGGTCCACCACGAGACCAGGTGCGGATCATCGCGCCGGTAGCTGCCGCAGCCCGCCGCAGCAGGGGCGGTACGCGGCAGCAGCTGGCCAAGCTCGGTGAGCGCGCGGCGCAGAGCGATCCGCGGGTCGAAGTGTGCCCCGAAGCCGAGCACGATGTCCTCGGCCGGCTGATCCGTGCGCCGGGAGATAGCCACCATGACCGGAATCCCGAGATCTGACGTGGCATCGAGCACCCAGAGCTCACGGCCGAGCCGCCGGTAGCGCTCCGGCAGCCCGGTGATCCAGGAATCCTCGAACGAGCTCAGGCCGACGGCCGGCTGCCGGGTGCGGTTGTACCACCACAGCGCGACGGCGTCGCGCTCTGCCAGCTCGAGGAATCCGCGGACGATGGCATCGTCCAGGCTGGCGCCCGCCGCGCTGCCGTTGGAGTCGGCCAGGACACCGGAAGGCCCGGGCTCGCTGCCCGGGTTGTAGTAGAGCATCGCCGTGGGCAGCAGTTTCTGCTCGCCGGTGAGTAGCGACCACACCGGCGTCCAGTCGGTCACCACCTCGTCACCGAACGGCTCCGGGACGCGGTGGAACGGCGCGCAGGCCGCGTTCCACCGGGTCCGGTCGTCGAACTGGCGCTGGTCGAAGAGCAGGCAGGCCCCGGGGTGCAGCGCCTGGCCGCCGAGGCTGGCGAGGCTGCCCCGGACGGTCGGCTCGTCGCCCTGGCGGGTGCCGCAGTACCGCTCGACTGCCTCGCACAGGGCGCCCGCGCGGGCCTCCTCCTCGGTCACGCCCCGGCCGCCGCTCGGGTGCCGGGAACCCGCCTTGATTCCGGCCACGGTGCTGGCGGCCATGGCCCGGTTGCGACCCGACGTGTACGCATGCTGGAACTCCGGGGCGCTCTCGTCGCGCTGCAGGCCGGCCACGATGCCGGTGACCGGGTCCACCAGGTGGGCATACTCGGCCAGCACGCGCGCGGGGTCACTGAGCTGGCCGCCGTGTGCGGGCCGCGCTGCGAGCGCCGGCGGCTGGCTGGCCCGCTCTGCCGCCAGCTGCGGGGTGCCGCAGCTGGCGCACTGCGGGCGGGCGTGCACGGCGTGGTGGTGGCCACGCAGGCTGACGGTGTCGAAGATGTAGATCGCGCGCTGTCCTTCGCTGCGGATGCCCGCGAGCCACTTAGCCACCTCCCCGATCGCGAGGCGGAGTGCGGCGCTACGGCTGGCGGGCAGCGACGCCTGTGGCGCGGCCGGCCATCCGCCGAGGGCGCGCCGCACCAGGTGGGCTTCGTCCCGGTTGCCCTCCAGCCTTCTCGCCAGGCAGGCCCAGCACGGCCCGGCGCCAGGCCGGAATAACGGGCCGATCCAGGCCTGCGCGCCCGCCGTCCTGGCCAGCAGCCACGGGCGCCCGCCGGACAGGTGCCGGGCGTTGACCGCCTGCAGCCGGGCGTCCAGGTAGTCCTCACACAGTACGAGGCTGATGTCCGCGGCCGTGTCATCGCAGGCCAGGCCGGACTCAGCACACACGGCGGCGACGGCGGCGGCGTCGGTGCCATCCAGGGTGACGATCTCCACCGTCGCGGCGCCGACCGCCCAGGCGGCCTCGTCCGCGTCGAGCCCGGCCAGCGACCAGAAGGCCGCCGTGCTCGTGGCGCGGGGGCCGGCCGCGCCGGGAAGCGGCGGGCGGGCGGCGGGCGGCTGGCGCAGGTCCAGCAGGCCCGCCTCCGACAGCTGCTCGAGGACCGCGCCGACCTGAGCCGCGGCAACGTCGGCCGACACTTCCCTGGTCAGCTGGGCGACGCTGCGCGTGCCGTCGAGGAGCGGGGCGAGCCTCTCGATGCACGATCCCGACAGGGCGGTCACCCCGCGTTCTGAAATCAGGTAGACCGCCTCTGCCGGGACCGTCGCGGCCCGCAGATGGTGCTTAAAGCCGACTAGCCGGCTGTCTGCGGGATCCATGCCGAACTCAGGCGCTGGCCGACGGTGACCTGTGAGCGATGTAGTCGGCGATGCAGATCCCGCACACGCCCGGCAGGCCCGCAGCGGCGAACTCTGCGAAATTCTCGATGACGAGGTCTCCGTGCCTGGCAGTTGCGGCAGCTGGGAGGTCGCTGCGGCAGGCGGTGTCCAGTAGGGCTCGCTGTGTTCTGTGGCTGGCATCCATGACTTCGCTCCTCACCGGGGGTGATCCTGAGAGGAGCTTGCGCGTGGCAGGAGCCTGCTGCGTAGTGCGACCGTCATTGAAAGGGCATGAGTTATTCACATGGCGGGGCATGAGAGAACGAGATACCCGGCAAGTCTCACGGCCGAATCGTGAATTGTTCATGGCCGGCCTCGTGACGCCGTCACTGGAGAACAGCGCCCGCTCTGCGCATGCTCAGGCACAGCGGGCCAGCCACACCAGTGATGAGGGCATGACATGCGGAGCAATTCCGATCGGATCAGCGTTCAGCTACTCGGCCCGTTTGCCGCCGCCCTGGGCCAGCAGTCCGTGGCGCCGAGCGCGGCCAAGCAGCGCCAGATCCTGGCCTTGCTGGCGCTCAACGCCGGACGGGTCGTCACTGTATCGACGCTAGCCGATGAGCTGTGGGGCGAATGCCCGCCGCGCCGGTCCGCGACCGCGCTGCAGACCTACATCCTGCACCTGCGCAACCGGCTGGCGGCGGCCCGGCCGGGCGGCCGGCGGTCGCGGGAGCTCATCGGCACGAGGCACTCCGGGTACCTGCTCGACGCGAGCGCGTGCGAGACCGACGTGGAAGAGTTCGAGCGGCTCGCCTGCCTGGGCCGGCAGGCTGCCGAGGCCGGCGATCACCGGGCCACCGCCGAGCTGCTCGGCCAGGCGCTGGCGCTGTGGCGCGGGCCAGCCCTGGTCGACGTGCCGTCCGGGCGCGTGCTTGAGCTCGAGGCGGCCTCCCTGCAGGCGCAGCGGCTCGGCGTGCTCGAACGCCGCATCGAGGCTGACCTGGCCCTGCGCCGCCACGCCGACCTGGTGGGGGAACTGACGCTGCTGGTGGCCCGGAACCCGATGAACGAGAACTTCTGCGGCCTGCTGATGACGGCGCTCTACCGCTCCGGCCACGCCGGCCGGGCGCTCGAGGCCTTCCGGCGGCTGCGCGCAGCGCTGCGGGAAGAGCTGGGGCTTGAGCCGTGCCCGCGACTCCGGCAACTCCAGCAGGCCGTCCTGAGCGGCGACCCGGGGCTGGATGCGGATGAGCTTATGCCCGGGGCCGCATCCCGCATGGTCCGGCACTGAATGGCCTGCCACCGAGCCGTCGCGCATTGAACAAAGTGCGAGATAGTGACAAGCTAATGACAATGAGTACGACCTGGGGCCTATCGGGATACTCAGGATACTATCGGCCTGAAGGTGGCTTCTGACCACGGGTTATGCACGTCGCGGCCGGTGGCTGGCCAGGAACAGGGGATCCGTATGCCTGGCCGCGGGGTGCAGGCGGGCTGGTTAATGGGCAGGCTGCCCTGGTCATCGGGCGGTGCCGCCAGTCAGGCGACAGCTGGCGAGGCGGCATGCGGCCCGGCGCCGGGCCGGCCGGCACCGCCCGTCGCCTACGAGGTCCGCGGCGGCCAGCGGCTCGCGCGCGTCATCCTGCTCACGGTCCTGTGCGGATTCCTCGGCGTCCAGCTGATTGACTTCCTGTCCTCGCCGATTCCGTCGCACGGGACCGGCCTGGCCGTCGGCATCGCCTCGATCGGCGTCGTGTTCGTCCTCCAGTTCTTCATCTCGGCCGCGGGCGCGGAGGGCTGGTCGATGCGGCGGCGGCTGGCCGTGCTGCTCGCGCAGGCCGTCATCACGTACCTGCCGCTGCTGATCCTCGGCACGCAGTGGGCTGGCATGACGGGCTTCCTGGCGGGATCAGTCCTGCTCCTCATCCCCGGCGTGATCGCCTGGGTCCTGTTCAGCGCCGTCATCCTGAGCATGCTCGTCGGACCGCTCCTGCTGGGCCTGGGCGCCTACTCAGTGGCGTACCTGACGGTCGCCAGCCTGGACATCGGCCTGGTCGTCTTCGGGCTGTCCCGGCTGACCCTGGTCATCAGGTACGTGCACGCGACGCGCGCCGAGCTCGCCCAGCTCGCCGTCATGAAGGAGCGCATGCGCTTCGCCCGCGATCTGCATGACCTGCTCGGCTACAGCCTGTCAGCGATCACCCTCAAGGCCGAGCTCACCCGGCGGCTGGTGGCCAGTAATCCCGGCCGGGCCCGCGATGAGCTGGCCGAGATGCTGGACGTGGCACGCCAGGCTCTGGCGGACGTGCGGCTGGTGGCGAGCGGCTACCGCAATATGTCGCTCTCGAAGGAGGCAGCTTCTGTGACGGGCCTGCTCGCCACCGCTGGCATCGCCGGCCGGGTCGAGATCAACTGCGATCCCCTCACCGAGACGGTCGATACCGTGCTGGCCACCGTCCTGCGCGAGGCCGTGACGAACATGCTCCGGCACAGCGCGGCGAAGAACTGCGCGATCGAGGCGACGATGACCGGCGATGTGGTCCGGCTGCGGGTGACCAACGACGGCGTGCCGCTGACGGCCGAGTCTTGCCGCGATGGCGGCGGCCTCGAGAACCTGGCCGTGCGGCTGGCCGCCGTCGGCGGCACGCTGGCCGCGGGCGTCCGCGATGGCCGGTTCGACGTGCTGGCCACGGTACCCAGCCGGGCCGCCCTCGGGGAGCTCGCCTCCAGCCTGGCCGAGGTGGCGGGGGGTGAGCACGACGACCTGGGCTCCGCCAGTGGCCCGCCGGCTTCGTGCCAGGGCGAGTGATCGTGACCAGCATGCGGCACAGCTGCCGGAGCCGGGCTTGCTCACACTGAGGATCCTCCTGGCCGAGGACGTCGCCATGGTGCGCGGTGCGTTCGTCGCCCTGATCGAGCTCGAGCCCGACTTGAAGGTCGTGGCCGCCATCGAGAACGGCGCGGACATACTTCCCGCGGCCCGCACGCACCAGCCCGACGTCGCGATCATCGACATCGACCTGCCCGGGCTGGATGGCCTGTCCGCCGCGCAGCAGCTGCACGAGGAGCTGCCCTCCTGCCGCACCCTGATCGTCACGAACCTGGCCCGGGCCGGGACGCTGCGGCGGGCACTGGCCGCCCATGTGTCCGGGTACATCCTCAAGGACGCGCCGCCCGAGCAGCTGACCTCGGCGATCCGGCGGGTCGCGGCGGGCAGCCGGGTCATCGATCCGCAGCTCGCCCTGGCCGCGTGGGACGGCGGTCAGAATCCGCTGTCGCCGCGCGAGCACGAGGTCCTCCGGCTCGCGGCCGAGGGCCTTGATCCTGCCGAGATCGCAGCGGCGCTGCACCTGTCCGTCGGAACGGTGCGCAATTACCTGACCACGATCGTGACCAAGCTCAACGCGCGCAATCGAATCGACGCGGTCAAGAGGGCCTACGACGCCGGCTGGCTGCCCTAGCGCCCGGGCTGTTCCGGCTGCCCGGTCCGGCAGCTCCGTGACCGTGTACGCCACCTGGCCTTCGTGCCTACGCCACCGGGCCACCCGGCATCAGCCATCCCGGCTGGACAATTACGCCATCTCGGCCGATCTTTGCCGGGGCCAGCCCGGCCAGGATGGAGCTTGTCAGGCAGACGCGGGAAGCCAACCGGAAACCCGCAGCTCGCACCCAGGAGGATGCTATGTCCAGCTCAGGCCCCCGGCTCCGTGAACTGATCCAGCGCGCCATCAGCGATGACGAGTTCGCCACCGCGTTCCTGGCCAACCCGGACGCCGGCGCCAGCGAGTACGGCCTCGAGGCCCACCACATCGAGAAGGTCCGCGAGCTGGCCGCGCAGGGCCTGTTCACGCGCGAGGTCGAGGCCCACGGCGCCACGCCGGCTTACTACTGATCGAATCCCGCCGCTGCGCGGCGAACCTGCCCTAGCCCGCCGCGGCGGAGCGCGCCATCGCGAGGTCACGAGCCAGCGCGACGGCCATGCGCTCCGCCGCGCGGCTCGGGCCCGCGAGCCGGTTGCAGTGCATGTGCACCAGAGACCAGGCGATACGCGCGCGATCCTGCCCGGCGTCGCTGAGCAGTGGCCGGTAGGCCCCCAGGGCCGCGTGCCAGCCGGCCAGTGATCGGGCCCGCTGGCCGGGCGGCAGCGCAGTAACGAGAGGCCATCCGCCCGTCCCGTCCGCGCAGGACCGCAGGTCAGCGCGGAGCTGGGTAAACAGCCGTCGTTCCGCCGCTGACAGCCGCGGCCTCGGCCAGCGATCCGCGGGCCGCATGTCCAGCAGGCCCGTCAGGATGCCCAGCACGCCCGGGGCCGCGAGCAGTTCCCGGCGGGCCGAGCTCCGGGCCAGCGTGTCGAGGCACAGCATCGAATCGCAGTGAAAGAAGCGTTCCGCCGCTTCCATGCACGAGGCTCCCCCGTAGCGCCACTGTTCCGGCCAGTAGGTGGTCAGGGAGAAGTCCAGGGCCAGCGCCGCGTCCCGCAGGCGCACGCCCCAGCCGTGCAGCGCGGGCAGCAGCACCTGGTGCAGGCCGCCGGCCGGGCCGTGGAAGCGGACCGTCAGCTGCGGTACCCCGCCAGGGTCGGCGACCCGGACGAAAAACCACCGGTCGACGCCCGCTAGCCGGGCCGCGGCCGTCAGGGTCGCGCCGGCCAGCTGCGCCAGCACGCTGTCCTGGAGCGCCTCCGGCACTGTCAGGCTCGCGCAGAGCCAGCTGCCGCCGGGAAGGAACGCCTGGCCCCCCGGCGGGCGGCCGCCCGGTGACGGCGGGCCGCCGGGCGGGACGGCGCTGGCGGGAACCGCAGGCGGGCGCAGTGCGAAAACGAACTCCGCGGTGTGCGGCCCGGCGGGACCGGCCGGCCAGCCCGAGGCGCGCCAGGCCGCGGTGCCGCCGGGCGGCTCGGTGACCGCGGTCACGCCGCGGTTTCGGCACTCGCGGCGCAGCAGCGCCGCATGCACCGGATCCTCCAGGTCAAGCGGCAGCCGCTGGTCCCAGGCACCGGCGAAGACAATCTCGGGGAGCTCCTCGGAATCCCGCCAGCGCGCCAGCCCGTCGCGCCACTGCCGGTCGGTGCCCGTCTCGGCCAGGTACCGCAGTCCGCCAGGCAGGGACCAGCGAGCTGAGGCCAGGACCGCCTGGCCGGCCCGGACGCGGGGCAGCCAGGGCAGCACCCTGGCGGCCCCCCAGTCCCAGGACCGCCACGGCGCTGAGCCATCCTGGCCCAGAGCCAGCAGCAGCCCGGCTACCGCGCCGGCCCGCCGGGGGTTCAGGGCCGAGTAGCTGACCGGGCGGACGTCCCGCCCGAGCCGCTCGCAGTGCACCCGCAGCCGCTCGGCGGTGGCGATGACAACCAGGTCGGCCAGGACGAGGTCGCGCGGTGACCGCCGGGCGGGCTGACCGGTCAGGTCGATCCGGAACGCGGTCCAGCCTGTCTCGCTGACCAGGTTCGCCGCCGCCGGATCCGGGGGCCGGAAGACGACTTCCACGTCGAGCGGGCCTGCCTCGCCCGGCCCGGGAGGCCAGCCTGCCAGCCGGGCCGCCTCCGCGCCGAGCGCGGCGGCCAGCCGCCCGGCTGAGGCGCCGGCCGGCCCCGGGCTGCCCTGCGAGCCGAGGACCACGAGGAAATCCCCCCGGTCCAGGGCACCGGCCGAGGTCGTGACGATCTCGGTGCAGATATCCACCGACGGCGCGGGCCCGCCAGCACCGGACATCGCCGCGAGGCGGCTCCGCTGCGCGCGGCCGACGCGCAGCTCGGCGCGGCCGGCGGCCAGGGCATCCAGCGCCAGGCCGGTCAGGAGCCGGTCCCGGGCACCGCTGGCCGCGGCCGGCGCCTCGGCCGGCGGCGGGCGGTGCAGGCCCAGGGACCCGGTCAGGTCGAGCAGCTCGGTCAGCGGAACGGGTCGACCGAGCCCGTAGCGATTCAGCATCGCCTGGTGCAGCCCGGCCAGCGGGCGCGCGGCCGGCGGCGGCGCGCAGGCCCAGGCCACCGACGCCGCGCGCGCAACCTCCCGGGCCACCGCCGAGGGGAGGCGGAGATCGTGGTCCAGCAGCGTGTCGGCGCTGAGGTCGGCGTCCCGCTCCCGGACCGCACGCAGCCTGGCGCGCAGCCGCCGCACGTCGTCCGGCCCGGGCGCCGGGAGCGGCCGGGCTAGGTCGCGGCGCACCGCGCTCAGCCGCGCGGCGAGCGGATGATCCGCCAGCCGCTCGACCAGGTGCCGCAGCGGATCCGCGTCCCCTGGCGCCGGGAGCAGATCGGTTACCAGGAGCCGGGCGGTGAGCAGGCCGGCCACGTAGTCCGTGAGCTGCTCCCGGTCCAGGCCGGACGCGGCGCACAGCAGGTCGAGCAGCTCCGGGTAGCCGATCCCGCCGCCGGCCCGGTCGCCGGCGGCCACGGCCAGCACGGCGTCCAGGAGGCGGGACGGGCTCACGGTCGCGCCGGCGCGCCAGTGGCCGGGTCCGCTAGCGCCGGAGCCCGGATCGGCAAGGACATGGACACCGCCGATGGTGTGCAGCGACGGCGAGGCGGCGATCCGGACCCGCCCGGCCGATCCTGACTGCCCGAGGCCGGACTCCGCCGCCGCGACTAGCCCGGCCAGCCATCGCGGCGACGGGCGCAGCAGCAGGCGATGCCGCTCGCCGAGGCCGCCGGCGGCGGCCTCGGCGAGCGGGACCAGGGCGGTCCCGGCGAACAGCCCGAAGGGCGTCGCGCGATGCTGGAGGCGCAGCAGGTAACCGGTCAGGGCGATGGTCATCCGCCGCCGCCCGGCCGCAGTTTCCGGCCAGGGCCGGAGCAGAGCCCCGGCCAGCGGCGGGGAGGCCAGCTCGATGGCGGCGGCCAGGACCCGGTCGTCCCGGACGGCCCGGATCAGGTCATGCAGCCGGCCCGGATCCTCCGGCGCCCGGCGGTCCGGACCGCGGACCCCGGTCGGAGCCCGCGGCGCCAGCGCGGCCCGCAGCACCACTGTGTCCGCGCAGGCATACCCCGGCGGCGCTGGCGGCCGGGCGCGCTCAGGGCCGGGCATCGCAGGCGGTCCCGCTCACCAGCCGCTGCGCATAGACCCACAACGGGGCCGGCATCGAGAAGGGCAGCGGGCGGGTGGCGGGGAAGCCGCCGTCGGTGATGGCGAGGGCGTGGACGCCGACGAGGCGCTCCAGGATCTGCTCCAGCCCGCCGGGACCGCTCGACGGTGGCCCGAAGGCCGCCGCCACCTGCATGAGCGCCAGGCGCTCGGCGGCGGTCAGCCCCTGCAGATAGCGGTCGAAGCTGTCCCGGACGGAAACGTCGCCGATGGCCAGCTCGTCCAGCAACCGCCCGGGATCCTCCAGCCGCTCGGCGAACCGGTCCAGCGGCAGGTGATCCAGCGCCGCCAGCCGTGCCCCCGCGATGCGCACAGCCAGGGGCAGCAGGCCGCAGGCGCGGACGATCCGCGCGGCCGCGGGCCGGGCCTGCGCCACCCGGTCGGCCCCGATGAGGGAGGCCAGCAGGTCCAGCGCCTCGTCCTCAGTGAACATGCCCAGCTGAAAGCGGGTGACGCCGTCGAGCCCGCCCAGGCGGCGGCAGCTGGTGAGAATCACCGAGCAGTCACCCGCGCCTGGCAGCAGCGGCCGGACCTGGGCCCCGTCGGCGACGCCGTCGATGATCAGCAGCAGTTGCAGGTCGGCCAGCCGGCTCCGCAGCCGGGTGCTCCGGTCGGGGACGGCCGCCGCCGATCGCGGGAGGGCCGGCTCCAGCCGGCCGAGCAGATCGTCCAGCAGCGCCCCGGCGGGCCGGGGCGCACCCGACTTGTCCCGGGCCTGCAGCAGGATCAGGCCGTCGCGGAACCGCGGCGCGAGGACATGGGCCGCCTGGAGGGCGAGCGTGCTGGTGCCCGCGCCGGGCGGCCCGGCAACCAGGGCCAGCCGGCGCAGATGGGACACGCCGGCGGTGCTGTCGCCGAAGAAGGCCAGCAGGCCGCCGAGGACGTCCTGGCGCCCGGTGAAGTCATCCAGGGACCTGGGGAGGCCCGTCGGGCGGGTCGTGGCCGCCGGCGTGGCGGACGGCGGCGGCGCAGCGGCGGCCGCCGCGCTCGCCGGCGGGGCGGCGATATGCGCGACGACCTCCGCGTCCGGCTGCAGGTGCGGGCCGGCGGACGGGAGCGCGGCGGACGGGAGCGCGGCGGACGAGGCCGCCGTCAGCGCGGGATGCCCGGAGAGTAGGTCCTGGTAGAGCCGCCGCAGGGCCGGGCTCGGGTCCAGCCCGAGCTCCGCGGCCAGCAGCTGCCGGTGGTTGTCATATTCAGCCAGCGCCTCGGCCTGGCGGCCGCCGCGGCACAGCGCGATCAGCTGGTGGCTGCGCAGGCGCTCGCGCAGCGGGTGCGCGCGCATCACCCCTTCGAGCTGCTCCAGCACCTCGGCGTGGTTGCCGAGCAGCAGTTCCGCCTCGAACCAGTCCTCGTAGACCGACAGGCGGCGGTCATCGAGCCGCGCCGCCTCCTCGTGCAGCGCGGGCGATACCTGCAGGTCAGTCAGGGCTGGCCCGTGCCAGAGTCCGAGCGCCTGCCGCATCGACTCCGCTGCGGCCCGCGCGTCGCCGCGGCGCAGGGCTAGCCGGCCCGATCTGGCCAGGTCCTCGAAGCGCAGCGCGTCCACCTCCCCCGGCGGCAGCACCAGCTGGTACCCGGGCGGCCGGTAGCCGAGCCGCCGGGACTGGCCGTCCGAGGCGAGGAGCTTGCGCAGGTGGGAGACGTACACCTGGATGTTCTTGTGCGCGGTGCGCGGCGGGCCGTCCCACCACAGGGTGTCGATCAGCTCCTCGACCAGGACCACGCTGTTGCACCGGCACAGCAGCAAGGCCAGCAGCAGGCGCTGCTTGAACGGGCCGATGTCCAGCTCGGCGGGCGGGGCATCGGGCTCCGCCCGGAGCTCGACTGTCATCGGGCCCAGGATGCTGAAGGAGATCTCCACTGCACGCCCCCTGGTGAGCTACACGGCCGGCCGCGCCGGGGCCGGCCCGCCCCGGGCGCCCGCGCGCGATCCGGTCATGACGCGCGCACCACCATGCAGGACCAGCTGAAGCCGGCGGTCGCTGACAGCATCAAGGCGATCTGGCCGGGCTTCAGGACCTGCCCGCGCGCGAGGTCGGCGAGGTTGGCGGTCATGTCGCCGGAGCCCAGGTGCCCGGTACCCCGGCCCAGGTTCACTATCTCGGCCTTGGTGAGCCCGGCCAGGACATAGGTGTAGGAGTGCAGGATCATCTCCGCCCCGAACCGCGGCGGGGCGATGACCCGGATCCTCGGGTCATCCGGGGCCAGGTCCGCCAGGGCCAGCGCCGACCGGACAGCCTCCAGCACCGCCGCGGCGGTCAGCGCGCCGAACCGCGGGCCGTGGCCGGCGGCCATGAACCTCCTGATCTGGGACCCGACATCGACTGTCCCGGCGTGCTCAAACGGAACCCGGTTCCAGGGTGCTGAGCCCCGGTACATCGCCTCGAACCGCGCATCGGTCACGCTCGCCGTGCTGAGCAGCTCGAACGGGCCGCGCTCGGCGTCGAGGACCAGCGCCGTCCCGCTGTCGCCGTAGCTGACATTGAGGTTGGACCGCCACCGGTCGAAGCGCGGCGGGCAGAACCTCTCCGCGGTCGTGATCACCGCCGTCTGCCCGCCGCCGGCCGCCAGCCGGCAGGCCGCGGTCTCGACAGCGGCGAATCCGCCGTTGCAGCCGAGACTGACACCGAGCGGGACCGCGGAGGTCAGGCCGAGCTCGTGGAGGATGTAATGCACCGGCTCCCAGTAATCCTGGCCCTGGTAGTAGGTCCAGGAGTGGATAAGCAGGCTCACCTCTGCCCGGCTGATCTCCGCCTGCTCCAGTGCGCCGGCGGCTGCGCGCACCGCCATCTGCGGCGGCGCCAGGTCGCTGACAGTCAGCTGCACGTAGTCGTTGCGGGCCGCCCGCTCGGGCTCGAGCTTTCCGGCGCGGACCGCCTCGATGACGGTCTCGCAGTCCTCCGGCAGCCACACCTCGGCGGCGGCGATCTTGAGCGGCGGGTCGAAGCGCATGGGATTCCCTCCGTTCTTCCATCAGCCGTGCGGAGCCCGCCCGGCTCCGTGGTCCCGGTGTCTCACCTGGCCGCCGACAGCAGCCGGTGCAGCGTGTCCAGGAGGCTCACGCCCGCGGCGCGCTGATCGGCGCCGAGGTCGTCCAGCAGCCGGGCCATCTGGGTGAGCTCGCTGCGGTCGCCCTCATCGGCGGCGAACATCGCGTAGGCGCGGCGATTGCGCTGGATGACCGCGAGCGCGACGGCAGCCTGCCCGGCGAACATGGTCAGCAGGTCGGCGGCATCGAGCGGGCTGGCCGTGCTGGGGGCCGGGTCGAGCACCTCCATCACCCCGATGGTCTCCCCGCCGCGCTGCAGCGGCGCGGCCATGAGCGACCGGGGCACGTAGCCGGTGGTCTCGGCGACGTCCCTGGCGAAGACGGGATTGTCCGCCAGGTCCGAGACCACCAGAGGCTCCTGCGCGCCCAGGACCCAGCCGGCGATGCCGCGGGAGGCCGGGAATCGCTGGCCGACCAGCTGGTCCTCACCGGCGCCGGAGACGGCCTCGAATACCAGCTCGCCCGGCTCCTCGTCGAGCAGGAAGACGGAGGCGGCCGCGGCCCCGAACAGTGCCCGCGCCACGGTGACGACGGAGGCCAGCAGGTCCTGGTGGTCGTGCTCCGCCTCGCCGAGGAAGGCGGCCGCGGCGGCCAGCTGGCTGCGGTTCTCGTTCATGCCATCCCTTTCACGTTGTCAGATGTCAGGTACAGCAGGCTCTTCATCTGGAAGGGGGCCAGGCCAGGGTGCTTGCTCTTGGCGAGCGCGCAGTATCCGGCGACGTGCGGAGCGGCGAAGCTGTTGCCGGTGATCCGGGTTCGCTGACCTCCAGGCCAGGCCACGTCGACGTCAGTGCCATAGGCGAAGAACTCCACCGGCGGGCTCGGGTTGTAGAGCACGAGGCCGGGGTCGCGCGCGGAGTGGCTGCCGACGGATATCACCGAGGCGAACCGCCAGGGGAAGCTCTCCACGGGTGTGTTGTGCGCGGCCGCTACCACGACAGCGCCGGTGAAGTAGGCCTGGTCGGCGGCGGCGTGCAGGGCCTCGGCAAAGCGGCGGCGGGTGGTCGACAGACTGAGGTTCACCACGTCGAAGCCCTGCGCCGCGACCCAGCGCAGCCCGGCAATGAACGCGTCACCGGTGGCGCTGTAGCGTTCTCCGATCACCCGGACGCTATAGAGCTCGCATTCCGGCGCCAGCGAGCGGATCACGCTGGCGCAGGCGGTGCCGTGCCCGCAGCTGTCACTGTCGGCGACTGGCACGACGCCGAGCTCGCCCCCGGCCCCGGCGGTGACGGCGAACGAGCCCTGCACCGGGCCGACACCGGGATGATCTCCCTCGATCCCGCTGTCCACGACGCAGACGCGGATGCCGCGCCCGGACGACCCGCCCC
Source organism: Streptosporangiaceae bacterium (assembly GCA_035763085.1). Lineage (GTDB taxonomy): Bacteria > Actinomycetota > Actinomycetes > Streptosporangiales > Streptosporangiaceae > DASUBV01. The sequence goes on along the minus strand of DASUBV010000378.1, from coordinate 22,049 downwards.
AGGCCCACTCCCGGGTGACTACCTCCGGCCAGTCAGACCGGACGGTCAGCTCGGCCACGGTCCGGCCGCCGGTGTTCCAGGTCAGCGGGGGAGCGCCGCCGGGCTGGCCGGCCCAGTCGGCGTTCATGCCGCGCCCTGGTGGCCCGGCGTGGCCGGCGACGGCGGGGCGGCCAGCGCCGGCGCACCGAACGAGGCCGCCCAGCGCATGCCGACGAGATGGCCCTTAGCCCGGTAGAGCTGGCCCGCGGCGGCCGCAGCAGCGCCCGCCGCCGGGTCGCCGCAGGCCCGCAGGACGTGGGCCCGGTCGAGCTCCGCGGCGGCCTGGCAGACGGTGGAGTCGGTGACGGCCGCTGCCGCCAGGGCCTGCTCCACCGCGCCCAGGGCCAGCTCCTGATCGCCGCGGGCAGCCAGGACCCGCGCCCTGACTCCGTAGATCTCGGCATCGAGGAACGGGTCACCGGTCGCCGCGAGCGACTCGGCGGTGTCGAGTGCGGCGCCGTAATGGCCCTGCTCCAGGCACGCCCGGGCCAGCGCGGCGGCCGCCGCGGCGAAGCTGAGCGCGTCGCCGCTGCCGCGGCTGCTCTCGGCGGCCTCGCGCAGCAGCTCCTCGGCAGTGTCCCAGCGCCCGGCCAGGCCCTCGACGGCGGCGGCGAAGATCGTCATGGTCGCTGCTCCGTAGGCGTGCCCGAGCTCCTGGATGATCCGGATCGAGTCCTGCACCAGCGCGCGCGCCGTGCCGTACTCGCCGCGGTAGCCGAGCAGCACCGCCTGCGGGCAGTTGGCTGTCGCCCGGGCGGCCCGGTGCCCGGCGCCGTGCTCGGCGAGCAGCGCGCGGCATCCGGCCAGTGCCGCCTTGACCGGGGCGGGGCCGCGCCACAGCGACGTGGCCAGGCCGCCGATGATGGTGGCCAGCTCAAGCTGGGCGTCGGCCCGCAGGGCATGCCGCAGCGCCCGCCGCAGCACGTCCTCCGCCTCCTGGTAGCGCCCGCCGAGCTGGCGCAGCTGCGCAACCCGCAGCCAGGCGCGGGCCAGGCCCAGGTGATCCCCGGCGGCCTCGAAGACGGGCACGGTGGCCAGCGCGTCGGCGACGGCCGACGGCCCGGGCAGCTCCAGCGCGGCCAGCAGCAGCCGGGCGTGTGACGCCGTGCGCTGATCACCGGCCGCAGCGGCCTGGTTGGCCAGGCCAAGCAGCGTCTGCTGGGCGTGCGGGTCGGCCCCGAGCAGCAGCCGCGCCTCGGCGAGGTGGACGCCGACGGCCGTCCGCTCCGGGGCGGCCGCATCGTGCAGGTCATGGGCCCGGGCCAGCAGGTCGGCGGCCCAGTGCAGGTCGCCGCTGCGCAGCGCGCGGGCACCGGCCAGGGCGAGGGTCTGGGCGGCCTCGGTCCGGAGCAGCTGCACGCGCCGGTCGGCTGGGTGCAGCTCGCCGACCAGGTGGTAGGCGCGCTCGAGGTGCAGGCCGGCCAGGTCCAGGCTCTGCGTGCGCCGCCGGTACCAGCGCGCCAGCACCTCGTGGTAATGCAGCCGGGCCCGCTTGGACAGGGTGTTATAGGCCACGTCGCGGATCAGCACGCCGCAGAAGCGGTACCCGGCTGCGGAGCGCTCGGCCTCGATCAGCCGGCGCCGGGTCAGCACGCTGAGCACCCGTTCGGGCGGATCGATGACCGGCGGCTCCGCGCCAAGGAGCGCCCCCAGCTCAGGAGCTGAGAACCGGCTTCCCGGGACGGCCGCGCGCAGCAGCACCTCATGCTCTGCCTGATCGAGCAAGTCGAGCCGGGCCGCGATGACCGACTGCACGGTGGGCGGCAGCGCATCGGTGCCGAACTGATCGGTGATAGCGGCGAGCTGCTCCAGGAAGAAGGGATTCCCGCCTGCCCGCTCGATGATCTGCTCCGTCAGCCCGGCCCGGTGCGCGGCGACCTCGGTCAGCGCCGCGAGGAAGAGCCCGGCCTCCTCGGTGCTCAGCGGCTCCAGGGACAGCACGCTCACGCCCGGCCGGCCGCGGACCCAGTCCGGTGGCTCCTCGAGCAGCTCCAGCCGCCCCACCCCGAGCACGAGCACAGGGGCTCCGGCGATCCGGCCGACCATCTGGTCCAGGAAGTCGAGGAGAACCGGCTTGGCCGCGTGCAGGTCGTCGACGATGAGCAGAACGGGGCGGCGGCGGCCGATCGTCTCCAGCACCAGGGCGGCGGCCCAGGCGAGCTGGCCGGGCAGCTCGCCCGGCGATCCGTCGCGGAGCAGGCCAGTTCCGAGATACGCCAGTGCCTCGCCGACATCAGGGCTGTGCGCGGCGCCCAGGACACCGTCGTCGCGGGCCGCGTCCACGATCTGCCGCAGTGCCTCGCCCAGGGCGAGCAGCGGCCGGCCCTCGCCGTAGGGCCGGCAGCGCCCAGTTCCCACCAGGCCGCCGAGCTCACCTGCCTGCGCCGCGAGCTCGGCGGCCAGCCTGGTCTTGCCCACGCCGGCCTCGCCCTGCAGCAGGACCAGCTGGCCGCTAGCCGCGCTGACCGCCTGCGCCCAGCCTTCTCTGAGCTGCGCCAGCTCAGCAGTGCGGCCGAAGAATGGCAGGCCGGAATCGGCAAAGCGGCCTGCCGCTGGCGGCGCCGTGCCCGCCAGGCGCCAGGCCGGCACCGGCTCGGCCTTGCCCTTCAGGGTGAGGTCGCCCACCGAGACGCAGGCGAAGTCGCCCGCGGCCAGGATCCGGGTCACCGGGCCGAGGATGACCTGGCCCGGGGCGGCATGCTGCTGGAACCGCGCCGCGACGTTCATGACCTCGCCTGCGGCCAGCACCTGGCCCGACTGGGCATCCTCGGCGGCGACGACCTCGCCGGTATTCACGCCGATGCGGATGCCGATCTCCACCCCGATCAGGGTGCGCAGATCGCTGTTGAGGGCCTGCACGGCGCTGAGCATCTCCAGCGCCGCGTGCAGCGCCCGCTGCGCGTCGTCCTCGTGCAGCACCGGGACCCCGAAGACGGCCACGACCGCGTCGCCGATGAACTTCTCGACGGTGCCGCCGTGGCGCTCGAGGCAGTCCCGCATGAGCGCGTAGTAGCGGACCATGACCTCCCGCAGCGACTCCGGGTCGAGGCGGCCGCTGAGGGCCGTCGAGTCGGCCATGTCGCAGAACAGGACCGTGACGGTTTTCCGCAGCTCGCGCGGGGCGGCGGCGGCGGATGCGACCGCCGATCCGCACTGGGGGCAGAAGCGCGCGCCATCGGGAACGCTGGACTGGCAGGCGAGACACGTCATCGCGAGCCTCCCGGCGGCCCGGCCAGGCGGCGCAGCAGGCGCGCTGCTCGCACGGCTGTGTAGGCCGCGTTCCGCGCCACCTCGGCCGTCACCACGGGGCTCAGCGGCAGGATCTCCAGCAGGTCGATCAGCTCCTGCTCGTGACCCGGGTCCAGGGCGGCATGCTGGGCCAGGGTGCGGAACGCGGCCGCCGGCCAGCCCGTGAGCAGGGGCAGCCGGCCAGCCACCTGGGCGTCCGGCGGGCACCCTTCCAGGACGGATATGTACCCGAGCAGGCAGGCCGGGTGACTGTGGCGGACCAGGTAGTACTGCGCGCCGGCCAGCGCGGCGATGTCCTCCCGCACGGCGGGGTCGAGCAGCGCGCCGGGCCGCGTGACCCCCAGCACGGCCAGATCCTCCAGAAGCCAGTCGTCGTGACCCCGTTCCTCGGCGATGTGCGCCGCGAAGTAGTCGGCCAGCGGCCGGCCGGCCGGGTCGCCGGCCGGCAGGCTGCCGCAGGCCTCGACCGCGGCCTCCATCAGCGGGACCGAGGCGCAGACGAGCCCGTGCATGGCGCTGAGGTAGCCGGGATACCGCTCCCGCAGCCCGGGTTCGGTCCACAGCGCATGGGCGGCGCCCCGCACGGCCGGGACCGTCAGCCACAGCACCGGGCGGACGAGGCTGGCGGCGGTCACCGGGGCCGCCCCCCGATGACGTCATCGGGCCGCCCCGTCACCAGGGCGACGGCCCGCACGGCTGGATCCCGGTCTGCGCCCCGGTCGAGCAGCGCCCAGCACAGCGAGCAGATGCCGGGGTAGGCCTGCTCGCCCTGCTCGCGGTAGCGCGGCAGGCTGGTCAGGGCGCCGGGCCCGACGCCGGCGACAGCCGCGAGGAACGGATTGTGCTCCATGGCACCGAGGGCCGCGCGCAGCTCCGCCGGCTCCCGCGCCCGGGCGTGCAGCGCCGCCGGGCCGCCGCCCGTCACCACATCCTCGTTGCAGCAGGCGGTGAGCCGCCCGTCGTAGCGGACGACCGGAGCCCGGGCCAGGCGGCAGCTCCCGAAGGAGCGTCCCGGCTGGCCGGCCGGCGCCGCTGCCAGCGCGGCCGCGCGGCCGCGCGGCACCAGCGCGGTGCCGCGGACCTCTGCGCGGTCCCGCCAGGACGAGCCGAGCGCGGCGGCCAGCAGTCGCTCGGCCTCCGCGGTCTGCGCGGGCGTGCCGATGACCTGGACGGCGATCCAGCTCCCGGCCGCCGCCGCCGCCCGCAGCGCGGCCCGGTACCGGGCCTGCGGGATGCGCGCGGCGTGATAGCTGTCCGTACTCAGCACCACGCAGGACGCACGGGCCAGGACGTCCCGGGTCCACCGCGGCGCCGTGCCGTCGTCGCGGCCCCAGCTGCCGCTGGTGTACAGGACCAGCTGCTTCCCCGCCTCCGTCAGCCTGGCCGTGACCGCCTGCAGCGCGCGGCGCTCCAGGAACGGCTCGCCGCCGGAGATGCCCACCAGGCGCAGGCGCTCCAGCCGGCACAGCCCGGCCACCAGGCGCTCGACCAGCTCGAGGCCGCCGCCGGGGGCCGGCCGCGGCCCGCGGGGAAGGGCGCTCACCGAGCAGTGCGCGCAGCCGACCGGACAGCGGTCGGTGAGGTAGAGCAGGACCGCCCGGCCGGGCTGGGCCCGCAGCTGGTCGGCCGCCGCCAGCGTCATCGCCTCCATCACGCCGCTCCGGGGGGCGGCCCGGCCAGGCCGGACAGGATCTGCTCTGCTCGCGTCGGATCGCCATGCCGGCGGGCGAAGCTGACCGGCCCCGCGGCCAGCTGCAGCGCCAGGGCCTGCTCCTCGATCAGCCGGGCGGCCGGCTGATCGGCTTCGGCCGCGAGGGCGCGCAGGCCCGCGGGCGTGCCCGGCAGGAAGCGGCACGTGCCGCAGTAGGTGGCGCCGGCCGGCGGCTGGCCCGGCCCGGCGAGGCGATGCGCGAGCTGCCGCGGTCCTCGCGTCCGGAGCGCTCGCAGGACGGGCGACGACACGCACCGGCGGCGCACCTCCGGCCAGCTCTGCGACGCTATGTGGCCGAGTCGCAGGTGCTCAGGGACCGGGCGGGTATCGAGCACATCCTGGTTGCAGCACGCGGTTATGGTGCCGTCGAAGCCGACGACCGGCCAGGCGGCCAGGTCGCAGGGGGCGGCCGGGGGAATCGGGCCCGGCCCGCCTGCGGCAGCGGGCGCGCCCAGGGCGGGCGGGCCGGGGAGCCAGGCCCGCCCCCGGCCGACGGGAAGCACGGCCGTGACAAGCATCGGCACGCGCGCCCCGAACTCGCGCCGGACGTCATCGGTCAGTGCCGCGAGGTAGGGATCGCCGGGCCCTGTCCCGCAGGCCTGGATGCTGACATCGCGGCCGGCGGCCAGCAGGTCGTGCAGAACCCGGAAGGCCTGCGGCCGGGGCACCTCTGCCTCGTGGAAGCGGTCGATGCTGACCGCGACGTGGTCCGCCGACTCGAGGGCGGCCGTGATCGCGGCGGGCGTCCGTCCGCTGCGGGCGAAGAACGCGCCGGTCAGCACGTAGCTGCGGGTGCCGGCGCAGCGCGCGGCCCGGGCCAGGGCGGCGACCAGCCGGGGCCGCAGCAGCGGCTCGCCCCCGGTGATGAGCACGAACTCCGGATGGTCGGCCAGGGAAAAGGACTCGACGAAACGCTGCAGCAGCGCGGCCGGCTGCTGGGGCGAGGTCGCCTCCGACATCGTCGAGCAGTGCGCGCAGCGGAGCGGGCAGCGCCGGGTGATGGCCAGGAACACCGCGGCGGCTGGCACCGGTCGGCGAGCGAGTAACTCTGCTAGGTGCATGTCCGGCCTCCCTCGGGCGAGGCCTGTACGGGTCTGTGTCCAGGGATCACGCTAGACAGCTGCGCTTGCGCCGGACTCGCGTGCGCCTTTCTTCCCGGTATGGCCGCCACCGCCCGGCCAGTGCCCGGCGGCCCGGTGGGCCGGTGCCGCCGCAGCCTTCTCAGCCCAGCGTGCCGCGCCAGGCATACCGGCAGGCAAGCAGCCGCCAGGCCCGCCGCAACCGGCGGTGCCGAGCATCGCCTTATCCGTTATTCAGCCGATGGCGGTCACGGAGAGGAGGCGCCGATGCAGCCCCCCGGCCATGCCGACGTGAGCACGCAGCTCCAGTCGGCCCGCGACCTGCTCGGCCAGGGCCAGGCGGGCGAGGCAGAGCAGGTCATCCAGGCTGTCCTCGAGTTCCGCTCCGGGTTCGGCCGGGAGGACGTCGCCCGCTCCTGCGGCCTGCTGGGCCGGCTGCTGGCGCTGCGCGGCGAGCGGATCCGGGCCTGGATGATGGCCGAGCTGGCCGTGCAGGTTGCCTGCAGCGGCGCGGCCGGCCCCTGCCAGGCAAGCGCCTACCTCGACCAGGCCCACACCCTGCGCATGCTGGGCGACCGCGACGAAGCGCGCGCCTGCCTGCGGCGGGCGCGCGAGCTCGCCTCCGGGGTCGTGCCTGCCGCCACCTAGACAGCGGAAAGCGACTGCGATCGATGACCCTTGTGCTGCTGGTCAACCCGCCCAACACCAACCAGGTACTGGATGACGTGTCCTGCACGCTGACCCGGCCCGAAGACCTGACCGACTGGGCCAACGTGCCCAGCCTCGGCATACTGACCCTCGCCTCGGCGGTGGCCGAGATCCCCGGCGTCACGCCCGTCTACCTGGACGGGACGATCGTCCCCTGGAACGTGATCCTGCAGTTCGTCGAGGACCACGCCGGCGAGCTGCTGGCCGTGTGCGCCAGCATGCTGACGGCCAGTTATGAGGCAGGCGTCGCGCTGCTGCGGCACGCCAAGTCGGTCCGTCGCGACATTGTCACCATCGCGGGCAACGACCACATCTCGGCCCTCCCCCGGCAGTGCCTGACTCACCAGCGCGACTGCATCGACTTCGGCTTCACCGGCAACGAGGTCGTCGGCCCGTTCCAGGCCCTGATCGCCGACCTCAGCCGCGGCACGGTGCGCGCCCCGGCCTGCTACCCGGGCCTGGTTGGCTGGACTGCGGACGGGCTGGCGGAGACACCGCAGCGCCCGGAGCCGCTGTTCACCGCGATCGACTACGGGCTGATCGACGCGACGTACCCGCACACGGCGCAGTACCAGGCGAACTTCGCGTCACGGGTGGCACCCCGGCTGCGGGACCTGCTCGGCACCCCGGTGCACAACGGCGTCCCGGCCGAGCTCGCCCGCGGCTGCATCAAGTTCAGCCGGGACGACGCCTGCACGTTCTGCTCGATCCAGTACGGCGGGATGTGGCGCAACAGCGTGCCGGACGCGGCCGCAGGCTGGTCGGTGGTCGAGCACGCGGTGCGGTCGGGCTACGACTACTTGTCGCTCACCGCCGACGAGCTGCCGCTGACCTTCGGCGGACTGCTCCGGGGAATGCACGATGAGGCCCCGGCCTGGTGGCGCAGGATGCCCGAGGAGCAGCGCCCGGTGCTCGCCGGCTACGCACGGGCGGACGGGCTGTCCAGCGCCCGGCACGCGGCCACGCTTCGCGATCTCGGCATTCGTTACCTGATGGTCGGGCTAGACGCTGGCTCGCCGGTCTCGCTGGCCGCGCTCAACAAGCCACTGGCCCCGGCCCGCGGCGGTGATCCCGGCTACCGGGCCGAGCGCATGTTCCAGCACAACCTCGATGCGCTGGACCGGGCGAGAGATGAGGGCATTTTCCTCAAGGCCGGGTTCGTCGTCGGGCACCTCGGCATGACGCGGCAGCTGCTCCAGGAGAACATCGAGTCCATCAGCACCCTTGTCGACCGGGGCAAGGGCGCCATCGCCTCGTCGGACATCGAGGTGCTCTCCCCCGAGCCCGGCTCCGTCGACTACCGCCATCTCACCGAGCCAGCCGTCGCGACCGCGACCGCGCGGCGGCTGGGGCTGAAGATCGCTGACGCGGACGTACGGGCCGAGATCGCCGGGCGGTACGCCGGCCGCGATGCCCTCGACCGGGAGCAGGCAATGGCCGATTACGTCCGCGCGGTCATGCCTGAGCTGACCATCACCGACCTGGCCGCGGCCCGCGATCAGCTGCGCGAGCACTGCCGGGGCAACGGCATCGTCGTCGGCGAGTAAGCGCCCATCCAGCCGACCATGAAGGAGTTTCCGTGTTCTACACCAAGATCCTGGTAAGCGTGACCGAGATCTGCACCGTCGGCTGCCGGCACTGCGGGTTCATCGGGTCGGTCCGGGAGCGCCAGCCCGCAAGTGCGGAGATCGCCAGCTGGGTCACCCAGGCCTGCGACTTCGGGATCCCCACCATCATCTTCACCGGCGGGGAGCCCTTTCAGCGGTTCTCGCTGCTCAAGGCGGGGGTCAGCGCAGCCGCCACGCATAGCGCCCGGCCGCAGATCGGCTGCTTCACCAGCAGCTTCTGGGGCAAGAACCGGGCCACCGTGGACAAGTTCCTCGATCAGCTGCCGGGACTGACGCACTTCTACCTGAGCACCGATGTCTTCCACCAGGAGCGCGTGCCCGCCCAGTATGTCCGCAACGTGATCGACGGCGCCATCGCCCGCGGCATCCCGAACCTCAGCCTGTGCATCACCATCGCCAGGGATGAGGAAGAACAGCAGATCCGCAGCCTGTACGACGACTACGGGGACCGCCTGCTGATCGCGGTGGACAAAGTGATTGCCAGCCCGCACATCACCCCGGTCGCCGCCACCGGCCATCCGCCGCGGCCCGAGCACTACGCGACGCACTGCTACCTGCACACCCCGATCGTGAACCCGAACGGGGACCTGTGCGCCTGCCACGCGGCCAAGGTGGGCGCGCACCACCCGCAGGAGAAGGACGTGTACTTCCTCGGCAGTCTCAAGGAGAAAAGCTTCGGGCAGATCATGGCCGATGCCGCCGAGAACTACAGCTATCAGTTCCTGCGGGCCTTCGGCCCGCAGGGGGTGGCCCGGCTGATCAGCGAGAACCCCGAGCTGAGCGCGCGCTACGGCGACAAGCTCTTCTCCAACGGCTGCGACATGTGCTCTCGGGTGCTGCTCACCCGCAAGGGCCGGCAGGCCCTGGCGGACCACGTGGACGACGACTTCCAGCGGCTGCTGATCGATACCGTCCGGCAGCGGCGGTTCGGCGAGATCCGGGAGCAGGCGCTGTGACCGGGGAGTTCGTCGGGGTGCTGCCAGCGGCCGGCCGGGGCAGCCGTCTCGCGCCGCTGCGCTACCCGAAGGAACTGCTGCCCATCAGCTACGAGCTGGCGCCCGGCGGCGAGGGCGCCGGCGTTCGCGCGCGAGCCGTGGCCGAGTACGCCCTGGCCGCGATTGCCCGGGCCGGTGCCGGGCGGGTGCTGCTGGTGGTGGCGCCGTGGAAGCTGGACGTCCTCACCTACTTCGGCGACGGCCGCCACGTCGGCCTGGAGATCGGCTACCTCTACCAGGAGGAGGCGCGCGGGCTGCCCTACGCCCTGGATCTGGCCCGCTCCTGGACCAGGGGCAGCCACGTCATCTTCGCCATGCCTGACACCATCACCACGCCCGGCGACGCGCTGGCCCGGCTGCGGGCGCGGTACCTGGAGACCGGCGCCGACCTGGCCCTCGCCATCTTCCCCGCCGCGGAGCCTGAGCGGCTCGGCCCGGTCCTGCTGGACGGCGAGCGCGTCATCGAGGTGCTGGACAAGCCGGCCCGCCCGCCGGCGGCCAACACCTGGGGCGCGGCGATCTGGGGCGATGCCTTCGCGGACCTGCTGCACGACGGCCTGGCCCGGCTGCCCGGCGATGACGGGCTGGCCGCCGGCGGCGAGCCGGTCATCGGGCACTTCTTCGACCTGGCCGTCCGGCAGGGCCTGAAGGTCATCGGCATGGCCTTCGCCGACGGCTCGTTCGAGGACGCCGGCACCAGGGTCGGCATCCTGCGCTGCCTGGACCAGCAGGAACGGATCCGGGCCTGACCTCGATCGAGCGGCCACCGACACCCCTGAGGAGGTGAAGCGGCGTTCCCCCCGGCCCGCGCCGGATCGCCACGCCGTGAATCAATGAGACTGCTGTTTTTCGCCCTCTCCACGGCCGGCTACGGCGAGACCGTCATCGGGCTGTCACTGGCCGGGCAACTGCAGCCGCTCGGCGTGCAGAGCCATTTCATTATCTCGCCCGTCTCCGAGAAGGTCATGAAGCGCAGCGGATTCCCGACGACCTCGATCGAGCCGCGGATGGGCCGGCTGGCCCGGCTGCTCATCGACGAGGCCGTCAGGGACTTCCGCCCCGATGCCATCGTCCTGGCGGACTACTACACCTACAGCGGCGTCTTCAGGAACCGGTTCGGCCTGCGGCCCTGGTTCATCGACGACTACCAGCTGCCGATCCTGCCCATCGACATCTGGGAGTGGGAGAACACGCCCTTCGCCGTCGACATGTTCGAGGAGGACCGCCCGGTCGACAAGCGAATCCTGGAGATGGATGCCGTCCTGCGCCCGGTTCCGCTCGCCCACCCCGAGCGGACCGAGCGGGCCTACCCGTTCCGGGTCTGGGAGGGCAGCGAGCGGGTGAGCCGGCGCACCAGGGAGCACCTCGGCACCACCTTCGGGCTGGGGCGGCACGACCGCCTGCTGCTGCTCACCCTCGCACCCTGGCAGCAGCTGCCCGAGGACAGCTACCTGTCCTCGATGGGCACCCACGTGCTGCGGGGGGTCCCGCGGCTGCTCGCCCACTACCTGCGCCAGCTGCCCGAGACCACTCACTTCCTGCTGATCGGCGAGCCGGCGCCGGAGCTCACGGCGCTGCCCGCCGGGCGCACCCACGTGCTGCCGCCGTGCTCGCCGGCCCGGTTCAGCACCATGCTCGGCGCCGCCGACCTGGTGCTCAGCCTCAACATCGGGGCGACCACGCTGGCCCGCGCCGTGACCTCGGATATCCCGGCGGTCGCGCTCACCAATAGCTTCGCCGTGCCCGACGCTCAGGCCATCGCAGCGGTCGAGGCCCGGCTCGGCGGGCTCACCGGCACCGTCCGCGACTGGCTCACGGACATGACCCCCCTCCACCAGATGCGGATGTGGCCGCTCGGCTTCTACTCCTTCCTCGAGCCGATACTCACGGGCAATCCCTACACCGGCACGTTCTGCGACCTTGAGCTGCTCGATGAGCCTGCGGTGGTGCAGGGAATCGCCGAGGCGCTGTACGACTCCGCCGCGCGGGACCGGCTGGCCGCCGCCCGCGCCGACTACCTGACCATCCTCGACGCCCAGGTGGACACCCGGAAGGAATTCACCGAGGCAGCGAGCCGACTGGGCCTGGCCCTGTGAGGACAACGATGAAGCAGCTGAGTATGCACGTGACCGACCTATGCAACGAGAAGTGCGGCTTCTGCGTGGTGGGCTCACCGCTCGCTAAGACCGACAGCGTGCAGTATGAGGACCTGATCCGCTTCCTCGCCCGCAACGCCGGCAGCGGATTCGAGACGCTGAACCTGCACGGCGGCGAGCCGACGATCCTGCCCAGGCTCATGGACCTGCTGGAGACGGCCAGCATCCTCGGCTACCCCGAGGTGCAGATCCAGACCAACGGCCGGCGGCTGCGGGACATCGCATTCGTCGAGAAGCTCAGGGAGCGCGGGGTCAGGCTGTTCGTGATCTCGCTGCACGGGGCCGACTCCCACGTCCAGGACTGCCTGACCCAGACGCCGGGCGGGTTCGCCCAGACCATCGAGGGCATCAGGAACGCCAAGCTGGCCGGCATCCCCGTCCGGGTCAACACCGTGATCACCCGGATGAACATGGGCCAGCTCGGCAACATCTGCCGGCTGTGCGTGGAACTTGGCGTGGATCACATCAACATCTCGAACCTGCACCCGGTGGGCAGCGGCTACTTCGCGCTCGACATGCAGGCCCCCACCGTCCGGGAGACCCGGACGCACCTGCTGCCGGTCCTCGACGAGCTGACCGGGCAGGGCCACAAGGTCACCCTGGAGGGCTTCCCGCTGTGCGTCGTCACGCCGTACCAGCGGCTGGCCATCGAGGACGGCACCCGCTTCATCCGGATGATGTACCAGGGCGAGGTCTACGACAACTACGACGAGTTCATGGACCAGCAGAACCGCGAGCACGGCGCGCCCTGCGACGGCTGCGCGCTGCGCGCGGACTGCGGCGGGGTGTACCTCGAGTACGCCGAGCGCCGCGGCTGGGATGAGTTCGCTGCCGCCCGGCGGGAGATAGCCGCGGCGGGCAGCGTCACGTGACCGGGCCGCGCCGACTTCGTGCGCCCTGGTGAACGGGCGGGCCCGCCGCCGAGGCGGCGGGCCCGCCCGTTCAGCTGCCGCCTTACCCGGCGGTCTGCGGCGCGCGCGGCGGCAGCTGCCGGTTCCGCGCCTCGATCTCCGCCGCCAGCATCTTCCGGGAGCTGATGCCCAGCTTGGCGAAGACATGCGACAGGTGGACCTGCACGGTCCGCGGGGAAGAGAAGAGCCGCGCGCCGATCTCCCGGTTGGTCAGGCCCGTCGCGGCGAGATCAGCTACCTGACGCTCGGCCGGGGTCAGGCTCACCCACCCCACGCCCCGCTGCCGGGGGCCGCGCTGCCGGCCAGCGTAGGCCGCGGCCGCCGGCAGGGACAGCCGCACGCCCTCGGCGCGCAGCTCCGCGAGGCGACCCGGCTCCAGCGCGGCTGCGGCCACCGAGGCGGCCGCGTCGAGCCGGGCCCGGGCCGGGCCAGGGCACACGGTTCCGTGCGCCGCCCGCAGCCCCTCGGCGGCGGCCAGCAGCCGGACGCCGTACTCGGTGCGCCCCTGATCGACCGCCAGGAGGGCGAGGGACTCCAGCGACTCGACCGCCAGCGCGGCCAGGCCGGCCTCGCTGCGCACGGCCAGCGCCTGATGGTAGGCGGTCCAGGCCCGGGACACGCTGCCCAGAGCCCAGGCGCAGTCCCCGACGCCGTGCAGCGTCCGGGCGAGTAGCTCCGGCCCGGCGCCGGCCCGGGCGATAGCGTGCGCCTCCTCGATCAGCGTCCAGGCCGCGCTGGCCGAGCCTCCGGCCAGCGCCACCTGCCCCAGCCCGAGGATCCCGGCCACAGCCTGGCTGGCCACCGTCTCCTGGGACAGCGCCGTGACCTGGGCGAAGGCCGCGCGCGCGGCCGGCCCGTGCCCGTGCCGCAGCCGGCTGCGGCCCAGGACGTCGAGCGCTGCTGCCTGCAGCAGCGGCGCGCCCGCCTGCGCGGCCAGGGCCGCGGCATGGTCCAGTACCGAGCGGCCGGGCTCGCCGTCATCGGATCCGCGGTCCACGGCCAGCCGGGCGGACTCGGCGAGGATCACCGCCCGTGCGCCCCTGGCTCCGGGGCCGGCAGTCAGGGCCTCAGCTTCATCGAGCCAGGCTTGCCCGAGCCCGAGCCGTCCCTGCAGGCGGGCCACGCGGCCCGCTGCCAGCAGCGCCACGATCACGGCCGGCGCCAGCGGCCGGGCCCGGGCCGCGGCCAGCGCCCGGGCGGCGGTGTCCTGAGCCTGCGCCACCCAGCCTGCCTCCGCCGCGGCCACGGCGCTCAGCGCAGTCGCGACCGGAGTCCACGGCGAGTCAGCGGACAGCCCGGCCGCCGCGCTGGCGATGCGGCGCGCGCCCGCCTGCGGATCGGCGTGCAGCACAGCGGCCCCGGCGAGCACCTCACCCCACAGCTGCCCGGCGCGGTCTCCGTTCTGCCCGCACCAGGCGGCCGCCCCGAGCACAGCCGGCCGGGCCGTCTCCGCCCGGCCGAGCACACAGTCGAACAGGCCGCGAGCGAGGAGCACCCGGTGATAGGCGGCCGAGTCGCGCACGCCATCACGGGCCCCGGCCTGGTCGACCTGGGCCGCCAGCACCGCGGACCCCTCCCGGATCCGGCCGGAAAGCAGCCAGAACGGAGCCGCAGCGGCGCTCAGCCGCAGCCCGTCTTCGGTCTCGCCGTGGTCGGTACACCAGCGCAGCGCCTCCGCGAAGTCGGAAACGGACACCTGCTCCGGGTGCTCAATGGCGTAGTCCACCCGGTTGCGCTGCATAAGGTCGGCATCTCCCGACCGCGCCAGGGCCTGGCCCGCGTACTGGCGCACCGTCTGCATGAGCCGGTAGCGAGCGCGCGCGCCGCTGCGGTCGACGTCAACGAGTGACTTGGCCACCAGGCTGGCCAGCGCCTCGAGCATGTCGTCGGCGGCCAGTCCCGCTCCCGCGCAGACCCGCTCGGCGGCGTCGAGGGTAAAGGCGTCCGCGAAGACGGACACCCGCTGCAGCAGCATGCGCTCCGGTATCAGGAGCGTGTCAGCGCCCCAGTCCAGCGCCCCGCGCAGCGAGCGATGGCGGGTGGCGCCGGCCCGTGGCCCGCCGACCAGCAGCCGCATCGCGTCATCGAGGCGCTCCAGGATCTGCGCCGGCGTCAGCACCCGGGTCTGCGCCGCGGCCAGCTCAAGGGCCAGCGGCAGGCCGTCCAGCCGCGCGCAGATGGCCCGGATCCCCGCCGAGATCTCGGGCACCATCCCGCCGTGCTGGGCTCCGGCCCGGGCGGCGAAGAAGGCCGCGGCGTCGGGCGGGTCCAGCGGGCGCACCGGGTAGATGGTCTCCAGGCTCGCTCCCAGGCTCTCCCGGGAGGTGGCGACGACCACCAGCCCTGGCTGCCTGGCCAGCAGCTCCGGCACGAACCGCGCCACGACGCCCAGCACCAGGTCGCAGTTGTCCAGGAGCAGCCGCTGCGGTCCGCCCGGCTCGGCCAGCCGCGCCGCGGCGCCGCCGAGGACCTCCCGCGCGTCCGCCGGATCCTGCGTGTCCTGCAGGTCCGCGGTCGCCCAGGCCGCCCAGCCGTCGCCGGCGGCCAGGGCCGCGGCGAGCCTGCTCTTGCCCACGCCGGCCGGGCCGGTCAGCGTGACCAGGCGCTCGCGGGCCAGCAGCAGGCCGAGCTCGTCCAGCTCGCGCTCGCGGGCCAGCAGGCCGGAGCCGGCGGCCAGGGTGGTCATGGTGTCGGTCATGATTCCCGCCGCTGGGGGTAGGCGCCGGCCCGCACGGCGGTCAGTCGGTCAGCCTGCGCTGCAGCGTCCACGTCGAGATGCCGCAGATCAGCGCGGTCCCGGCGGTGAGGACGCCCATGAAGGCCCAGACCGGCAGGTGCGGTACGCCGGGGACGAACGCGGCCCGCAGTCCCTCGCTCACGTACACCAGGGGGTTGACCAGGACCAGCCACTGCAGGAATCCGACCCGGCTCAGGGACGCCCAGGGGTAGTACACGCACCCGAGCATGGTGATCGGGACCATCATCACGGTGAACAGCAGGCTGAGCTTGCGCGGCTCCACGACGGTCCCGAACAGCAGCCCGATCCCGGCCATCAGCAGCGCGGCGAGCACGAGCACGGCCACCGCCAGGGGCCAGCTGGCCAGCGAGATGTGCGGGGCCTGCCCCGGTGCGTGCACGAACATCACGCACGGCAGGACGACGAGGCCGGCCAGGCACCCCTGGATGGCGCCAGCCACGATCTTGGACAGGGCGAGCATCCACAGCGGCACCGGGGCGAGCACCCGGTCCTCGATCTCGCGGGTGTACGACAGCTCCATCACCAGCGGCGTCGACACCGCCATGATGCCCTGCATCATCACCGCCGAGGCCACCATGCCGGGCACCAGGATGGTGGCGAAGCTGACCCCGCCCGGTGACGGGCTAGCTCCCCCGGCCCCCTGGGTCTTGGGCAGGACATAGGCGAAGACGAAGACGAACAGCAGCGGCTGGGTCGCTGACCGCATCACGAAGCTGAACAGGTCCCGGCGCAGCACCCGCACATCACGGGCCAGCAGGGCGAGGAACCGCCACTGCCGCGGGTGCAGGAGGCTCGCCGCGGCGGGCGGCGCCCCCGGGACGAAGGTGACGGCCAGCTCGGCATGCGGGTCGATGTCAGTGCTCATTCCCGGTACTCCCGTCCGGTCAGCGCGAGGAAGACCGTCTCCAGGCTGGGACGGCGAACGGAGACGTCAAGCACGAAGAGCCCGGCCTCGAGGCTCATGCGCAGCAGGGCGGGTACTACGCCCTCGACACGGCCGGAGTACGCGCGCAGGGTCGCGTCGTCGGCCTCGGCCCGGCTCACCCCGGCCAGCTGCCGGGCCTGGCGCAGGATGCCGGACAGCTCGGTGCCCGGCTCGTGGACCACGGTCACGACCGAGTCCCCGCCCTCGCGCGCCTTCAGGTCGTCCTGGCTGCCTGAGTCGAGCATCGTGCCATGGTCGATGATCCCGATCTGGTCGCAGAGCGCCTCCGCCTCCTCCAGGTAGTGCGTGGTGAGCACGATGGTCTGGCCGTCGGCGTGCATCTTCCGCAGCAGTTCCCAGAGGTTGACCCGGGTCTGCGGGTCCAGCCCGGAGGTCGGCTCGTCGAGGAACAAGATGGCCGGGCGGGTCAGCAGGGCCCGCGCGATCATCACGCGCTGGGCCTGGCCGCCGGACAGCCGGTGCACCATGGCGTCGCCGCGGTCGGCGAGCCCGAAGCGATCGAGCAGCTCGCGGCCGCGGAGCCGGGCCTCACGCGCCGAGAGCCCGGCGAACCGGCCGCGGAACTCCAGGTTCTCCAGCGCGGTTAGCTGACGATCCAGCGTGTTGTACTGGGTCACCGCGCCGATCCGCCGCTTCACGCTCACCGGATCCCGGGTCGGGTCGGCGCCGGCCACGCTCATCGTTCCCGAGGTCGGCTTGACCCGCGTGGTGAGCATGCCGAAGGTCGTTGACTTCCCGGCCCCGTTCGGGCCGAGCAGGCCGAAGGACTCGCCCTCCCGCACTGTCAGGGAGATCCCGCGGACCGCCTTGACCTGCCGGCCACCACTCACATAGGTCTTGTGCAGGTCCTCGATCTCGATGGCTACCGCCGCCATGGCTCCCCTCGCCTTCTCATGAGCAGGGCCGGTCCCCGGCGATCGCGACGCGCTCGGTCACGCGCCGCGCCGGGAAGTAGTCCGAGACCGCGTAGTGCTGCACGGCGCGGTTATCCCAGAAGGCCACGGCGCCCGGCGTCCACCGGAACCTGACCTGGTACTCGGGAGCCTGCAGCTGCCGGAACAGGTACTGCAGCAGCTGCTCGCTCCGCTCCAGGTCCATGCCGGCGATGCGGTCGGTGAAGACTGCGTTGACGAACAGGGTCCGCCGCCCGGTCTCCGGGTGCGCGGCCACCACGGGATGTGCCACCGGCGGGAAGGCGGCCCGGACCCGGGCAATCTCCCCGGCCGGCATGAACCGGCCCATCGTGGCGGTCAGGTCGTGCACGGCCTGCAGGTCGTCAATGGCCAGCCGAATCTCCGCCGGCAGGTTGTCGTACGCGGCCGCGGCGTCGGCAAAGATCGTGTCGCCGCCCGCCGCAGGCCCGCTTACCAGCCGCAGCACGAACGCCCTGGCCGGCCGGGGACGGCCGGTCATGTCCGCGTGCCAGGCGTTCTCCCACCCGGCGTTCCCGGCGTCCTTGACGTAGCGCGCCAGCCCGGACCCGGCAGCCGCCGGGCTCTGCTGCTCGAGGTCCCCCCAGGCCCGGGCGAACGCGACCTGCTGGTCCCCGGTAATCCGCTGGTCGCGGAAGAACAGGACCTTCCACTCCAGCCATGCCCGGTGCAGCTCATCGCGCAGCCCGGGACCCATCGGGGCGCCGAGGTCGACGCCGCTGATCTCCGCGCCGATCAGGGGACTCAGCGGGGTCACGCCGAACCGCTCGTAAGGACGGTCCGGCTGGTTCCCGGCGAGCCGCCGCAGCCGCCGCGGCCCGCCCCGGACCGCCCGCCCCGGGCGCTCGGCCGGGCTGAGCCCGGCTCCGGCGCGCTCCCAGGGCAGCAGGCGAGCGGAGTCGAGGGTAGTGGCGGCCGAAGGCGAGGTGATCATCCGCGCTCTCCTTCTCGGCGTGTGACGGGAGTACAAGGTCGGGCCGGAGTGCAGGCACCACCCTCGGACGGGGCGGTTTGCCCGCACCTTGGCCTCGCCTGCACTCCGGTTGGCTGGGCGGCAGCGCCGCGCCAACCGGGGTCAAACCCCGGCGCAACCGCCGCGCGTCACGATCGCGGTGCGAGTTTCTGCACGGCTCGGCGCGGAAGGGGCGCGGATGACTGAGCACACGCGGGCGAGCGGGCCGCCCTGGAGCGACGCCGTCCGGCCCCTGAGCCTGGCACTGGCCGGAGACTGGACCGCGACGCGCGGCTCGGTACTGGGCGACAGCCCGCGGGCCCGGTCCCTGGGCGACGTGCTGGCCGCGGCCGACTTCGCGTTCGCCAACCTCGAAGTGGTGGCCAGCGGCTGGGCGGGCTATCCGGTCCGCGATCCGTGGGGCACGACGCTCGCCGCCGGGACGCACGTTCTCGACGGCCTGCTGGAGGCCGGTATCTCCATGGTGAGCTGCGCCAATAATCACGCGCTCGACATGGGCAGCCAGGGCCTTGTCACGCAGCTGCGCGAGCTGGCCGCCCGGGGCATCGCCGTGGCGGGTGCCGGGCCCGATCTCACCAGCGCCCGGATGCCGGCCTACGTCGACCGGCCCGCCGGCAGCGCCGCGCTGATCGCGTGCACCACGAGCTTCGCTTCCGGGCACGAGGCCGCGCCCGCTGGCCTGCAGCTGCCCGGCCGCCCCGGCATCAGCCCGCTCCGGCACCGCCAGGTCCTCAACGTGACCGCCGGCCAGCTCGCGACGCTGCGGGCCATCGACCGGGAGACCGGCCTGGCCGCGCAGCGGTCGGGGATCGTGGCGATGATCGGTGCCGACCCGTGGGAGGAGAACGCCGACCCCTTCCCCTTCCTCGGCGGCTTCTTCCGCGCCGCCCCGGCCCCCGGCCAGTCGACGTTCGCCGACGAGGACGACCAGTCCGCCATCGGGCTCTGGATCCGCGAGGCCCGGCAGCGGGCCGACCTGGTGGTGGTCAGCGTGCACTCGCACGACCAGGGCGGCAGCCCGGAGGAGCCGGCGGAGTTCGTCCGCGCCTTCGCGCGCGCCGCGGTCGAGGCCGGCGCGGATGTCGTCGTTGGCCACGGCCCGCACCGGCTCCGGGGCATCGAAGTGCACCGGGGCCGGCCGATCTTCTACAGCCTCGGCAACATCGTTAACCAGATCGAGCTGACCGAGCGCCTGCCCGCCGAGGACTACGCCAAGGTCCGGTCGGGTCAGCCCATCACCCCGTTCGGCTTCTTCAACGCCCGCAGCCTGGCCGATACCTGCGGTCTGGCGGCCTACCGGGAGTACTGGGAGACGGTTCTCCCGGTCGTGACCGCGAGGTCGTCGCGGCCGGGAGACGAAGACGAGGGCGAGGACGCGCGGTACTACCCGGCCGTAGTCGAGCTGCACCCGGTGACCCTCGGATTCGGGCGGCCTGCCCACCGCCGGGGGCGCCCGGAGCGCGCGCGGGCAGCGGATGGCCACCGCATTCTCAAGGAGCTGGCTGAGCTCTCCCGTCCGTACGGCACCGCGATCGAGGTCACGGGCGGCCCGGACGGCCCAGTCGGGCGGCTGGGCCTGCGATGACCGGCACCTTGCGGCCACCTCCCGCAGCCTCCTGCCGTCCTCGCCGGGCCGGACGATCTCACAGCGGCCATCTGGCAGGCACCCGCCTGCCATTCCCTCCAGAGGAGACTCCATGGCACGGATCCGCAATCTGGCCCGGATAAGGCCCGTCCGAAGAATCCTGCCCGCCGCCGCGGCGGCCACGGCCCTGACGGCACTCGGGCTGGCGCCGCCCGCGCTGGCCTCGCCCGTCCAGGCGGCCGGCCGCGCGCCGGTCCCGGCCGAGACCGGGCTCGTCCCGGCCGGCGCAGCCGACGACGGGCCGGTGCCTGCGGCCCGGGCCGTCGCCATCAGGGTCTACCTGAGCGGCCGGGACCCAGCCGGGCTGAGGGCGCTGGCGCAGGAGGTGTCCACCCCCGGCGACCCGCAGTACCGTCACGTGCTGACTCCGGCTCAGTACACCGCCGCGTTCGGCCCGACCCCGCAGCAGACCACTGCTGTCCGGAGCTGGCTGCGGGCCTGCAATCTTTCGGTGACCGGGGTCAACGCGCATTACATCGGCGCGTCGGGCACGGCGGCGGCGGTGGCCTGCGCGGTGGGCGTGCCCATGCATGTTTTCAGCTGGCACGGGAGAACCCTGCGGGCGCCGGCCGGGCGGCCGACCGTGCCAGCCGCGGTGGCCGGCGATGTGCTGTCCATCTCCGGGCTGAGCACGCTGGTGCCGACGGCGCGCCCGGCCACCACCCCGCCCGGGCCGGCAGCAGCGGCGGCGGCCTCCTCGGCCACCTGCTCGTCTTTCTTCGGCGCGAACCCGGCAGCGACCCTGCCGCCGGCCTATGGCACCACCCAGCCCTGGCAGCCGTGCGGGTACCTGCCGAGCCAGCTGCGCAGCGCCTACGGGGTGACCGCCACCGGCCTGACCGGGCAGGGCGTCCGCGTCGCGGTCGTGGACGCCTTCGCGTCCGCCACGATGGCCAGTGACGTCCAGATGTACGCGTCGCTGCACGGCGAGCAGTCCTGGGCGCCTGGTCAGCTCACCCAGGACGTCCCGGCCGGGCTGCCCGCCCAGCCGTCCTCCTGGGACATCGAAGAGCTCATGGATGTGGAGGCCGTCCACGCGATCGCGCCGAGCGCCGACGTCGTCTACGTCGCGGCGGCCGGCACCGACGACAGCGACTTCGTGGACGCGCTCTCCCGCATCGTCGACCATCACCTGGCCGATATCGTGACCGACTCCTGGGTGCTCGGCGCGGACAGCGGCATACCGTCGGCGACGGTGGCCGCCTTCGAGCACGACTTCCTGCAAGGCGCGGTCGAGGGCATCGGATTCATCTTCGCCTCCGGCGACACCGGCTCCCAGGCGGCCTCGGCCGACGGCAGCGGGCCAGCGGAGACTGCGGTCAACTACCCTGCCGCTGATCCGCTGGTCACCGCGGTCGGCGGGACGACCCTGGCCATCGGCGCCAGCGGCCAGGCCGAGTGGCAGACGGGCTGGGAGACCGACTTCGCGCCGCTGTCCGCCGACGGCAGCTCCTGGACCGGGCTGCCGGGCGCGTTCGCGGACGGGTCCGGCGGGGGTCCCAGCAGCGTGTTCCCCCGGCCGCCCTGGCAGCGCAGGCTGGTGCCCGCGGCGTTCGGCAACCACCGCGTCGTGCCAGATGTGGCGATGGTGGCGGATCAGGTCACGGGCATGCTCGTCGGCCTGACCTTCGCCCTGCCAACCGGGAGCGTGTACGTCCAGTTCGCCACGGGCGGCACCAGCCTCGCCGCGCCGCTGTTCGCCGGCATGCAGGCCCTGGCGCAGCAGCATGCCGGGCATGCCCTCGGTTTCGCGAACCCGGCCATCTACCTGGCCGCCGCCACGGGCAAGTTCAGCGACGTGACCGACACGCCGCCAGGGCTGACGGTGCCACTGGCTGCGGTGCACACGGTCAGCAGCGTCAGCGCGACCGGCATGCTGAGCACCAGCGAGGTCCTCGCCACCTTCGGCCGGGCTCAGGACACCGGCCTGTCCGCCACCACCGGCTACGACGACGTGACCGGCGTCGGCTCGCCGGCCGCCGGCTACCTCACCTACTTCCGCTGATCCACTGAGGAGATCGTGATGACCAGTCCCGAAGACCTGCCCGCCGGCCCCGGTCCTGCCGGGCGGCCCGACCCGCTGGAGCGGCTCAGCCTGGCCGGGTTCGACCTCAGCTTGTTCGACGGCGAGCAGCTCGCGCTGCTCGCCGCCCTGAGTGAGGGCGAGCTGACTGTCCTGCTCGACATCAGGGAGCGGGTCGGCGACGTCCATGCTGAGGTCGAGGCGCACGGCGGGACGCCGATGACCATCGGCGGCCTGCTCTTCTGACCCGGACGCAGGCCGCTGAACGCGGCCGGGCGGCTGACCTTCGTCAGCCG
>DASUBV010000377.1:0-23846 GCA_035763085.1 Streptosporangiaceae bacterium | reverse complement strand
CGCCCGCGCCTCGGCAGCCGGCACCGGGAGCGGGGCCGGGGCGAGCGAGCCGGCGGCCCGCAGCGTCCCGGCCAGTACGGCCGCCGCCACCGCGGCGGCGGGCGGCGCAGCCGACGCCAGCACGGCGGACGCCGGCCCGGCGGACGCCGGCCCGGCGGCGGGCGGGCGGCCGGACCAGCTGACCGGGCCGGAGCGGCGGACGCTGGCCATCGTCGTGGTCAATACCCTGTCGGCGCCCCGGTCGGCCCCGGTCACCGCGGTCGTGACCCCGCCGGTTCCGGCGGGCTGGCTGGACCTGCGCGATGACTCGGGCGCCGCGGTGCCCTTCCTG
This sequence comes from Streptosporangiaceae bacterium, assembly GCA_035763085.1. Taxonomy (GTDB): domain Bacteria; phylum Actinomycetota; class Actinomycetes; order Streptosporangiales; family Streptosporangiaceae; genus DASUBV01. The sequence goes on along the minus strand of DASUBV010000377.1, from coordinate 23,515 downwards.
GCCGAGGGAGTCAGCCGCCGCCCGGACGGCAGCCTCGCCGAGGTGACCATCACCTTCCGGGCCGCCGAGGTGCCCGCGACCGGCTACCGCACCTACCTGGCCCGGCTCACCGGCCCGCCGGCCGGGGCGGTGCGCGCCGGCCTGGCCGGGGCGAGCGCCGGCGGCTCAGCCACGGCCGCCGGGGCGGAGGCGGGCGCGAGTGCCGGCTGGCAGCCGGCCGCGGGGCTGACCATCGAGAACGACCGCTTCGCGGTGACCGCCGACCCGGCCCGCGGCGGCACGCTGGCCAGTGTCCGGGACAAGCACACCGGGACCGGGCTGCTCAGCGGGCCGGGCAATGAGCTGGTGCTGCAGCCCGAGCACGCCCGGCACCCGCGCTGGGGTGAGGGGCCGTGGCTGCTGTGCCCGGCCGGGCCGGGCCGCGGGTCGTCCGGGCAGCAGGCCGCGGTCGAGGCGCAGCGATGCCCGGCCGGCCAGCGGCTGGTCGCCCGGCTGCAGCTGGACGGCCTGACGGTGACCCAGGAAACGCTGCTGTGGGACGGCGCCGACCGGGTGGAGTTCCGGACTCACGTGGACGGCTCGATCGGCTGCGACCAGCTGCTGCGGGTAGCCTTCCCGGTGCACGTGCCGGGCGGGCTGCCGGTGTACCAGACCGCGGTGTCGGTGATCGGCCGGCCGCCGGGGCCCGCGGATACCGACGTGGCGGGCAACTCCTTCACGCTCGACAACCCGGCGAATGAGTGGTTCGGCGTCGGCTCGACGGCCCGGATCGCGCTGTCCGCCGGGCCCGGCACAGCCGGCCGCGGCGCCGGCGCGCACCGGTCCCGGCACGGGCCGCAGTACCAGGCCATCGGCGTCGCCGAGGTGGTCACGCCGCGGCTGCCGGGCGGGGATGGCCGGCCCGGGCTCACCCGCGCGTGCGTCCGCGCCCTGATGGCGGCGCTGGCCCGGCAGGGCGTGACAGCGACCTGCTCGTTCCCGGACGGGCCGCGCTACGGTGCCATCGAGATCGACTCCAACCTGCCCGATTTCCGCATCGCGCTCGGCGGCCCGGACGTCAATTCCTTCACCGCTTCGGTCCTGGCGGCCGCCGGGGCCGGCCCGGCCGCGGAGCTGGCCCGTCAGCTGGCGGAGGCCGGCACGGCGCGGGTGTGGGTGCCGGCCGCCCGCAGCCGCGCCGACGCGTTCGCCGGCCGGGCCGACGTGCGCGGGGCCGCCGACCTGCCGGTGCTGATCATCGCCGGTTCGGGCGCGGCCGGGCTGGCCGGCGCGGTCGGCGCCGTGACCGAGGACCTGGCCGACGCGGTGATCGAGGTGCCGGCGCCGCCCGGGGGCGCGGGCGGAATCAGCGGCGCCGGCGGCGCGGGCGGGCCGGGCACCGCGCTGGCCGGGCACTCGGTCGCCGTGCTCAACCGCGGCACGCCCAGCAGCCTGGTCACCCCCGAGGGCGTGGCGACCATGGCGCTGATGCGCGCGTGCAGTTCCTGGCCGTGCGGGGTGTGGATCGACGGCCCGCCGCGGACCACCCCGGACGGCACTAGCTTCGCCTGGCAGCACTGGAGTCACACCTTCGAGTACGCGCTGGCAGCCGGGCCCGGCGACTGGCGCAGCGCCGGATTCGCCGCCGCCGGGCACGACTACAACACCGCCCTGCTGGCCGTGGTCACCGGCCTGCACGCCGGGCCGCTGCCCGGCCGCGCCAGCCTGGCCAGCGTGGAGCCGGCCACGGCGCTGCTGGCCACGTTCAAACCGCGGGGCAACCCGCTGGCGCCCGGTCCGCAGCCGCGGCCCGCCGATGGCCTCACCATCCGGCTGCGCGACGCCGGCGCCCGGCCCGGCCCGGCCCGGATCCGGCTGTTCACCGGCCTGACCGCAGCGCGGCAGTCCGCGCTGTGCGAGGACAGCGCCGGCGAGCCGGTGCCGGTCAGCGACGGGGTGGCCACGGCCTGGCTGCCCGCTGCCGGGGTGGCCACGATCGCGGCCACCCCGGCCGATCTGCCCTGGCGCGCTCCGGCCGCGCCCGCCGACGAGCCCGGCCGGTCCGGGCCGGCCACGCCGGCGGCAGCCAGGCCTGCGGCCGCTCCGGACGCACTGCCGGAGGCCGCCCAGCCGGTCTACGGCCGGTACTGGCTGCACGGCAAGGGACCGGCGCCGGCCGGGAACCTGCCGGTCGCGGTGCACCTGTCCCCCGGCCGCCTGGCGCTGCCGCCGGGCGGGTCCGGGCCGCTGCGGCTGACCGTCGCCTGCGGGCCGGGTCCGGCCGGCGGCGAGATCCGGCTGGCCGTCCCGGCGGGCCTGGCCGTCCGGCCGGCCGGGCCGCTGGCCTACGACCTGCCCGCGCGCGGTCATGCCAGCTGGGAGCTGACCGTCACCCTGGCCCCCGGTGCCGCGGCCGGCCCCCGCTTCCTCACCGCGGCGATCGAGGACCAGGCCGGCCAGGTCATCGAGGACGCCGCCCTGATCACGCCGGCGGACCCGGCGGACCCGGGCGACCCGGCCGCCGCCTACGAGCGAGAGCTGGCGGCGGCCGCGGACGAGCTCGAGCTGACCGTGATCAGCCGCGCGGTGGCCGTGGCGCCGGGGCAGGACGGCGTCATCGAGGTGCGCCTCACCAGCCGGGCCGCCTGCGCCATCCACGGCGAGGCCCAGCTGATCTCGCCCGCCGGGACCTGGGACTGCCTGCCCCGGTGGGACCGCGGGTTCTGCGCCGGGCCGGGCACCGCGACGACCCTGGCCTTCCCGGTGACCGTGCCCGCCACCGCCCGGGCCGGCCAGCGCTGGTGGGCCCTGGCCAAGATCATGTACTTCGGCCGGGCCCGGTACAGTGAGCCAGTCGAGGTGATCATCTCCTGACCGGGAGCAGGCTGGCACCACGGCGCGATATAACCGGATAATCCGGGCGCATGATCCGGCTCGGGTACCGGCCGGGATGCTGGCGGCGCGCAAAAACTACCTGCGTGATAGCAGGTGCCGGACAGTCGGCATTCGGCCTGGTCTAGTGCGAGAATGGCCCCAGGGCGGTAACCATCCCAGAAGGACCATGACCACCGACATCCTGCTGAGTGCCGGGAACCTGCCGGCCGAGCCGAACAGCTTCGTCGGACGTGAGCGCGACCTGGCGGAGCTTGCGCTGCTGCTCACCGATGTCCGCGCGCTGACACTGTGCGGCCCGGGCGGAATCGGCAAGACCCGGCTGGCCCTGCGGCTGGCCGCCGGGCTGTCGCCCGACTACCCCGACGGGACGTGGCTGGCCGAGCTGGCCGACCTGAGCGATCCGGACCTGGTGACCGGCCGGGTGGCGCATGCGCTGGGCATCCGCGAGGAGCCGGACCGGTCGCTGGCCGAGACCCTGGCCGACGCGCTGCGCTCCCGGCACCTGCTGCTCATCCTGGACACCTGCGAGCACCTGGTCGACGCCTGCGCGACGCTGGTGCAGCAGGTGCTGGCCGGGTGCCGGCGGGTGCGGGTGATCGCGACCAGCCGGGAGCCGCTGCGGGTACGCGGCGAGCAGGTCTGGCGGGTGCCGCCGCTGGAGCTGCCGGCGTCGCTGGAGAGCATGCCCGCCGAGGAGATGCTGGAGCACGAGGCGGTCCGGCTGTTCACCGACCGGGCCGCGGCGGTGCGCCCCGGTTTCGCGCTGAGCGCCGAGAATGCCGAGCCGGTGGCGCGGCTGTGCCGGATGCTCGACGGCATCCCGCTGGCCATCGAGCTGGCCGCGGCGCGGAGCCGGGCGCTGTCGGTGGAGCAGGTCGCCGACCGGCTCAGTGACCGGTTCCAGCTGCTGGCCTCGGGCGACCGCACCGCGCCGGTCCGCCAGCAGACCCTGCGCGCAGCGGTGGACTGGAGCTATGAGCTGCTCACCCCGCAGGAGCAGGCGCTGCTGCGGCGGCTGTCGGTGTTCTCCGGCTGGAACCTGGAGATGGCCGAGGAGGTCTGCGCCGACGAGCAGATCCCGGCCGACGACGTGCTCGACCTGCTCGCCGCTCTCATCGACAAGTCGCTGGTCAGCCTGGACGGCGAGGTCACCGGCGACGCCCGGTACCGGCTGCTGGACACCATCGGCCAGTACGCCGCCGGCCGGCTGGCCGCCTCCGGCGAGCGCGAGGTGATCCGGGCCGCGCACCGCGACTACCTGATGCGGCTGGGCGACTCCATCGTGTCCCGCGCCTTCCTGTCCGGCGACCCGCCGTGGCGCGAGCGCGTGGACATGTACCACCGGATCGACGTCGAGCGGGCTAACTACCGGGCGGCACTGGCCGAGTGCCTGGAGCGCCGCGACGCCGGCCGGGGACTGCGGCTGTGCATCGCGCTGCGCAGCCCGTGGGTGTCCTCCGGCGACGTGAGCGAGGGCATCGGCTGGTTCGACAAGTTCCTCGCCCTCGACGCCGATGTCCCGCCGCGGGTGCAGGCCCGCGCCCAGGTGTGCCGGGGCGAGCTGGCTTTCGAGCAGCAGGACTACGCCACCGCGGGCCGCTGCGCGAAGGCCGGGCTGGAGATCTTCCACTCGGCCGACGGGCCCCGCGAGGCCGCCGAGGCCGCCGCGCTGCGGCTGCTGGGCCTGGTCAGCATGCGGGCGGGGCAGGTCGACGCGGCGCTGGCCAGCGTCGTCGCCTCGGTGGCGGCGGCCCGCGCGGCCCGCGACAACTGGGAGGAAGGACTGGCGCTGGCCGTCCGGGCGACGGTGATCGCCCGGCAGGGCCACCTCGGCGAGGCCCAGCACGCCTTCGAGGAGGCCCTGGAGGTCATCCGGCACAACAACGGCTGGGGCGTGGCCCAGACCCTCTACGGGTTCGGCACCCTGGCCCGCCGGCGCGGCGACAACGCCGCTGCGCTGCAGCACTTTCGCCGGGCCCTGGCCCTGTACGAGGAGATCGACGCCCGGCCGGAGATCGCCCGCTGCCTGGCCGGCATCGGCTGGGTGGCAATGGCCCAGCTCGACCTGGACCTGGCCGCGCGCAGCCTGGCCGAGAGCCTGCAGCTCAGCCTCGCCACCGGGCAGCGGCTGGCCATCGCCCGCGGCATCGACGCGTTCGCCGCGCTGGCGGTCATCCGCGATGACCTGCCCGCCGCGGTCAAGCTGGCCGCCGCGGGCGCCGGGCTGCGGTCGGCCATCAGCCAGGGCAGCGTCCGCGCCGTCGGATCGCGGGCCGAGGCACTGCTGGAGTCCGCCCGGCAGCGGCTGGGCCCCCAGACCGTCAGCGCGCTGGCCGCCGAGGGCCAGGCGATGACCGCGCACGAGGCGGTCACGTTCGCGCTGCGGCTGCGCGCCCGCGGGGACGGCCCGGCGGGCGCCGCGGGCGGGCAGCAGGGCGGGGGCGGCCAGCAGGCGGGCACCCGGCCAGCCGAGCCGGGTCCGGACGGGACAGGCCCGGCCAGCGGACGGCCGGACGGAGCATGGCCGGACGGAGCACGGCCCTACGGTGCCGCGCCCGCCGGCGCCGGATCAGGCCGCGCCGGGCCCGGCAGCCCGTTCACCTCCGGCACGCTCGCATCCGGCGCCGATGGCCCCGGCGCGGGAGCGGCCGGGGCGAGGCCGGGCAACGGCCAGGCCGGCTCGCGGACCGGCCCGGCTGTGCCGTCGGTGCTGACCAGCCGCGAGCTGCAGATCGCCGGGCTGATCGCGCGCGGCCTGTCCAACCGGGGCATCGCCGCCGAGCTCACGATCAGCCCGGCCACCGCGGCGCGGCATGTCGCCAACATCTTCGGCAAGCTCGGCTTCACCTCCCGCGCCCAGGTCGCCGCGTGGGCCGCCGAGCGTGAGTCCCGCCGCGGCCCGGCCGGCGAGGACATCACCGGCCCGGGCAGCGCCCGCTAGCCAGGCCCGCCCGCGGGGACGCGCCCGCCCTGCGGAGGCACTGTCGCGCGCACCGCAGGCCCGGCGCCGCGCGGCAGTTCCGCCGCGCGGCGGTACCCGGGCCGCGACGCCGGCCTTACTGCGTGGCCATGACGATGCAGCGCTGCAGCTCGGTCAGCGCCTCGGGCGGGCCGTCGATGGTCACCGCGCCCGGCCCGGCAGCGTCCTCCCGGTTCCACGCCCAGCGCAGCACTGCCGTCGGCGGGCCGCTCACCGTCACGTCGGCGGAGCCGTCGCCGGCGCCGTCCGCCACCTCGAGCACGCCGGGCCCGGTCCGCACCCGCCAGGCCGCGCCGTCGGTGCGCACGAGGTACGTCCAGCCCGGCGAGCCGGCCAGGATCTCGGCGAAGTAGTCGCCCCACTCGGCGACGCTGTAGGCCGCGAAGACCTTGAGCAGCTCGTCGATGCCGTCGACGGCCAGGTCAGCGGCGACCGGCTCGACCGGCTGCCCGGTGCCGAGCTCAGCGTCGATGCGGTGGATCACCGTCTCCTGGGCCATCCGCCGCGCCCAGAAGCCGACGCTTCGGCCGGGCTTGTACCAGGAGCCCGCGGGATCCTCCGGGCGGCGCGCAGCGAACTCGGCGGTCAGGCCGGCATAGGCACGCTCAAGCAGCGCCAGCGGCTCCTCCGCCGCCAGCTCGGGCGGCGGCCACGGCTCGGGCTCTTCGCCCTCGCGCATGGCCAGGGTCTTGTGCAGGTATACCTCGCCCACGTGACGGGCCAGGTCGGCGACGGTCCAGCCGGGACAGGTGGGCACCGCCCCGGCCAGGTCCGCGGGCACGACGTCGCGCAGGCGGGCGTAGTCGGCGGTCAGGCAGTCCAGGTACCGGGAGTACTCCATGCCGGCCAGTCCAGCACACGGGCCCGACAGCGCGCGCCTGACTCGCGCGTCTGCATACTTCCGGCGGCTCCGCGCGGCCCTGGCCGGCCCGGTGAGTCAGGAGATGTAGGGCGCAGCTCGTTATAGCTACATGTTTCCGGCTCCGCCTACATGCCCGCACTCGCGGCCTACATATGCCTGTGACCTGCTTCGACGCCCAGTCTGCACATCGGAATGGCTCATTCAGCGCATGTGCGGACGGGGCGCGGGCCCCTAGCTTCTTAGCCACGGAACGGCCGCGGCCCTGGCTCGTCCGGCCACCAGGAGGGGGGTGGCCGGCCGATCCGGGACCGGGCCGGGGCACCTGCCGCGGTACCGGGACGCTCCCGGTACCGCGGCGCGGGCCAGCTCACGGCTCCCGGGCGGGAGTGCCGCAGCCGGCTTGCCGCGGTGCCCGCCGGGCCGCCGTGCGCCGGGGCCGGTCGGCCCCGCCGCGCGACGTACATACCTGACTACATATTCCTGACGATGCGGCGGCACGGCGCGGGTGCGTAGCGTCATGCACACGCCGCGGCACTACCGCGCGCGGCGGCGGCCCGGACGGCGTTCGGGGATCCGGCGGGCCGCAGGTGCCGGCTTACCTGGCGGGAGGATTACGCAAGGCGATGGCGACCGCAGAAGTACCGGTCGGCGAGACAACGGTCACGCAGCGGCTGCTCAGCACGGCCGCCGCCCGCGGCGCGCACCCGGCGCTGCACGGCGGCTCGGCCGTCACCCCGTGCTCCTATCCCGAGCTGGCCGTCACGCTCCAGCGGGCGGCGGCGGGGCTGGCGTGGCGCGGGGTGCGGCCGCGGGACGTGGTGGGTGTGTACGTCGCGGACGCGCTGTCCTACATACTGGCCAGTCACGCGATCCGCGCCGCGGGCGCGGTTCCCTCGCCGGTCGCGGGCGAGCTGACGGTCCCCGAGATCGCCAGTCAGCTGGCCGACTGCGGGGCCCGCATCCTGATCACCTCGCACACCCTGGCAGCGGCGGGGCTGGCCGCTGCCGACCGGTCCTGGGTCCGGCAGGTGATCTCGTTCGGCGAGGCACCGGGAGCGACGCCGTTCTCCGCGCTGCTCGGCCTGGGCTCGATGTGCCCGACCACGGTCCGGCCGCATGACCTGGCCCTGCTCCCCTACGCCCGGCGCCCGGACGGGGCGCTGGCCCGGGCTGGCGTCACCCACCTGGACATGGCCGGCGACCATGCGCGGCTGGCCGCCGGCGCGGGCATCACCGAGCGGGACGTGATCGTGGCCGCGCCGCCGGCCGGCGACGGCCGCGCCTACACGGCGCTGGTGGACCATGCGCTGATGCGCGGGACGACGATGATCGCCACGGCGGCCTGCGAGCTGGCCATCGCCGCGGCGGTCCGCGAGCACCAGGGCACCGTGGCCATCGTGCCGGGCAGCCTGGACCTGGCCGCGGTGTCGCCGCTGCGCGTCGTCACCGTCGACGGCTGAGCCGGCAAGAGCCGGCCGCCGGGCCTGCCGAGAGGCCCGGCGGCCGGCCGCCGCGGGCGGGCCAGCCGGCCGGGCGCGGCCGGCCTTACAGGGCGGGCGGGCGGTTCTCGAACGGGGTGCTGAGCACGATCGTGGTGCGCGTCGACACGCTGGCCGCCGTGCGGATCTCCTGCAGCAGGTTCTCCAGCGCCTCCGGGGAGGCGACCCGGACCTTGAGGATGTAGTTCTCCTCGCCCGCGACGCTGTAGCAGGCCTCGATGGCGCTCAGGTGCGACAGCCGCTCAGGCGCGTCATCGGGCGCGGCGGCGTCGAACGGCTTGATCGACACGAAAGCCGTCAGCGGCAGGCCCGCGATGTCCGGCCGGATCAGCGCGGCGTAGCCGCTGATCAGGCCGCGCTCCTCCAGGCGGCGGACCCGCTGCTGGGCGGCCGACACCGACAGCCCGGTCTGCCGGGCCAGCTCAGTGAAGCTCATCCGGCCATCACGCGCCAGCAGGGAGATGATCCTGCGGTTAGTCTCCTCCACCCGCAAACGGTAACGCGTGCGGCGGCCGGCGCCGGCCAGGCTGCGGGACACGGCAGATAACGGCCAGATATCGGCGCTCAACGCCTGTGTAACGCCAAGGTCGCCGATCTGTTACAAAAGGGCATCTCCCGGTAGTCTCGGGCCCGAGCGCTGGCCGTCGCGAAGGGGGCCGGCACCCCCGCTGAACTGGGAGACGCGAGTGGCTCAGATCGTTCTTGATCAGGTGGACAAGGTATACCCGGGCGGCACTAAGGGCGTCGACGGCCTGAGCCTGGACATCACCGACGGCGAGTTCATGGTGCTGGTCGGGCCGTCCGGCTGCGGCAAGTCCACCGCCCTGCGGTCCATCGCGGGCCTGGAGGAGATCACCTCCGGGACCATCAGCATCGGCAGCCGGGTGGTCAACGACCTGCCGCCCAAGGACCGCGACATCGCGATGGTCTTCCAGAACTACGCGCTCTACCCGCACATGACGGTTGAGCAGAACCTGGCCTTCGGCCTGGAGCAGCGCAAGACCCCCAAGGACGAGATCAGGCGCCGGGTCGGCGAAGTGGCCAAGATGCTGGGCCTGGAGGAGTACCTCAAGCGCAAGCCGGCCGCGCTGTCCGGCGGCCAGCGCCAGCGCGTGGCCATGGGCCGGGCCATCGTCCGCGAGCCGCAGGCGTTCCTGATGGACGAGCCGCTGTCCAACCTGGACGCCAAGCTCCGCGTCTCGATGCGCGCCTCGCTGTCGCAGCTGCATGAGCGGCTCGGCGTGACCACCGTCTACGTCACCCACGACCAGGTCGAGGCCATGACCCTGGGCCAGCGAGTCTGCGTGCTGCGCGACGGCAGGCTGCAGCAGGTCGACAGACCGCAGGTGCTGTACAACTCGCCGGTCAACCTGTTCGTGGCCGGCTTCATCGGCTCCCCCGCGATGAACTTCGCCACCGCCACGCTGGTCCGCGACGACGGTCCCGCGGTGACCTTCGCGGGCCACAAGGTAGCCATCCCGCAGTCCGTCCTGGAGGCCCGGCCGGGCCTGGCCGACTACTTCGGCAAGGAGTTCATCCTGGGCATCCGGCCCTCGGACTTCGAGGACGCGAGCCTGGCCGAGGCGAGCTGGCCGCGGATGCCGGTCACCACGACCGTGACCGAGGAGCTGGGCAGCGAGATCAACGTGATCTTCGCGATCGACGCGCCGCCGGTCCAGCACCACAGCATCAGCCAGGCGACCGCCGACAACGGCGACGACGAGGCCATCCCGATCGCGGGCAACAAGACGATGTGGACGGCCCGGGTGGCCGCCCGCAGCTCGATCAAGCCGGGCCAGTCGGCCGAGCTCGCCGTCGACAACGCCAACCTGCAGTTCTTCGACACCGACAGCGGCCTGGCCATCGGCCACCCCGCCGCGTCGGCGTGAGGTAGCTGGTCTTCCCGGCCCGGAACGCCGGCGGCGCCGCAGCGGGCGCCGTCGGCGTTTCGCATGCCCGGGCCGGCCAGGCCCGGGGCCTCTTGCTGTTATCAGAACTGGCCGGGATGGTCGCCGGCACGGCCGCAGGCGGCGGCGGTGACGGCCCGGTCGCGCGACGTCGTTCCCCCGCTGCCGGCGTAGCATCGGCTGCCGGAGGTGGCAGTGGTGGCGGACACGCAGGCGGTCATCGGGCCGGGGGAAGGCGCGCGGCGGTACACCGCGCGGGGCAGCGTGATGCTGTTCAAGGCCGTGGCCGAGCAGGACGACGGGGACTTCTCGCTGATGGAGCGCACGCTGCCGCCGGGCGGACGGCGGCCGCCGCCGCACCGGCACACCAACTGCTCGGAGGCCTACTTCGTGCTGGACGGCCTGGTGTCGGTGGTGATCGAGGGCGAGGACCACGCTCTCGGGCCGGAGGACTTCGTGCTGGTGCCGCGCGGCACGGCGCACACTTTCGGCAACGGCGGCGACACGCAGGCCCGGCTGCTGGTGCTGCACGCCCCGGCGGTGGACGCCTACTTCGCCGGGCTGCACGAGCTGTGGAGCCGGCCCGAGCCGCCCTCGCCGGACGAGGAGCGGGCGCTGATGGCCCGGTTCGGCATGGAGCGCGCCTAGCTCCGGCTGGCGACCCGCCTGGCTCCGGTCAGGCGCCGAGCACCCCGGCGGCCGGGACCTGGCCGTAGGCCCGGGCCGGCACGACCGCGGTCAGGCCCGCCATGAGCACGGCGATGATGATGGCGATGGCCAGCGTCAGGCCGCCGGGCAGCGCGCCGATGCCGGCGCCCAGGCCGTACAGCCGGGCCGCGAGGTTGATCAGCCCGGTGCACGCGGCCAGCCCCAGCGACACGCCGATGGCCACCGCGACCAGGGCGAGCACGCTGGTGCGGGCGACCAGCGACGCGATCACCTGCGCCGGCGTCAGGCCCATCGCCCGCAGCACCCGCACGTCGCGCAGGTGGTCGCGGATCCCGACGAGCGAGGCGGTCATCAGGTTGGTCAGCCCGATCAGGGCCAGGACCAGGATGACCCCGGCGATCATGTACCGGACCACGCCGAGCTGGTCGGCCGGGTTGACGGTCTGGGTGACCTGCAGCCGGCCGCCGGAGTGCCGCTGCAGCCACTCCTGGGTGACCGCCGGGCTGGCGCCGTTGCGCAGGATGAGGCTGTAGGCGAACGGCGGCGCGGCCGCGCCCTCATCGGCCAGGGTGTCCCGGCCGTAGGCCAGCACCTGGCCGTCGTACTGCGGGTCGATGATCCGGCCGACGATGCGGAAGGTCACCAGCACCCCGCCGAACGGCATCTGCACCAGCTCGCCGACGTGCACGCCGAGCACGTCGAGCAGCCCCTGGGTGGCCACGGCCTCCTCCGGCGCCCGGTACAGCCGGCCCTGCACGACCCGGAACGGGTAGGGGTGCGCGGAGGTGCCCTCGCCCAGCGTGGTGACGGTCGTCGACTCGCCCGGCAGCAGCGCGGTGACCTGCACCGACCGGTACACCGCGGCGACACCGGGGGCGCGGCTGATCAGCTGCGAGGACTGCGCGTCGCTCATCGTGCCGCGGTTGACCGTCAGGCCGGCGGCCAGGCCGATGTCGGCCGGGTTGTGCTGCACCTCATCGAGGGTGGACCAGAAGCCCAGCCCGATGGTGATCATGATCATCGGCACGGCCAGGCCGCCGATGGTCAGCAGCGCGGGCAGGCGGCGCACGAATGCGGCCCGGGTGCCCAGCACGATGGCCGGCGGCAGCCGGGACGCCATAGCCGCGCGGGCCAGCCGGGACAGGTGACCCTGCGGCGGCACCGGCCGGACGGCGGCGACCGGCCACACGCGCGCGGCGCGCCAGCCGGGCACGGCCGTGGCCAGCAGCACGGCGACCTCGATGCCGCCGAGGATCAGCAGCGACCAGCCCAGCGGCAGGGTCGCCGCGCCCGCGCTCACGCCGGGCACCTGGCCCAGCAGGCCCGGTGCCAGCAGCCGGGCCGCGACCAGCCCGGCCGCCAGGCCCGCCACGCCAAGCGCGCCGTGCTCGGCGACCAGCATGGTCATCACCTGGCCCGGCGTGAAGCCGAGGGTCTGCAGCATGCCCAGGTCGGCGCGCTGGACCAGGACCCGGCCGCCGGTGGCGTTGATGATGGCCAGCACGGCGGCGCCGAGGGCGACCAGCCCGAACAGCGCGAGTACCAGGCCGAGCAGCGGGTCGCGCCGGGCCATCGACTGCTTCACCTGCTGCCAGGTGGACACGTCCTCGACGGCGCTGGTGCCCAGCTGGGTGACCGCCTGCTGGATCACCGGCGCGGTGCCGGCCGGGCTGGCGATCTGCAGGCCGACGACCTCGTAGGTGTCGCCGCGCGGCTCGACCTGGTGCAGGACGCCGGGCAGCACCCAGATCAGGCCGGGCGCCTGGTCGGGGTAGAAGCCCTGGTCGGAGGTCTCGGCGATGCCCGCCACCCGGACCCGGGCAACGGCGATGCCATCCAGGTTGTCCAGGTCCAGCACGCTGCCCACCCGGGCGTGCAGCGCCTGGGCGTAGGTGGACTCCAGGACCACGCCGCCGGGCCGGGCCCAGCTGAGCCAGTGCCCGCTCTCCAGCAGCGGCCGGCCGATCGCCGGCAGATGCGGGCCCATGGCCCGCAGCTCGGCGGGCTGCTTGGCGTCGTCACGGACCACGCTGGCCGACGCGGCCTGGTAGGGCCCGGCCATGGCGGTCACCCCGTGCACGGCCGAGCGCAGCACCCCGGTCTCGGTGCCGGGCGCCAGGCGCAGCCAGATATGCGCGCCCCTGGTCGCGGAGAACAGGCCCTGCCACGGGTTGGTCGCGCCCTGCAGCAGCGCCGCCGACAGCAGCAGCGCGGTCACCACCCCGGCCACCACGGCCACCACCGCGACCGCCTGGCCCCGGCGGGCGCGCAGGTCAGCGCGGATCCAGCGAAGTGTCGCCTGCACCCGTCAGTCCCTCAGCCGTGCAGCCGCAAGACGGCGGGCACGGCCTTGGCCGCGCGGGCGGCCGCTGGCCGGTGCGGCGCCCGCAGCGCGGCATCGTCGGCCACCATGCCGTCGAACAGGCTGATCACCCGCTCGGCCGCGCTGGCCACCCGGGCGTCGTGCGTGACCAGCAGGATGGCCTGGCCCTCGGCGTGCGCGCGGGTCAGCAGCCGCAGCACCGACTGGCTGCCGGAGCTGTCCAGGTTGCCGGTCGGCTCGTCGGCCAGCAGCAGGCTGGGCCGGTTGGCCAGCGCCCTGGCCAGCGCGACCCGCTGCTGCTCACCGCCCGACAGCCGGGCCGGGGCGGCGCCGGCCTTGTCACTCAGCCCCAGCTCGGCCAGCAGCTCGGCACAGCGCTCGGCGGCCTGCCGCTTGCTGGCCCCGCCCATCAGCGCGGCCAGCTCCACGTTGTCGGCCACGGTCATGTTCGAGACCAGGTTGAAGAACTGGAACACGAAGCCGATGTGCCGCCGCCGCAGCACCGCCCACTTGGCCTGGCTGAGCCCGTCGACCCGGCGGCCGTCCAGCCAGATCTCGCCGCTAGTGGGCCGTTCCAGACCGCCCAGCAGGTGCAGCAGCGTGGACTTGCCGGAGCCGGACGGGCCCATGATCGCGGCGAACTCGCCAGCGCGCAGCGTCAGGTCCACGCCGCGCACCGCGGACACCGGCCCGCCGTCGGCGCGGAAGGTCTTGGTGACGTTGCTGGCTCGCAGCAGGACTGCCGGCCCGCCCGGCGCGCTGGCGGGCGGGCTGGGGCCGGTCACACCAGTTCTTCCTGGCAGCGCTCCAGCCAGTCCAGGTCTGCCTGGAGATGCAGCAGGGCACCCTCGATCAGCAGCCGCGCGATGCCCGGCCCGGTCTGCGCCGCCAGGGTGGTCAGCCCGCGGATCTGATTGAGGTAGTCCCGGCGCTGCCGGTTGATGAGCGCGAGCCGGTCGGTGTCGCCAGCCAGGGGGCTCAGGGCCAGCTTCATGAAGAAATCATCGCGGATCCGCGGTCCCTCGCTGGGCCTGTCGACCCAGGCGGCCAGGGCCTCGCGGCCGGCGTCGGTGAGCTCGTAGACCCGCTTGTTGGGCCGGGTCCGCTGCACGACGTCCTGGCTGCGCACCAGCCCGTCGCGCTCCAGGCGCTGCAGGGTCACGTAGATCTGCCCGATGTTCGGGGAGGGATAGGCCTCGCCGAAGATCTGCTCCAGCAGGATCTTCAGCTCATACCCGTGCGCCGGCTCCTTGGCCAGGAGCGCCAGCAGCGGCATCCGCATGCTCGGCCCCCTCTCCCGCCGGGCAGCGCTGTCCGCGCTGGGATGGCGCGCGACGGGCCCGGCTGGCTGCATCTTCCCAGACTAGATAACAGGAGTAAATAACGCGCAGGCACCAGGTGGCGCCCGGCCCGCCCCGCTGGCCTGACCCGCGACCCGCACATCGTCCGTTACCTGGGCAGATGTACGGTACGCCGGGAGCGGCAGCGGGCCCGCAGCCTGGCTGGCCGGCCCGCCGCGGGCCGCTGGCCAGGCAGTCAGTCCGTTGACGGCTACCTAACAGCGGTATATAACACGCATGTACTAGTCAGCGGGAGGCAACGGTGCCGAGGGCGACAGCGAGGGCCAGGCTGGCCCCGGCGGCGCGCGCTGCTGCCCTGCTCGCCGCGGCCGCCCTGGCGGCCGGCTGCGCGAGCCCCGCCGCCAGCCCGGCTGCGATGACGTCGGTCAGCGCGACCGGGCCGATCACCTTCGCCACCGGCAAGATCGACACCGGCTACCTGCCCGGCCTGGTCGCGCGGTGGAACGCGGCGCACCCGCAGCAGAAGGTCACCGTCATCTACCTGCCGGACGAGTCCGACGAGCAGCACGCCCAGCTGGCCGAGAACCTGCAGGCCCGCAGCGACATCTACGACGTGATGAACCTGGACGTCGTCTGGACTGCCGAGTTCGCCTCCAGCAACTGGATCATCCCGGTCAGCCAGAGCCTGGTCCCGCTGCACGATTTCCTGCGCCCGGCGGTGGACACCGCCACCTACGACGGCAAGCTGTACGCGGTCCCGTTCACCAGCAACGCCAGCCTGCTGTATTACCGCAAGGACCTGGTCCCGCACCCGCCCGCCACCTGGGCGCAGCTGGAGCACGACGCCAGGACCATCGCGCCCCGCCAGCACATGGCCGGCTACGCCGGGCAGTTCGCGGCCTACGAGGGCCTGACCGTCAACTTCGCCGAGGCCGTCCAGTCGGCGGGCGGCTCCATCCTGTCGCCCGACGGCAGCCAGGCCACCGTGAACACCCCGCAGGCGCACCAGGCACTGTCGTTCCTGGTGGACGGTTTCCGGCAGGGCTGGATCCCGCAGGCCGCGCTCGGCTACGACGAGGAGGCCTCGCGGCGCGCCTTCGAGGCCGGCCACCTGCTGTTCCTGAGCAACTGGCCGTATGTCTACGGCGATGCCAGCAAGCCCGGCCCGGGCAACAAGGTGGCCGGCCGGTTCGGGGTCACCACGCTGCCCGGCCAGGGCGGCCCCGGCTCCAGCTCGCTGGGCGGCGCCAACCTCGCGGTCAGCGCGTTCTCCCGGCACCAGGCCACCGCGCTGGCGTTCATCAAGTTCCTCACCAGCCTGCCCAGCGAGCGGCGCGTGCTGATCGACGCGGCGCTGCCGCCGGTGTGGACCCGGCTGTATGAGAACCGGGCACTGATCCGCCGGTTCCCCTACCTGCCGGTCTTGCGCAAGGCCATCGCGGCCGCCCAGCCGCGCCCCAAGATCGCCGACTACAACCAGCTCAGCCTGGCGATCTCCAGCGCCGTGCACCGCGCACTGGCGCAGCAAGTCCCCGTCTCCCCCACCCTCGCCGGGCTGAACGGCGAGCTCAGCCAGATTGTCAGGACCGGCTGACCCGGCCCGGCCGGGCCAGCCCGCATCACCATCAGCGCCGCGGCATACAACGCTGCCGCGGCATGAGAAAAAGAGGAGGTGGCCACATGCGAATGTGGCCTCACACCGGGCGCCGCCGGGCGCTCGCCGCCGTCACCGTCTGCGGGGCCGCCGCGCTGAGCCTGGCGGCGTGCGGCAGCAGCGGCTCCGGCGGCAGCGCCGGCAAACAGGTCGGCGCCAGTGCCAAGCAGACGATCGTGTTCGCCACCCAGGGCCTGGGCGGCGAGGGCACGGCAAGCAAGGCGGCGGTGGCTGCCTTCGAGAAGCTGCACCCCAACATCAAGGTGCAGATCCTGGCCCTGTCGCCGACCTCGGACGTGGCGCTGCAGCAGCTGCAGCACTACTTCATCGCCGGCTCGGCGACGCCGGACGTGATCACCACGGACGTGACCTGGCCGGTGACCTTCGCCCGGTCCGGCTGGCTGGCCAACCTGAACTCGTTCCACCCGAACACCAGCGCCTACTTCCCCGGCCAGGTGGCCACCGGAACCTACAACGGCGGCCTGTACGGGATGCCGTGGTTCATCAACGCCGAGGGCCTGTACTACCGCACCGACCTGGTCAAGACCCCGCCGACCTCGATCACCCAGCTGGTCAGCGACGCCAAGGCGGCGATGGGGCATGACCACAGCCTCAAGGAGGGCCTGGCCTTCGAGGGCGACATGTACGAGGGCGCGGTGACCGCGTTCCAGTCCATGGGCGCGCAGATCAGCGTCAAGGACCTGGCCAACATCAACAACCCCGCGAACGTCTCGGCGCTGAACTTCATGTACGGGGCGATCCACACCGACAAGATCGCGCCGACCGCGGTCACCGGCTGGGAGGAGTCCAACGTCCAGTCCGCGTGGCTGTCGGGCCAGACCCCGTTCGCGCTGAACTGGCCCTACATCTACCAGCTGTCGCAGTCCAAGACCGGCAGCAAGCCGGCCTACCCGGCGGTGTACAACAAGACCGGCTGGGTGCCGTTCCCCAGCTCCACCCCGCAGTCCTCGCTGGGCGGCGACGACATTTCCATCAACGCCAAGAGCACGCACAAGGCGGCGGCCTGGGAGTTCATCAAGTACCTGGACTCCGCCAGCGCTCAGGACACCCGGGCCATCAGCGCCGGGGACCCGCCGGCGCTCAAGGCCGCCTACAACTCCACGCTGTACTCGGCCGCGCCGTACTACAAGCAGGAGCAGGCTGTCTTCAACGCGGTCGTGCCGCGCCCGGTGACGCCGGTCTACCCGTCCATCTCCACCCAGCTGCAGACCATGATCTCCACGGTGCTCAGCGGCCAGCAGTCGGCCTCGGCCGCGCTGAAGGCGACCGCTCCGACCGTGCAGCAGCTGTTCCAGGCCGGCAGCTCATCCTGATCCGGTCATGACCGTCAATGAGCAGACGATCCCCCGGTCCGGGCGCGCCCGGGCCGGGGGGCCCGGCGGCGGGCCCGCCAGCCACAGCCTCCTCCGGCAGGACCGCAGATTCGGCTACGCGCTGATCTTCCCGGTCCTGCTCACGCTGCTGGCCATCACGGCCTACCCGCTGGTCTACAACATCTGGAACTCCTTCCAGCACGACAACCTGTCGCTGCCCTTCATCACCGGGTTCGCCGGCCTGTCGAACTACCGGGAGCTGTTCACCGACCACCAGTTCGTGCCCGCGCTGGTGCACACGATCGGGTTCACGATCGTGTCGGTGGTGCTGGAAACGGTGATCGGGCTGGCCATCGCGGTGGCGCTGAACAAGCCGTTCCGCGGCCGCGGCATCGTCCGGGCCGCGGTGTTCATCCCGTGGGCAGTGCCGACCGTGGTATCGGCCGAGCTGTGGCGGTCGATGTTCGACCCGCAGCAGGGCTTCGTCAACTTCGTGCTGACCAGCCTGCACATGCCGCTGGCCCACACCACCTGGCTGGACACCACCTGGACCGCGTGGGCGGCGATCCTGATCGCCGACGCCTGGCGCAACACCCCGTTCATGGCGATCGTGCTGCTGGCCGGCCTGCAGGTCATCCCCAGCGACATTTACGAGGCGGCGCGGATCGACGGCGCGAGCGCCTGGCAGACCTTCCGCCGGCTGACCCTGCCGCTGCTCAAGCCGGCGCTGATGGTGGCGCTGATCTTCCGCACGCTGCAGTCGTTCCTGGTCTTCGACGTGGTCTACATCATGACCGGCGGCGGGCCCGGCACCTCGACCAGCGTGCTGGCCTACCTCAACTGGAAGGCGTTCCTGGTGGCCACGGACTTCGGCTACGGCGGCGCCATCTCGGTGGCGCTGGTGATCTTCGCGCTGGTCATCGCGGGGGTCTACACCCGCACCTTCAAGGTGGAGGAGGGGACAGCTTGACCGCGACGACCTCGCCCGCGGGCGCCGGCGTGGCCTGGCGCCCGTCCCGCCGGCTGAAGCCGCGCCGGGTGGCGGCCAGATCGGGGTTCTACCTCCTGGTGGCCATCTTCGTGGTGGCCAGCCTGTTCCCCTTCTACTGGATCGTCATCACCTCGCTGAAGACCCAGCAGGAGATCAATGCCGGGACGACCAGCCTGCTGCCGGGCCACATCACCTGGAGCAGCTACGTCACCGACTTCACCCAGTCGGACTTCATCCGGCCGCTGCTCAACAGCGCGATCGTGGCCATCGCGACGACCCTCCTGACGGTGATCATCGCCGCGCTGGCCGGCTACGCGCTGTCGCGCACCCAGATCCGCGGCAAGCCGGTGATCCTGGGCTTCATCCTGGTCGCGAACTTCTTCCCGATCATCGCGATGGTGGGCCCGCTGTTCATCGCCTACCGCCACCTGGGCCTGCTGAACAGCTACCCGGCGCTGGTGATCTCCTGCCTGATCTACACACTGCCGCTCGCGACGTGGCTGCTGGCCAGCTACTTCTCCCAGATCCCCCGGTCGCTGGAAGAGGCGGCGCTGGTGGACGGCAGCACCCGATTGCAGACCTTGCGTAAGGTCATCATGCCGGTGGCGCTGCCCGGCGTGTTCACGGCGGCGATCTTGTCGTTCATGCTGACCTGGAACGACTTCACCTTCGCGCTGTCGTTCATGTCCTCGCCGGACATGTTCACCGCGCCGCTGGCGATCGTGGATCTCGGCCAGAGCCAGTACCAGACCTTCTACAACCTGATCGACGCGGCCGTGGTCATCATCTCGATCCCGATCGCGCTGCTGGTGATCTTCGCGCAGCGGCGCATCGTGTCGGGCCTGACTGCGGGCTCGTTCCGCTAGCTCGCCGGCCCGCGCCGGGGGCGGCGTACCGACGCCCTGCGGCCGCGCCTTCCCGAGCGGGGGCTGGCCCGGACCGGATGACCCTCCGGGCCAGTCCCTCCCAGTTGCTGCCCGGCGCCGCGAGGGCCGCCGGCCTGCCGCCTTTCAGCGACAGGAACCCGCCCACGTCGCAGCCGCCAGCCGCCGCCCGGCATGCGATCTGCGCGCGTCATCGGTGCTGCACCGCTATCGATCCAGGCGGGCGGGCTGCGTTTCCGCGCGCGGCGAACTCCGGCAGCGCCCGGGCAATCTCAGCATCCGGGCCGTTCACCATGGCAGGTACCGGTGATCGGCAGCGGGCAAGGCATTCCCGAGAAGTCGCAGCTGGCATTTCCTGCGTGCAATCCCGCCTGTGCGGGCGAGGCTGCCGGCACGAGGGCGCGCCGGCTTATCCGCGGAAGCCTAAGAGGCATCTGGCCAGCGCCGGGGCTTCGGGTGATTAGGATGCTCTGCCACTAGTTCCTCCACGAATGTACGCCTCGTCCGTAGTGGCACAGCTCCCTCACGGCAGTCGTCCGACGTTGTCACCACCCAGGTATCTGAATACTCACACATAGGACACCTCAGAGTATAAGGGAGCGCAGTGGCCATTTCTAAGCCCCTTCTTGTCTTTTCGATTGCCCCCTGGCCTTAGGTTATATTCCGGCGGCAAGCATGCCAACCATGTGCCATGTATAAAGTCGGCCCACTCTTTTGTACATGTGCAGATACGCATTGCCTCGGCCGCCATTTTTGTCCTGATTCCCGGGCGAATGTGAGCTGAATAGGAACCGTCGGTAGCCGGGCATGTACCGAGCGTCTGCAGCACGGGCGTGGCAAATGCAATCCCACGGCGGCCTGGCGACCGCCCGGCGATCGTCTCGGCACGCCTGCTCGCCGATCAGGCACCGCCGCCGCCCGCCGAGTGGCCCTGGCGGCCATGCCGCAAAGCGCCGGAGACGAAGGTCACACACGGTAGCTCCCACATCCTGCCGGGCTGTCTCGTCGTAGGGGAGACAGACATTCTCGGGCGGGAGCTTGGTCATGAACGACCACACCACACATCAGAAGGTGGCAGGGATCACCGCAGCGGACACGGGGATCGGCCGCCGGGCAGCTCGCCGCGCTAGGCATGAGGGCCCTGATCAGCGCCAGCTGATGACTGACCTCCGGCCGCGGACCGCCAGGGTTTCAGCACGCCGGGGCGGCCTGGCCTGGCCGCTGCTGCCTGCCGTGGCCGAACTGGCTACCATCGCTGCCGGCTACGCGGCATACTCCCTGGTCCGCCTGGCCATTCACGCTGATCACCAGGTGGCATTCAGTCACGCCGCCCAGCTGTGGCAGGCCGAGCGGGGACTGCACGTGACCCCCGAGCCCTTCCTCAACCACCTCACCGCTGGCCACCTCATGCTCGCCGAGGCGGCCGGCTATTACTACGGGCTCCTGCACTTCCTTGTCACCCCGCTTGTCCTGGCCTGGCTTTACCTGCGCAGGCCAGCCGCGTTCCCGCGGCTGCGCTCCGCGCTGGTGCTGGCCACCGCCGCCGCAACCGTCGTGTTCTGGGCCTGGCCGGTCGCCCCGCCGCGGTTCTCCGTGCCGGGGATGACCGACATCATGGTCGCCCACAACATCCTCAGCGCAGCCCACCCGCGAGTCGCAGCCAGCCTGGTCAACCTCTACGCCGCCATGCCCAGCCTGCACGTCGCCTGGGCCGCGTGGTGCGCCCTCGCCGTTGCCACCGCCACCCGTGGCCGCCTGCGTCACCTGGCCTGGCTCTACCCGGCCGCCACCACACTGGTGGTGCTCGCCTCCGCCAACCACTTCCTGCTGGATGCAGCCGGCGGGATCGCCGCCGCGGGCCTCGGCATGCTTGCCGCCAGCACGCCTGCCCACCTGCCCGCCCGCCTTGCGCGGCCGCACCGCCACCCACGCGCGGCATATACCCGGCACTGGCAGGACCTCGCCGCCGGGCACCCGCCCGCAGACGCCAGCCAGCCGACGGTCAGCGGCACGCCCGGGCCGCGCAGCACAACCCAGCCCGGCACGACGGCAGGAATATCGATGGCCGCTGACACCAGGCGGGCCGCCACCACGAGGCTTTACACCGTGACCGTATGCTCGCATTCCCAGCGCGGGATCGCGGCTGATGCCGATGACATCAGCGCTGGGTGCATCGCTGTCGGGAAGTGAACTGAGTCCTGAGCGATCGCCCGCATCTGGCCGCCCCGGTCAGCGAGCTCGGCAGGCCCCTGCCGGTGTCGCTGGCCGCGGTCCTTCAGCACGTGCAGGTTCTCGAGGCCAGCGCCTGGTCCGGTCCCGGGGCCGGTCCCGGCCGCCCTTGCGGAGTAGGAGCCCGCCGTCCAGGTGCCAGACGATGATGATGAGCGCAAACCAGTGCCAGTCATCGACGGCCGCTGCCTTGTTCGGGCACCCGGCTGGGCCAACCGGCAGGCCGCAAAAAGGAGAGGTGGACATGCAGGTGTCGAGCATAAGCTCCCGTCGTGCCTGGAGAGAGCGAAGACGATCTGGCCGGCCGTCTTCCCGGTTACTCGTGGTCTTTGATGCGGAACGCGCTGCAAAGCCTCGCGCTGGACGGCACGGAGCAGGTCAAAGACATAGCAATTGAGGACTGCTTCGACTGGGATCCCGCGTACCCCATGCTGGCGTCCTGGTGCACCGGCCTTGGTTGGGTCTCGCCCGAACTGCAGGCCGCCCTCGACCGTCTAGATCAACTCCTAGGCCAGCTCAGCAGCGACAAAGCGGCCTGGACAGACGAGGCGATCGTTGGGAACCCGCTATGGAACCTCGTGCGCAGGACGGCCGAGGCCGCGCTTGCCCTGATGCCAGAGCGGCCCTCGACTCCTGCAGATCGCCTTCCATCGCCTGGCGCACCGGAACCGGGCACGACCAGCCATGCCGACGCATCAGCTTCCACATCCTCTCGACGGTGTACCCGACGTGGAACAGCCTGCCGACCAGCGTCTTGATCCGCTCCAGCCTCCAGCGCTGGCCTCCGGCGAACCGGCGCGCCAGCGGCCCTTCCCCAGCTCCAGCTAGGCCTACTGCGCCGGGGACAGCCGCCCGCCGATGCCGGCCCCTTCGACCGCAGCGCCTCAATCCCGCCCTGCTGCCAGGTCCGCCGCCACCGCCGCAGCGAGGACCAGGCGACTGACAAGTGGCCACGGTAATCAGGCCGGCGCCGACAACGTCCAGAGCCGCGTGCCGGGAGCCCAGGACTGCGGTGATGATGCCTACCATCCGTGGAGCTGCCAGAGCCCCAGGCCGATCATCGCGGCGAACACCAGGCAGGCAAAGGGCACGCGGCGCAGTGACTGCGCGGGCGTCAGGTAGGTCCCGAAACTGTTCCGGGTCCGCTTCTCCGGTTCGCGCCGTTGCATGCCCCGCAGGTTCAGCGTTGCGTAGATCATGAACAGCAGGCCGAACGCGCCGATGGCAACAAAGATCCAGCCGCCGCTGGAATCATTCCGCATATTCCGGACTGTACTCCCGTGCTATGGCCTGGCTGGACGCGCTCGACTCACTACCATTCACCCTTGCAATCTGATGCCCGGGCTTCGGCCCGCTCATGCTCCAGGCTTCCCTCGCGGATCCAGTCTGCAGCGCCGCCGGCAGCGGCGGATATGTCAAACCGCCGACCGATAGTGTAGAGCAATCGCCAAGATGTTTAACGCCAGAGGCTGGCCAGAAAGAGTACGGCGGTCAGCAACAGGAGGATGGCGCCAGCGATAAGGAATATCCATCCCACTAGCTTGCCGGAATTCGGGAATTTCAGGCCCGCAGCTGCAAGCCTGCGGGCCCATGGCGTGAATCCCGTGTTGTTCTCACTGTTCTTTGTAGCAAACCTACCGATGTCAAAGGCAAAGACGCCTCCCACCGCCAGCAGGGCCAGCGAGATGAAGAGCAAGGTCAGGCCACCGCCTGCTGAGGACGCCGGTGAGGTCCCAGCGGCGTCAGATATGCCGGATATCAAGGTAAGGGCTCCAGGACCGGGGTTGCATTTTGCTACATTCTCGCTCGGGACCTGCTCCGATCAGCCCCAGGCCGCAGCGACGTAGATCGCCAGCATCTGATCACCGGCAACCGAGAATGCATGGCTCAGGCCGCTCATCCTGATAACCACCTCAAGAGCGAGATGGGGTGTCCTCTCGATCGAGGTTGCCAGACCATGGACGATGACAACTAGCGGGAAGCTCCACCCCTGGCGGATTTCCTCGAA
>DASUBV010000376.1:0-4234 GCA_035763085.1 Streptosporangiaceae bacterium | reverse complement strand
AGCCCGCGCAGCTCCAGGCCGTGCTCGTCGGCCGCGGAGATGGCCGGCTGGCCGGGCGCGGGGCGGGCGGCGACGGCGACCACGCGGTTGCCGGCCGCGAACTCGGCGTCCAGGGCGGCGCGCACGGCGGCGGGCACCCCGGCGCACCGCTCCAGTAGTCCCTCAGGCGCTCCCTTGGTGATGATCGTGCGGCGGCCGGCGTCGTCTTCCACCAGGACCGACACCGCGCGCCGCTCGTGGTCGAACGGCAGCGTCGCGAGCCGCCGGTAACGGGCCAGCGCCGCCTTCTGGCCCAGCGCGGCGGGTGAGTCCCACAGGGCGACGTCGAGCGGATTGCCGCCGACGGCGTGCCCATCCTCGACGACGGCCTCGTTGCACAGCAGCCCCAGCAGCAGCGGGTCGTCATCGGGCCGTCCGTCGCGCCCGGACGAGCGCATGAACCGGAGGCTGCCCTCGGTCAGGGTGCCGGTCTTGTCGGTGAACAGCACGTCGATGTCACCGAGATCCTCGATGCAGACCAGCCGCTTGACCAGCACCTTGCGCCGGGCCAGCTGCCGTGACCCGGCGGCGAGGCTGGTGGACACGACAGCCGGGAGCAGCTGCGGGGAGATGCCGACGGCGATGGCGAGCGAGAACAGCAGCGCGTCGATGACCGGCCGGTGCAAGACCACGTTGATGACGAAGATGGCCGCGGTGAGCACCCCGGCGACCTGCACGAGCAGCATGGAGAACTTGCGCAGCCCGACCTGGAACTCGGTCTCGGGCTGGCGTTCCCCGAGGCCGAGGGCGATCCGGCCGAACTCCGCCTGGCCCCCCGTGGCGACCACCACCCCGGTGCCAGAGCCAGCTCGCACAACGGTGCCCATCAGCGCGCAGCATCTCAGCTCGGCCAGCGGCGTCCCGGCGGGCACGGCCTCCGCGGATTTCTCCGCGGGCACTGATTCGCCGGTCAGCACCGACTCCTCGCACTCCAGCCCCGCGGTTGCCAGCAGCCGGACGTCGGCCGGGACCACCTCGCCCAGCTGCAGGTCGATGACATCGCCGGGGACCAGCTCGGTCACGTCGGCTGACCGCGGATGCCCGCTGCGCAGGACGACGCAGCGATGATGGATGCTCGAGTGCAGCGCCTCGGCGGCCTTCTCGGCCCGGTACTCGTTGACGAAGCCGAGTCCCACCGAGGCGAGCAGGATTACTCCGATGATCACCGCGTCGCTGCGCTCACCGACGAAGTACGACGCACATGCCGTGACCGCGAGCAGGATCAGCAAGGGGGAGCGAAGTTGTCGTCCCAGCACCGGGAACGCCCGCGCGCGGTGCGAGCGCACCGCGTTCGGCCCGAGCGCCCGCAGCCGCCGGGCCGCCTCCGCCGTCGTGAGGCCCGCCGGGTCGCTGCCCAGCCTGGCCAGCACGCCGGGTACCGCCAGCGCGCCGGCCTCCACCACCCCAAGCGACGCAGCGGATACCGGACTGGCCTCACCGGCACGGTATGCAACCGCCAAACGACACCCCACATCATCGGACCCCTAGATGCTGGCACCCGGCGCGCGGCCGCCAACAGGGCCCAACGTCACAGCACGCTGGCTGGCTCTCGCAGGGGAGCGATCCCGTCGGCAACGCGCTGCATGCCTTTAGCCTGGCAGCCACAGTGCGCGGGATCCCGTCGGGCGGCTAAGCGGCGTGGGTGACCTCGCCTGGTGCTGGCACCGCGGTGGGCCTGAGGCTGTTACTGGTGCTTGCCGCGTTCTCCTCGCGGGCGAGGAAGGAGCCGAGCTCCTCGATCGTGCTGATCAGCGGGGCGGGGAACACCACGGTGCTGTTCTTGTCGACGCCGATCTCGACCAGGCTCTGCAGGTTCCGCAGCTGCAGGGCCAGCGGGTGGGCCATCATCGTGCCGGACGCCTCGCCCAGCGCGGCGGCGGCCAGCGACTCGCCCTCCGCGGGCCATCGCGGCAGTTCTCAGCGGTACGCGAACCGGCGGGACCGGGGGGAATGGCCGGACCGCCCGCTGATCAGGTGGTAGGCGAGCAGGAGGACGGCCGCCCCGGCGATTGCGGTGAGCCAGGTGGACAGGTTGAAGAATCCCTGCAGGGAGTGGACGTGGAACAGCCTGCTGGCGACCGAGCCGCCGCCCAGGCCGATCAGGCAGGTCAGGATGAGGCCCTGTGACCTCATGCCGGGGATCAGCATGTTGGCGATCAGGCCAGCACCAGTCCGAGAACGATCCAAGCGATGATGCCCATGATGAGCACCCCAGCTAGTAAGCCGCTCTAAAGCATCCGGTGCACGGTCACCGCTGCCAAGGGCCGATCCTCCTGCCGGGCGGGGACTTCCGGCTACTTATTCACTCTGGCGGGAGGACCGTCACCACAGCATCCTGCGGCTGGCCACTGGCCAGCTCGCGGGGCGCCGCGGGTTGACACCAGGTCGCGATGGTCAGGCAATCAGGCCGTCAACATCCGTCAGCTGCAAGAGGCGGGCAGGCAAACCCCGGTAATTGACCTGAGCCCGCGACCACGGGCAACTGGAACCCCGCGGTGACCCGTGCGGCGGGTTCCGTCGGCCGGCTGCGACGGCCCGGCCGGCCGGCTGAACGGCCTGGCTCGGCCGTTAACCGCTGCCGGGCGGGATTGGGCACGGGCGGTGCCAGGCGTACTGTTGACGTGGAACCTGGCGAATGAGCCGCTGGGCCGGGACCCCGCCTTGCTGTGAAGCAGGAAGGCGCACCTATGTTCAGCGTGGATCTGAGTACCCGGGAATGCGGCGGCCACGTGGTCGTCGCGTTGCGCGGGGAGCTTGACATCGCAGACGCCGCGGTGGTCGCGGCCAGGCTGGCGGCGGTCGCGGCCAGCGAGCCGCAGATCATCGTGGACCTGTCGGGCCTGGAGTTCATCGACTCCTGCGGCGTGGCAGCGCTAGCCCGCGGGCGCAGGCACGCCCGGCGCGCCGGGGGCGACCTGCTGCTGGCCGCGCCGCGGCAGCTCGTGCTGAGGGTCCTTGCCATGACCCGCCTGGCCGACGGCTTCAGCGTTCATGCCACCGTGGAAAAGGCAGCCGCCAGCGCGGGACACCCCCGGCCGGCGGCCGTGCCAGTGCCGCGCCGGCCCGGCAGGATGCGCTGGCCCGGCATCGGCACGCGGTAACGAACGCCAGCCTCCCGGATCGCGGCACGGTAACCCGCAGCAGCAGGCGGCCGCTGCCCGCTGCGGTAGCAGTCCAGGCACGGCCCCTCGTCGTTCTGGATCTGGAACAGTTCCATGAGACCCTGGCCTGCTCGGTCGAGGCCGCTATCAGCCGCAGCGCGCCGCGGCCGTCGGCGAGCAGCAGCCCGGCCGCGTCCAACGCCGTGGCGGCGGCCCAGCCGCCCGACGATCCCGGTCATGCAGGCGACGATGATGGAGGCGGGATGCGCCGCTGACCGCCCGGCTGCGGCCGGGAAATGCCGGTACCGGAGGCTCCGTTAAGCCGTCCGCACGTGCTTAGCTGGTGACTGCCGGAGCCCGCCGCGGGCAGCAGGACACGGGCACGAGGAGCCGCGATGAGCATGGCCAGCCGGGCCGATGCCTACCAGCGGCGGCACCGCTGGGCAGGGGTGCCGCTGGCGGTGCTGTACAAGTTCGCCGACGACCAGGGCACCTACCTCGCCGCGCAGATCACCTACTACGGGTTCGTGGCGCTGTTCCCGCTGCTGCTGCTCCTGGCCACGATCTTGGGATACGCGCTGCACGGCAACCAGCACCTGCAGCGAAAGGTGCTGGACTCCGCGCTCGCCCAGTTTCCCGTCATCGGTGATCAGATCACCGCCAACATCCGCTCCTTCCACGGCAGCACCGCCGGACTGGTCATCGGCATACTGGGCTGCGTCTACGGCGGCCTGGGCATCGTCCAGGCCACGCAGGCCACGCTGAACAAGGTGTGGGGCGTGCCGCGCGACTCCCGCCCGAACCCGGTCAGGGCCCGGCTGCGGAGCCTGCTGCTGCTGGCCTTCGGCGGCGCCAGCGTCATCCTCACTACCGTGCTGTCCGCCCTGGGCGCCGCCGCAGACGCCTACGGCGCCAGCCTGGGCGGCAGCGTGCGGGCGCTCGCGGCCGCGGCAGCGATCGCGCTGAACGTGACGCTGTTCACCGCTGCGTTCAAGGTGCTGACCGCGCGCCCTGTCACCGTCCGGCAGATCCGCGCCGGCGCGATCGCCGCCGCCGTGACCTGGCAGGCCCTGCAACTGGCCGGCACCCTGCTG
>DASUBV010000375.1:0-13714 GCA_035763085.1 Streptosporangiaceae bacterium | reverse complement strand
GCGGCGGCCGGCCAGCCGCCGGCCAGCCGGGCGCCCCGGTACACCCGCCGCGGCGTGCTGGCCGCCCGGTTCCGGCTGGCCGCCCGCCGCGACCCGCTGGGCTTCACCGCGGCGGCCGCCGCCGCGCTGCTGATCCTGGTGGCACTGCTGGCCCCGCTGCTGCCGATCGCCGCCCCGGCCGCGATCGTGGGCACCGCGCAGCAGGGGCCCAGCGCGCAGCATCTGTTCGGCACCGACCAGCTCGGCCGGGACGTGCTGAGCCGGATCGTCTTCGGCGCCCGGCACACCCTGGTCACCGCGGTGCTGAGCACGGCGCTGGCGGCGGCGATCGGCACGCCGCTGGGCATCCTGGCCGGCTACCTGGCCCGCTGGCCGAGCGGCGTGGTGATGCGGGTCATGGACGTGCTGCTGGCCTTCCCCGGCCTGCTGCTGGCGCTGGTCGTGGTGACCGTCCTCGGCCCCGGCGTCACCACCGTGGTGCTGGCCGTCGGCATCTCCTACACCCCGATCTTCGCCCGGGTGGTGTACGGGCCGACCAAGTCCATCCGCGCCCAGGACTACATCGCGGCGGCCCGGGCGGTGGGCTGCCGGCCGCTGCGCATCGTCCGGCGGCACGTGCTCCCGGTCCTGGGCAGCGAGCTCATCGTGGTCATCTCCAGCGCGATCGGCTGGACCACGCTGCTGGCCACGACGCTGGACTTCCTCGGCTTCGGCATCCGGCCGCCGTCCCCGGACTGGGGCGCGGACCTTTCGGCGGGCGTCCAGTACCTCGGCCAGGCATGGTGGATCTCGGCCGCGCCGGGCATCGCGATCACGATCACCATCCTGATCGCCAACTACCTGGGCGACTTCCTGGCCAGCATGACCGACCCGGACCGGCTGCGCCAGCGGCGCACCAAGCTGAAGGACACGACCCAACTGATCGCGGGAGACTAAAGATGGAGCTGTTCATCCTGCCGCTTGGCGGCTGCTGCTGTACCTACGAGGTCATCGCCCCTGGCGTGTCCGACGGCAAGCGGATCCACATCCCGGTGCCGGCCTTCCTGATCCGCCTGGACAACGATGAGCTGGTGCTGGTCGACACCGGCATGAACCGGATCCACATTAAGGACCCGGACGCCACCTGGCGCGGCCAGCCGCTGGCCGACCTGCTCGTGCCGGACATGCGCCGCGAAGACAGCCTGCTGTGGCGGCTGGCCGAGCTGGACATCGCCCCGGCCGACATCAGCTACGTGATCAACACCCACCTGCATTTCGACCATGCCGGCAACAACGACATGCTCAAGGACTCGAAGTTCTTCGTGCAGCGCGAGCACTACGAGTTCGCCAAGGAGACCCCGGCGGTGTTCCCGCACCAGTACTGGAACCTGCCGGGGCTGAGCTATGAGCTGGTCGACGGCGCCACGACGCTGTTCCCCGGCGTCGAGGTCATCCCGACGCCCGGCCACGCCCCGGCGCACCAGTCGGTGCTGCTGCGGCTGCCCGACACCGGAAACGTGATCCTCACCGGCGACGCCGTGTACAGCCAGGAGAACTACGACCACGACGCCTGGGGCGGCCAGGCCGATCCCGAAACGGCCCGGGTCAGCGCCCTGGCGCTGCGGGACCGCGCGGGCCAGGAGAACGCCATGATGATCTACGGCCACGACCGGAACCAGGCGCAGACTCTGCGCTTCTCGACCCTGTCCTACACCTAGCCGCCGCCGTCCCGCCTGTTACTCATGCCCGCTGCCGGCCGGCCGGCGGGACAGATCCCGGAAGGAGCCCGTTTCGTGGCTGCAGCAGACCGCCCTGTCGTCATCCGCAACGTCAGCCTGATCGACGGGACCGGGGCCGCGCCCGTGCCCGGCTCGGCCCTGATCAGCGAGGGCCGGCGAATCACCTGGACCGGGCCCGAGGCGCAGCTGCCCGAGGGCGCGGCGCAGGCGGCAGTCGACGGCGGCGGCGGCACCGTCATGCCCGGCCTGATCAACTGTCACGTGCACCTGGCCAACGACGGGTCGCCGGACCTGTTCGGCCAGGCCGCGCGGGACTCGGTCACCATCGCGGCGCTGCGCGGGTACAAGAACCTCCAGCTCACCCTGGAGTCCGGGGTGACCTCGGTGCGGGACTGCGGCGCCGCCAGCAACATCGCGATCGACCTGGCCCGGGCGGTGGAGGACGGGCTGGTGACCGGGCCGCGGATCCGCGCGGCCGGCCGGGTCATCACGATGACCGGCGGGCACGGGCACTTCATCGGCCGGGAGGCCGACGGCCCCGACGGCGTCCGCGGCGCCACCCGCGCCGAGATCAAGGCGGGCGCGCACTTCATCAAGGCCATGGCCACCGGCGGCGTGCTGACCCCCGGCGTGGTCCCGACGCAGACCGCGCTGCAGCAAGATGAGCTGGAGCAGGTCGCCCGCGAGGCGCATAACGCGGGCAGGCGCGCGGCCTGCCACGCGATCGGCAACGGCGGGATCAAGAACGCCATCCGGGCCGGGATCGACTCCATCGAGCACGGCTTCTACCTCGATGACGAGGCCCTGCAGCTGGCCATCGACCACGGCACCGTGCTGGTCCCGACACTGATCGCGGTGAACCAGATCGTGAATAACGGCGGCACCGGCGCCATCCCCGACTGGGTGGTGGAGAAGGCCGAGAGCGAGTCCGGGCACCACCGGGAGAGCTTCGGCGCCGCGGTGCGGGCCGGCATGAAGATCGCGGCCGGCACCGACGCGGGCACCCCGTTCAACCCGCATGACTACATGGCCACCGAGATGGCGCTGATGGTCGAGTACGGGCTGGCCCCGATGGACGCGATCGTCGCGGCGACCAGGAACGCGGCCTACAACCTCGGCCTCGACCCCGACGTCGGCACCCTGCAGGCCGGCCGGGTCGCCGACGTGATCGTCGTGGCCGGCGACCCGGCCGCCGACATCGGCGCCATGAAGAACGTCCGCTTCGTGATGAAGGACGGCCAGGTGGCCCGCAACGACCTCGCCGGACGCCCGTGACCGCCACGCTGGCCATCACCGACCTCAGCGTTCAGTTCGCCACCGAGCGCGCGGTCGTGCACGCGGTGAACGGGGTCAGCTTCTCGGTCGAGCGGGGCCAGACGGTCGCGATCGTGGGCGAGTCCGGCTCGGGCAAGAGCGTGACCTGCCTGTCGCTGCTGCAGCTGCTGCCCCGCTCGGCCCGGGTGGCCGGCTCGGTCCGGCTGGAGGGCCGGGAGCTGCTGACGCTCAGCGAGCCGGAGATCCGCAAGATCCGCGGCCGCGGCATCGGGCTGGTGTACCAGGACCCGATGGCGGCGCTCAACCCGGTCCGCACCATCGGCGCCCAGGTCGCCGAGCCGCTGCGGCTGCACCTGGGGCTGAGCCGCCGGGCCGCCGCCGAGCGGGCCGCCGAGCTGCTGGGCCGGGTGGGCATCCCGGCCCCGCGCGAGCAGCTGCGGGCCTACCCGCACGAGTTCAGCGGCGGGATGCGCCAGCGCGTGGTCATCGCGATGGCCATCGCCTGCGAGCCGCGGGTGCTGCTGGCCGACGAGCCGACCACCGCGCTGGATGTCAGCGTCCAGGCCCAGATCCTGGAGCTGCTCAAGAACCTGACCGCCGAGCTGGGCATCTCGCTGGTCCTGGTCAGCCACGACCTGAGCGTGGTCGCCGGGCTGGCCGATGACGTGCTGGTCATGTACGGCGGCTACCTGGCCGAGCAGGGCGACGCGGTCGCTGTGTTCGAGCATCCCGCGCACCCCTACACCGCCGGCCTGCTGGCCTCGATCCCCGATACCGCGCCGGACCCGGACGCGCCGCTCACCGGGATCGCCGGGCAGCCCCCGGACATGCGGTCGGTGCCCGCGGGCTGCGTCTTCGCGCCCCGGTGCCCGCACGCGTTCGGGCGCTGCGAGCAGCGGCCGCCGCTGGAGGACCGCGGGCCGTCGCACCGGGCGGCCTGCTGGCTGGGACCGGAGGTGAACATTGGCGAGCGAGCCGGCCTCGGCGCCGCCTGAGCAGGCAGGCAGCACCGCTGACCCGGTGCTGGAGATCCGCGACCTGCGGGTGCACTACCGGGCCCGCGGCCTGGCTGCCCGGCGCGGCGCGGTGATCCGGGCCGTGGACGGGGTCACCCTGACGCTGCGCCGCGGCGCCACGCTCGGGTTGGTCGGCGAGTCCGGCAGCGGGAAGACGACCCTGGCCAAGAGCCTGCTCCGGCTGGAGCCGGTGACCAGCGGCCAGGTCCTGTTCGGGGGCACCGACATCGCGGCCATGACCGAGCGTTCCCTGACGCCGGTGCGGCGCCGCATCCAGATGGTCTTCCAGGACTCGCTGAACTCGCTCAACCCGCGGTTCACCCTGGCCGACACGCTGGCCGAGCCGTTCATCGTGCACAAGCTCGCGCCGCGGGCGCAGCTGCGCGACCGGGTGGCCGAGCTGCTGACCCAGGTCGGGCTGAGCCCGGAGATGATGGACCAGCAGGCCACCCACCTGTCCGGCGGCCAGCGCCAGCGGGTCAACATCGCCCGCGCGATCGCGCCCGGCCCGGAGGTCATCGTCGCCGACGAGCCGACCTCCGCCCTGGACGTGTCGGTGCAGGCCCAGATCCTGAACCTGATGCGGGACCTGCAGCATCGGCTGGGCATGAGCTACCTGTTCATCAGCCACGACCTGGGCGTGGTCCGGCGGGTGGCCGCCGACGTCGCGGTGATGTACCTGGGGCGGGTGGTCGAGACCGGGCCGCGCGATGCCGTGTACGCCCGGCCGCTGCACCCCTATACCCGGGCGCTGATGCAGGCCGCCCCGCAGCCCGACCCGCGCCGGGAGCGCGGCCGGCTCCAGGCGCCCATCCCCGGCGAGGTGCCCAGCGCGAGCGCGCCGCCGTCCGGCTGCCGGTTTCACCCCCGGTGCCCGCTGGCCCGACCGGTCTGCGCCGAGCGCGAGCCGGAACTGCGGCTGGTCGCGGCGCAGCACCGGTCGGCCTGTCACTTCGCCGAGGAGCTGGCCGGGGATCCGGCCGCCGGGCCGGGCTGAGCGGGCGGTCATGCGCGGTAGCCTCTCCTCGGAACGCGGCAGCCATGCCGGGACCGGCCGCACCTCACCGCGGCGGTCCCGCCGGGCCAGGACCCCGGTGCCCGTCCCGATGCCTGTCGCGCGCACTAGGGAGCCCTCGCTTGGCCGCTACGCCTGATCAGCCGGACCTGCCGCCGGCCATGTCGTCTGTCCCAGCGGCCGGGCCGCTGGCTGAGCTCAGCAGCGTGGTGGGGGTCCCCCGCCCGCCGGTCGGCCTGGACCAGGTCGACCTGCGGCTGCTCGCCCTGCTCGCCGCCGACGCCCGGGTCAGCCAGCGCAAGCTGGGCCGGGAGCTGAACATGTCCGCCCCGGCGGTCGGGGTCCGGCTGGCCCGGCTGGAGCGCGCCGGGGTCATCCGCGGCTACACCGTGGACATTGACTGGCCTGCGGCCGGCTACCCGCTGCAGGCCTACCTGTCCATCACCGCGACCACCAACCTCGGGCACGTGCTGCGCGAGTTCCACGCCATCCCCGAGGTCGAGGACGTCGCGGTGGTCGCGGGCTCGATGGACCTGCTGGCCCGGGTCCGGCTGCGCGACCACGCCCACCTCCGGTCGCTGATGTTCGACCAGGTCTGGAAGATTCCCGGCGTGACGCGGACCGAGACGTTCCTGTGCCTGGCCGAGATGCCCGCCAAGGAGTTCGCCCGCAAGCTGGTGGAAGAGCAGGAGCGCCTGGCCCGCGACGCCCGCGAGCCGGGCGAGGCACCCTAGCGGGCGGGCCCTGGCCGGGCCGGCCGCGTTAGCCGGGCTTGCGGCCCGCGCCGACCCAGCCGGCGTACCGGGACGGGTCGGCCGGCACGTCGGCCGGCGAGTCGGGCCGCCACAGCGGGAGCCAGGTCACGCCCGGCTCGACCAGCTCGAAGCCGTCAAAGAACCGGCAGACCTCCGGGTAGGACCGCATCCGCAGCCGCACCGTCGACTTGGAGTTGTAGACCTTCCCGCTGGCCTGCACGAGGCCGGCGCTCTCATCCTCGGTGGCGTGGCTCACCACCAGGTAGCTGCCCGGCGCGAGCCCGTCCCGCAGCGCGGCCACGATGCCGGCCGGGTCCTCCTCGTCGCCGATGAAGTGCAGGACCGCGCCGAGGATCAGCGCTGTCGGCTGGCTCAGGTCCAGCAGCCGCCCGGTCACGTCGTGACCCAGGATCTTGTCCGGCTCGCGCAGGTCCGCGTCGATGATGGCGGCGCCGGGGTTGCCGGCCAGGATCGCCTTGCTGTGCGCGATGGCGACCGGGTCGGTGTCGGCGTAGACCACCCGCGCGCCGGGACTGGCCTGCTGAGCGACCTCGTGCACGTTGCCCTGGGTCGGGATGCCCGAGCCGATGTCCAGGAACTGGGTGATGCCCTGAGCGGCCAGGAACCGCACCGCGCGGCTCAGGAACGCGCGGTTGGCGCGCACGATGTCGCGCATGAACGGGTTCACCGCGACGATCGCCCGGGCCAGGTCCTGGTCGGGCAGGAAGTTATGGGTCCCGCCGAGCCAGTAGTCGTAGACCCGTGCCGTGTTCGCCCGCGTGGTGTCCACCCCGGGCGGCACCCAGCCCGGATCCCCGGCCATCAGCCCTCGTTCTCCCTCGGCAGATCAGGAACGGAGCTACCGCACCACGCGCAGGCTCGGGACAGCGGGCTTGCCCGGCGCCGGAACCGCCGGAGCTCGTCCCGGCTCCGGAGCCGGCGAGGGCTCGGGCGCCGTTACCCCGGCGTTGATCCGCCGCCACGCGGTAGCGAACTTCTCCTGATCCGCCTGGCCCCCGCCGCAGCCCGCGACAATGGCGAGCACCACCTTGAGGCCCGGCAGATCGTCGTTCTTCAGCGCCACGCACATCGTGGAATGCGCCACCCGCTGCCGCGCCCGCGCGGCCATCTGGCGGAATGGCGTATTGCCGGACCAGGCCCGGTACTGGCGCAGCGCCTCGACCAGTTCCGCCGCTGCCTGCGCCCGCAGCGGGTCGGGCTTGAGGTTGTAGCCATCGGCGTCCCTGACCGGCTCGGGCACGACCGCGGGCGCCGGGACGCCCGCCGGCAGCCGGTGCCGGCCGCGGCTCTGGTCCAGTGCCGCCGCCAGCTGCTTGTCCAGCTCAGCGAGCTCCGCGCGGATCCGCGGATCGCGCAGCGTCTCCGGCGACAGCCGCTGCTTCAGGCTGCGGATCTCGGCGGCGAGCTCGACGCGGCTGCGCTCAGTCTCGGGGTCGCTGCGGGCCGGCTCACTCGCGGCCGCGCCACCCGCCCGGCGGCTCACCAGGCCGCATCCAGGAAGATTGCGCGCGCGCCGGCCGACGGCCGGCTGATGCAGAGCACGGGCATGATGCCCTCCGAATAATCTGCTCATGGCCCGGCCCCAGCACGGGGGCCCGGCAGCGGTGGCCTGGTTCAGTTCCGTCCTCGCAGGTTCGGGTAGATTGGAGCCGATATCTGCGGGTTGGGAATGGCGATCAGGCTAGCGCCGCCGTTTCATGATCGCCAGCAGGAACACCCCGATTCTGCCAAGATCGTTACATTCTGCTCGGCGGTGCTCCCGGTCGTTCACCGCTGTTCTGCTCCGTTCGGAGCCGTTCTCCGCTACTAGCGCGGGACAGTCACATCGGATACCGTGCAGATGCACAGTGCACGGCTGGCTGCACAGCCTGCACGACAGACCCGGTTATCTGGTCCGGTGGCCTGGACAGGACGGGGTGTGAGCGGGAGATCCCGGTGGAGCGGGTGCCTTCCCGCGCGGAGGGGCCTGGCCGGCTGGCCGGGCCCTTCAGCATGCCAGGCCGCCTGATCCGTTCCGCCGGGGCGGGGTCACTCCCCCTGGCGGGTGAGCTGCCGCGCGATGATCTCCAGCAGCGTGGCGTGGGTTGGCGCGTCCGCGGCCGCGACCAGCCCGCCGATGCCCGTGTGCACGGGCTGGCCCGCCAGCCCGGTGACCACGCAGCCCGCGGCCTGGCAAAGGGCGATGCCGGCGGCGAAGTGCACGCTGCCGCGCAGTTGCCCGTCGGTCACGTAGGCGGCGCGGCGCCCGGCCGCCACCCAGGCCAGCGCCAGCGTCGTGGACAGCACCCGCGGCCGCAGCGCGGCGCCGAAGGCCGGATCGGCCAGCATCGCCACCGCCCGGAACCGGTCGCCATTGGGGAACGGCGGGTCCAGGTTGACATCGGCCAGCCGGGACCGGGCGGACGGGACCAGCCGCTGATTACCAGCGCCGCTGCGCAGCCAGGCCGCGGCCCCGTCGGTCCAGAACACCTCCCCGGCCAGCGGGTCCGCGCTGGCCGCCGCCAGCACCCGGTCCCCCGCGCACACGGCCACGTTCACCGCCACCAGCGGCGTGGCCACCGCGAAGTTCGCCGTGCCGCAGAGCGGGTCCACCAGCCAGGTCCGGCCCGACGCGCCGGTCCCGGAGGCACCCAGTTCCTCGCCCAGGTAGCCATCGCCGGGCCGGGCCAGCCGCAGCACGCCGAGGATGGCCTGCTCGGCCGCGATATCCGCGTCGGTGGCGAAATCCATCGGCGCCTTCTCGATCCGCTGCAGCGCCGTCCCGAACCGGGACCGCGCCACCGCCGCCCCGGCCAGCGCCGCCGCGACGGCTACCTCCGCGTCCGTGCCGGGAGCGGGCGCGGCGGCTGCGGTGCTGTCCTGAGGCCGGGGCACGGCCCGGAGCGTAGCAGCGCATCCGGCCGCGCCTGGCGGCAGCGGCCGTCAGCGCACGGCGAGCGCGAGGATCGCGGCTGCGCTGGCCAGCGCCCAGTAGGTTCCGGGAAAGGCGATGTTATGGAAGGCGCGGACGCGGACGTGGGCGGCGAGAGCCCCGGTGAAGAACAAGACGAGCCCGGCCGCGGCGGCGATCCCGAGGGGCCGCAGGCCCAGGAGTCCGAGCAGGAGGCCGGCCGCCCCGGCGCCCTTGAGGGCTGCCAGCGGCGCCAGCCAGGACCGCGGCACGCCGACTTCCGCCATGTTGGCCAGCAGCCATGCGGGCTGCGCGAGGTCGGCAGCGGTAGCCCACGCGCTGGCCAGGATCGTGACGCCCGTGATGATCACGTACGCTGCGAGCACTTCGTCCTCCTCGCCGTTCGAGCAGCCGGCGGCCGGCTCGCGATCCAGCCTTGCCGGGCCCCGTCACGGCGTCCAATACACGCATCCATAACCTGACTGCATGGATGTCGACACCCGGCTCCTGCGCTACTTCGCCGCCGTCGCCGACGAGGGGAACCTCACCCGCGCGGCGGAGCGGCTGTTCGTGTCCCAGCCCGCGCTGACCAAGCAGATCAGGCAGCTGGAAAGCCAGCTCGGGGTGCCGCTGTTCACCCGGTCCCGGGCCGGGATGACCCTCACCGCGGCGGGCCAGGAGCTGGCCGGCCAGGTACCCGCCGTCCTGGCCGGGTTCGACCGGGCGCTGCGCGAGGCCAAGAGCGCCGCCAGCCGGGCCGCCCGGGTGCTGCGGGTCGGATTCCTGGCCGGCGCCGCCAACGAGGCCACCCAGCAGATCATCGCCGACTTCGGCCGCCGCCGGCCGGGCTGGCGGGTGGAGATGCGCGCCGCCCCCTGGACCGACCCCACTGCCGGGCTAGCCAGCGGCGACGCCGATGCCGCCCTGCTGCGCCTGCCCTTCCCCGGCCAGGACAGCCTGCGCGCTGAGGTGCTGTTCACCGAGCCCCGCTGCGTGGTGCTCCCCGCCGCCCACCCGCTGGCCGGGCGCGACAGCATCCGCTTCGCGGAGCTGCGGGATGAGCCGTTCGTCGCCGCTCCGGCCGAGACCGGCGCCTGGCGTGACTGGTGGCTGGCGGCCGGCGAGCGGGACGGTCACCCGGTCCGGATCGGAGCCGTGACCGAGACCGGCCAGCCCGACGACTGGCTGACTGCGATCGCCAATGGCGACGGCATCGCCCTGGCCCCCGAGTCCGGCGCCCGCTACTACGCCCGCCCCGGTATCACCTACCGGCCCGTCACCGGTGTCAGCCCCAGCCAGGTCGGCGTCGCCTGGCTGCCCAGTGCCGAAGCCGGCTCGGCCATCTGCGACTTCGTCCGCTGCTGCCTGGACAGCATGCCGCCACGCGACCAGGGGACCTCAGCCGGCCAGCCGTGACGCCCGGCCCGGCGCCAGCGGGCGGCCGCCAGGAGCATGGCCCCGTCCCGCGGGCACGGGCGCCCGCCGCTCAGCAGGGACGCCGTGCCGCGCGACGCGGCTGCGCGTCAGCGGGAGGCCAGAACCTTCGACTTCTCCTGCTCGAACTCGTCCGGGGTGATAACGCCGCGCTGCCGCAGGTCAGCCAGCTTGGCCAGCTGGTCTGCGGAACTGGGCGACGACCCCGCCGTCTCCTGGACGTAGCTGCGGAAGGCCTGCTCCTGCTGGTCAGCTTGCTGAGCGGCGCGCTCGTGCATCGACCGGCCCCGGACGATCAGGTAGGTGAGGATCCCGATCAGCGGGAGGAAGATCACGAAGATGGTCCACCCGGCCTTGCCCCAGCCGGACAGGTCGCTGCTGCGGAAGACGTCCATCAGCACCACGAACAGGAGCCAGAACCAGACGACGAACGCGAAGATCTCGAACAGCGTCCAGAACACGTTCAGCACGGGATAGTCCGTCGAGGCTGCAAGCGGCATAGCTATCTCCTCTGCTCACCCTGCCGCGATCAACAGCAGGCCTGAGCTAACCACCTACCCGGTCCGCGGGCCGCGCGCGTCACCGTCTGCGAGTGATTTCGCTCAGCCGGGCGGCGTGATGACCCTCTTGTGCCGGGCTCGCCCGGTACTGTCCCGGACTGATCCGGCTCGCTGCGCTATGCGACCAGGGGGCGCGGGCTCAGCCGCCGCCCGGCCATCGCCCGCCGCCCGCGGTGCCCGCACCGTTATTACATTGTCACTAGGTATGGGCGCCGGACGCCGCATACTCGGAACTGACATGCCCGGCGCGGTCACGGGAGGTGGACCCTGGTGCGCAGGCTCATCTGGTCGCAGCTGCGCTTCCGGCGCGGCCGGGCGCTGGCCCTGCTGGCCGGGATGCTGGTCGCGGTGACCGCCTTCAGCGTGCTGACCGCCGCGTCCCGGACCTCGCAGCTTCGCACCGTCGGCACGGTGCGGGCGCACTTCCGCTCCGCCTACGACATCCTGGTCCGGCCCCGCGGATCACGGACGGCGCTGGAGTCGCAGACCGCAACCGTGCAGCCGAACTTCCTGTCCGGCATCTACGGCGGCATCACCCTGGCCCAGTGGCACAAGATCCAGCGCATCCCCGGCGTCCAGGTGGCCGCGCCCATCGCGATGGTGGGTTACTTCCTGCCCTCGATACCGGTGACCGTCAGGCTGCCGGCGGCCGCCGCGAAAGGCCATGACCGGCAGCTGTACCGGGTCAGCACGACCTGGGTAAGTGCGGGAGGCAGCGAGCGCATACCCGATGCGCCGCAGTATGTCTACGTGACCAGCCACCGG
The DNA here is from genome assembly GCA_035763085.1 of Streptosporangiaceae bacterium. Classification (GTDB taxonomy): domain Bacteria; phylum Actinomycetota; class Actinomycetes; order Streptosporangiales; family Streptosporangiaceae; genus DASUBV01. Next base: position 2,265 of record DASUBV010000375.1, on the reverse strand, counting down.
ATAATCGGGGGGGCGTCGGTTATCAGATACGAGCGGCTGACGGGCAGGTCGAAGGCCATCGTGTGCACAGGCGTCCGGCCCCAGGACGGGACGCGGCCGCCCGGCCATCCGTTTCCAGGTCTGTTCTGCTGGTCGCGGACCACCGGGGACTACGGGTACGGGCGCTGGGGGAACCTGACCGCCCGGCATCCCGGGTACGCGATCGTGTGGCAGTTTCCCATGCTGGTGGCCGCCATTGACCCGGCGGCGGAGGCGAGGCTCGACGGCCTGAACCGGGCGGTCACCTCCGGCCGCTACCTGAAGGAGCACGCCGGCTTTCTCCCCGGGGCCGCGGCAGACGACGGCGGGGAGTTCCCGGTCCTGGCGGCCAGCAGCAGCGGCCTGGGCGAGACCGCGGCGATCCAGGTGCAGCGCCTGCCCGACCCGAGCCGTCCGCCGCTGCTGGATATCCGGCAGATGGACCAGCACGACTCCGTTCCGGGCCGGACGGTGGCCGAACTGAAGATCAGCGCCGGGCAGGCCTACCGGCAGCTGCTGTCCGAGTTCAGAGGCACCTCGTCTCAGGACTGGGGACAGGACCCGGTCGCCTACTGGAACGTCGGGCCGACCACGTACCGCCGTGGCCACGACGGCAGCCTGACGGCTCGGACCGTGCAGAACCCGGAATCGGTCTGGTCCTCCCCGTGGCCGGGCGAAGGCCAGTACGTGCCCATCGACGAGGCGGCGACGGCGTTCCGGCAGATAAATGAGCACGAGAACACCCTGAACGCCCAGGTAGGCCAGACTCCGGAACCGGATGCGGCGGGATTGTTCGACCCGGCCAGGATCCGGTCGTTCGACCCGCTGTCCGCGGTGCCGCTCGGGCCCTACGAGCCGACCGCGGCCGCCCCCGCCGATGCCGCCAGCCGCCGGGCGCTGGGCGGGCACGACCTGCTGCCCAGCCTCAACCTGGGCGGGTACGTCAGCCAGCCGGTGCAGCTCATCACCACACTGTCCGCGCTGCCCGGCCTGGAGAACAGCGTGTTGTTCCACGGCGACCTGCACGCCGCCGACCCGATCAGCTCGATCCGCGTCCGGGTCGCCGGGATCACCGGGCCGAGCAAGCTGTCCCTGGCCCGGATCAGGCAGGTCGCCCAGCAGATCGCGGTCAGCACCGGCCTGACCGTTGACATCGTCACAGGATCCTCACCCGCCCCGACGACCGTCAGCCTGCCGGCCGGGAAGTATGGCCAGCCCGCGCTGCGTATCACCGAGGGCTGGGTGCGCAAGGGCGTCGCAGTGGCCATCCTGTCCGCCGTCGACAAGACCAGCGTCGTGCTGTTCACCCTGGTCCTGGTGGTCTGCGCGCTGTTCGTCGCCAACTCCGCGACCGCGGCGGTCCGGGGGCGCCGCCGGGAACTGGGCGTGCTGGCCTGCCTGGGCTGGACCCGGCCCCGCATCTTCGCCACCGTGCTCGGCGAGCTCGCGCTGATCGGCCTGGTCGCGGGCGGCGCGGGCGCCGCGCTGGCCCTGCCGCTGTCGGCGGCCCTCCATCTGCATGCCTCGCCCGGCCGGGCCCTGCTGGCTATCCCGGCAGCGGTGGCGCTGTCGGTGCTGGCCGGAGCCATCCCGGCGTGGCTGGCCTCGCGCTCCGATCCGGTCGCTGCGGTCCGGCCGCCGGTGCTGGCGATCAGGCGCAGCCGCCACCCGCGGGGGATCACCGGCCTGGCGGTCGCGAACGTGCTCCGCACGCCGAGCCGCACCCTGGTCGCCGCGGCCAGCCTCGCCGTCGGGGTCGGCGCCCTGACCCTGCTGACCGCCGTGACGCTGGCGTTCCGCGGGACGGTCGTCGGCTCCCTGCTCGGCAACGCGGTGGCGGTCCAGGTCCGCGGCACGGACTACGTCGCGGTCGCCGCGACCGTCGTGCTGGGGGTCGTGACGGTAGCTGACGCGCTGTTCCTGAACATCCGCGAGCGAGCCGCCGAGCTCGCCACCATCCGCGTGCTCGGCTGGCCGGAGTCGGCGATGACCCGCCTGGTCGTCACCGAGTGCGCGGCGATCGGGCTGCTCGGCTCGCTGGCCGGGGCGGTGGCCGGCCTGGGCGCGGCAGCCTGGTTCGCCGGCCAGTTCCCGGCGCGCCTGCTGCTCGCGGCGGCCGCGGCCGTCCTGGCCGGGATGCTGGTCACGATCGTCGCCGCGCTGCTGCCCGCCCGGCTGCTCCGCCGCCTGCCTGCCGCCCAGCTGCTCGCCGAGGAGTGACCCGCCGGGCCGGCATCCGCCGTCCGG
>DASUBV010000374.1:0-9739 GCA_035763085.1 Streptosporangiaceae bacterium | reverse complement strand
AGCTCCTCGACGGCCTGCGCCGGGTCCGGGCAGGAGACGAGGGTCTTGTGGATGGTCTGGTCGGCGACAACGTCGGACAGCCCGTCGGAGCACAGCAGGTACCGGTCGCCGAGGATCGCCTCACGCATCTGCAGATCCGGCTCGGCGTCGGTGCTGCTCTGCAGCGCCCGCATGACCAGGGACCGCTGCGGGTGCGTGGCCGCCGCGGCCGCGCTCAGCCGGCCCTCGTCGACCAGGGTCTGGACCAGGGTGTGATCGCGGGTGATCTGGTAGAAGTCGCCGTCGCGCAGCAGGTAGCCACGGGAGTCACCGATATGGCACAGGGCCACCTGGGAGCCGGCCCACAGCAGCGCGGTGAGCGTGGTGCCCATGCCCTCGGTGGACGGGTCGGCGATGCTCATCTCGTGCAGGGTGGCGTTGGCCGTGGCCACGGCGTTGGCCAGGGCCCCGAGCATCGCCTGGCTCTCATGCAGGTTCTGCTGGTCCAGCGGGGCAATCGCGGCGATCGCGACCGCGCTGGCGACCTCACCCGCGGCGTGTCCGCCCATGCCGTCGGCGATGGCGAGCAGGTTGGGCCCCGCGTAGGCGGAATCCTCGTTCCCCTCGCGGAGGAGTCCGACGTCTGAGCGGAGCGCGTAGTGCAGTGCCAGAGTCATCTGCGCAGCTCCAGAACGGTTTTACCGATTCGAATGGGCACGCCGACTGGTACCGGGGTGGGCTGCGTGACCTTCTGCCGGTCGAGGTAGGTGCCGTTGGTGGAGCCGAGATCCTCCACGAGCCACTGACCATCCTGCGGAAAGAGCCGGGCATGACGGGTCGAAGCGTAGTCATCTGTAAGGACGAGTGTGGCGTCATCGGCCCGACCGATAGTGATCTGGGTGTCCGATAGGCCGATTGTGGTGCCCGCCAGCGCGCCGGCTGTCACCACCATCTGATGGGGTGCGCTGCGGCCCGGGCGGGCCGGAGCGCGCCGGGGCGCCGGGGCCGGGGGCCGCGGTGGCCGGGCCTTGCGCGCCTGCCGCCGCCGTCGTGGCGTCGAGCCGAACAGGTCGGTCCGCACCACGCCGACCGCGGCGATGACGAACAGCCACAAGACGGCGAGGAACGCGAGCCTGATGAGGGTGAGCGTGAGCGCGTTCATCGGGTCATGATTCCTTGGCTGGCCTTAGCTGCCTCTGATTGTGCCCGGGCGCACCGGGGCTGCGTCTGTCAGTAAATGCTGTCCCGCCGGAACACCAGCGTGGTGCGGCCGAGGGTGACCTGGGTGCCGTCCATCAGCCGGACCCGGCGGATCGGCTGGCCGTTGACGAAAGTGCCGTTGGTCGAGTCCAGGTCGACGAGTACCACCTCGCCGTCCTCTACCCGCAGCTCCGCATGGTGGCGGGAGACACCAGGGTCTACCAGCCGCAGGTCGCAGTCGGTGCCCCGGCCCAGGATCGTGATCGGGGCGGTGAGGTCGTAGGTCCGCTGCGTGCTGCCGTCCGACCCGTCCGGCCCGGACACCAGGAGCCGGGGCTTGCCGCTGAGGTTCCCCGGCGGCCGGGGCAGGTCGCTGGCCGGGCGGCGGATCTCGCCGTCTTCCACCGTGGTGCCCCGGATGACCCCGGACCGGATCCGGAACGTGCCGGTCGTCAGGTCCGGAACGCCCTCGAAGCGCATCTGCACAGGCCCCACGAATGAGTACCCCTGCTCCCTGGCGTACTCCCGGGCCAGGGTGGCCAGCTCGACCCCGAGGCTGTCGGCATAGACCTCCAGCCGCTGGTGATCGGTGTCGGCCAGCTCGACCACGAAGTCATTGGGGACCAGGGTCCGGCCCTGGGCCACGATGGCCGCGCGGTCGTCCATCTCCCGCTGTACCGCGCTCGCGATCTCGACCGGCTGCAGCTCGGACTTGAACGCCCGCGCGAAGGCACCTTCGACCATCCCTTCCAGCCGGTGTTCAAACCGCTGCAGGACTCCCACCGTTGGCACCTCCTCTCGCTACTCGCATCCGATCGTATAGGCGACATGGCAGCGCTTGCGGACGTGCTAACCTATGGGCTGCCCAGGGCGGGTGGCGGAACGGCAGACGCGCACGGTTCAGGTCCGTGTGTCCGAGAGGACGTGAGGGTTCAAATCCCTCCTCGCCCACAGTTACTACCTGAGCAGCCCCAGCAAGTGCTCTCAGAGCACGCCCGGCCTGATAACGCCGGGCTTCGATCATGTCGGGCATGGTCCCTTCCGGTGGTACGGCCCGGTCCGCCGCTCTTGCCCCTGGCCAGGAGCGCATGCCGCAGCTTAAGCGCCCGGCTGGCTCCTTGTCATCGGATGCAGCCACGGCATGGCTGACTGGCACCACGGGCCGGATGGCAGCGGCACCGCCCCCGGTCAATGCGAGAAAAATCACCGGCGAGCTGCTGTTCCCGGCGGTCATGGCTGCCGGCGCGGCGGACCGCGTTCGCGGGCTGCCTTGCTGGCCACGGCGACCTACACTCAGAAGCGTGCCGGAGCTCCCGGAGGTGGAGGCGCTCGCGGCCGACCTCCGAGAGCGGGCGGCCGGGCGCGTGATCGAGCGCGCCGACATCGCCGAGTTCTCGGTCCTGAAGACCTATGATCCGCCGCTGACCGCGCTGCAGGGCGGCACCATCACCGCGACCAGCCGGCACGGGAAGTTCCTGGACCTGGGCGTCATCCCGGCCAGTGATGGCCAGCTCCTGCACCTGATCGTGCATCTGGCCAGGGCCGGGTGGCTGCGCTGGCGCGACTCCCTGCCCGACGGCCCGCCGCGGCCGGGGAAGGGCCCGCTGGCATTCCGCCTGCGGTTCGCCGACGGCGCCGGCTTTGACCTGACCGAGGCGGGCACCCGCAAGCGCCTGGCGGTGTACCTGGTGGCCGATCCGGCCGCGGTGCCGGGCGTGGCGGCTCTGGGTCCCGATCCGCTCGACCCGTCGTTCACGCCCGAGGTACTAGGCGGGATCCTGGCGGGCCGGAGGACCCAGATCAAGGGCGTGCTGCGGGACCAGAAGCTGATCGCCGGGATCGGCAACGCCTATTCCGACGAGGTCCTGCATGCGGCGAAGATGTCGCCGTTCCGGCTGGCCTCCAGCCTGAGCAGCGACGACGTGGCGGCCTTGCACGCGGTGATCGTGGCCACGCTGACCGAGGCGATCGCGCGGTCCGACGGCCTGGCCGCGGGGGACCTGAAGAAAGAGAAGAAGGCCGGCCTGCGGGTGCACGGGCGGGCCGGGCAGCCCTGCCCGGTGTGCGGCGACACCGTCCGCGAGGTGTCGTTCGCCGATTCCGCGCTGCAGTACTGCGCGACCTGCCAGACCGGCGGGAAGCCGCTGGCCGACCGGCGGATGTCACGCCTGCTGAAGTAACCCCGGCCGGGCAGCCCCGCCTGATTAGCTCCAGCCCGGGTCGCCCCGGCCCGGCGCCGAGGCATGAGGACGGCCGGCCGGCGCGCGAGCGGGGATGGGACGCGCCGGCCGGCCTGACCGGGAGCCGGGGCACCGGCGGGGCAGCGACCGCCCGGTGCCCCGGCGAGGTGACGGGCCGGGGGACAGCCGGCCCGTCACCTGCGGGTGCATGAGCTAGCGCATCACCTGGTTCAGCTTGGTAAACAGGGCGAGATCACAGCCGCCGTCCACGATCGTCTTGTTGACCTTCTGGCCGTACCAGGTGCCGCTGATGCTCATCCGCTTCGAGCTGGCCATGATCATCGGGCACATCTGGTGGCGCTTCGGCTTGGCGAACGGGTTCTTGACCGCCAGCAGCGCGGCGCAGGCGGCGGCCGGGTGCGGATGGGTGCCACCGGCCGGGTCGCAGCGCAGCGTCCAGTGCTTGGCCGCGGTACCGGGTGCGCCCTGGACCGAGATGTTCAGGGACGCCTTGGGGGCGGAGCCCGGCCCGGTGCTGCCCGAGCCCGGCGCGGCCGTACTGCCGCAGGCGGCGACGGCGGCCAGGCCGGCCACGGCAATCATGCAGCGAGCAGCGGCGGCCAGGGATCGCGGCCGGCGCGGCGGGGAGAGCTTGTCTAGCGTCATGCTCCTTCGACGCACCGCCGGCACATCCGGTTCCCGCTCTTGGCAATTGTGTCCGGGAGAAGCATCCCGGGGCCGCCGCCGGCCCTGCTGGCCGTGGCGAAACCGCTCTCACGTCGCGTTTTGCTGACCGCCGGGCGCTGTGATGGGACCATGAGGCGGTGGGGCTGAGGCTGGCGGTGGCGCGCAGGGACCGGAATGACGACCGGTCCCCGGCTGACGCCATCGCCCGCGCGGTCATCGACAGTGCCGCCGACGCGGTCATCGCGGTCGGCGCCGACCGGGCCGTGACGGTGTGGAACCCCGCAGCCGAGCGGATGTTCGGCTGGTCGGCGGCCGAGGTGACCGGGCAGGAGCTGCCGTTCATCCCCGCGGAGCTGATGGCGGAGCACAACGCCGTCCTGGAGCGGGTGGCCAGCGGCGGCGAGGTGTCCTTCGCGACCCGCCGGATCCGCAAGGACGGCGACGTGCTCGACCTGCGGATCGACGCCAGCGCGCTGCGCGACCGGGCCGGGCAGCTCACTGGCTGGGTGAGCATCTGCCACCAGACCAGGGACGAGGAGGCGGTCCGGCACTACATGGCCGAGCGGGCCCGGGTCGTGCGCCGCCTCGGGGACGTGGTCGCCGACATGAACGCCCAGCTGGACCTGGAGTCGGTACTCGACCGGATCGCGGCCAGCCTGCGTGAGCTGACCAGGGCCGACGCCGGCGGTTTCGTGCTGATCGAGGACGACCGGCTGCGGCTGGTCAGCCTGGACGGGCTGCCGGAGGGGCTGCGCGGCCGGACGGCCGACCTGGCGACCAGCACGGTGGGCGAGCTGATGCGGTCGGGCAAGACCGTGCTGATGGCCACCGGCGAGTCGGGCCGGTTTGACGACCTCATCTGGTCGGCGCTGCCGGGCCTGCATACGATCACGCTCAGCCTGTCGCATGTGTCGGGGCGGCCCTACGGGGCGCTGTATGCCCTCTACAGCGGGCGCAAGGTCGGGCACATCGACCTGGAGCTGCTGGAGCTGCTGGCCGGCCATGCCAGCGTCGCCCTGTCGAACGTCACGGCATTCGAGGAAGTCGTCCGGCAGCGCGCCCACGAGCGGGCGGTGATCGACGGCAGCGCCGACGGCATCGCCGTGCTCGACGCGGCCGGGCTGGTCCGGCAGTGGAATCCGGCCGCGCACCGGCTGACCGGCGTCTCACCCGAGGATGCGGCCGGCAAGCCGCCGCCGTTCCCGGTACCCGAGCCCGGCGCCAAGCTCAGCCACCGGCTGCCCAGCGGGCGCTGGATGGACCTGCTGTGCACGGGCCTGACCGGGCGCGAGGAGCAGGTAGTCGACTTCCGCGACATCACCGCGGCCAAGGATCTGGAAGAGGCCAAGGACCTGTTCCTGGCCACCACGAGTCACGAGCTGCGCACGCCCATCACCGTGGTGCAGGGCTTCGCCAGCACGCTGGCCTCGCGATGGGACAAGCTGCCCGACCCGGACCGGCGCTCGGCCGTGCAGACGATCGCCGATCGCGCCGGATCGCTGGGCAAGCTGGTGGAGCAGCTGCTGCTCGGGTCGCGGGCCGGGGCCGACCAGCTGACGGTCAGCAACGGCCCGTTCGACCTGGGCGGCGTCCTGCGCGGCGCGGCAGTCGCGTTCCGCTCGCTGGCCGGCCAGCACATCCTGGTGACCGACGTCCCCGACGATCTGCCACCCGCCTACGGCGACCCGATGGCCACCGACATCATCGTCGGCCAGCTGCTGGAGAACGCGTTCAAGTACTCGCCCGAGGGCGGCACCATCACGGTCAGCGCCCGGCAGGCGGGCGACCAGGTCGAGGTCACCGTGGCCGACGAGGGAATCGGGATCAAGGCGGCCGACCGGGAGCGGGTCTTCGAGCGATTCGTCCAGGGCGAGGCCGGTGACCGCCGCCGGTTCGGGGGCATCGGGCTGGGCCTGTACATCGTCCGGCAGCTGGCCAGGGCTCAGGACGGCGAGGTGGCTGCCGAGGGCCGGCCGGGCGGCGGGACGCTGATGCGGCTGCGGCTGACCCGGCCGCCCGAGGCTGGCACGGCGGCCGGCGCCACGCCAGCGGCGGAGCCGGCCCACGTCCCCGGACCCGCATCCGAGCACACCTCCCGGCCCGCATCCGAGCACGCCGGGCCAGCATCCGAGCACACATCCGGGCCCGAGCCGGCGTCGGCCACCCCGTTACCGGCAGCCCCGCCTGCCCCCAGGAACCCGCCTGCCGCCGGGGTACCGGGACCACGGGCCTGGCTGCCCCGGCCGCGGGCAGCCAGTGAGCCGCCCGGCGATTAAGCAGAAGCGGCCAGGCATTCCGTGAGCCAGCCGGGCGGCGATGCGCTCGCGGCCGCCGCACACGCGCAGAGCCCGGCCGGGTCGGACCTGGCCGGGCTCCGTGCTGAGCGGGCTACCGCCCGCCGCTTGGCGGGCCTGTCATCAGCGGGTCTTGGCCCCCACCTTGCGCCGGCCGCCGCTGCCGCCGCCGAGACGCTCGCGGGTCACCGGGTCCCGGATGACCGGGGCGCCGCCGGAGGCCTCGATGTACTGGTCGATGATGCCGATGACATCCTCGCCCTCCATCACCATCCGGCCGCGCTCCATCCAGATCACCCGGTTGCACGTCTGCTCGACCTCTTCCAGGTTATGCGCGACCAGGAAGACGGTACCGGCTTCCTGGCGCAGTTCCTGGATCCGCTCGTGGCTCTTGACGCGGAACTCCGCGTCGCCGGTGGCCAGGGCCTCGTCGACGAGCAGGACATCGTGGCTCTTGGAGGCGGCGATCGCAAACCGCAGCCGCGAGCCCATGCCGGAGGAGTAGGTCTTCATCGGCAGGTCGATGAAGTCGCCGACACCGGAGAAGTCGACGATGCTCTGGTACTTCGCCCGGGCCTCCTGCTTGGTCATGCCCATGGCCAGGCAGCCCAGGATGACATTCCGCTCGCCGGTGAGATCGTCCAGCAGCGCGGCGTTCACGCCGAGCAGCGAGGCCTCGCCGGTGGAGTAGACATTGCCCTGCTCGGGCGGCAGCAGGCCGGCGATCGCGCGCAGCAGCGTGGACTTACCCGAGCCGTTGCGGCCGATGATGCCGACCGCGTCGCCGCGGTAGGCCACGAACGAGATGCCGCGGATCGCGTGCACCTCGCGGATCGAGCCGCGAGTCTTGCGGCCGAGGATCCGCAGCAGCGCCGTGGCCGCCGTGCCGCGATCACCGCCCGCGCCGTAGACCCGGTACACGACGTGCAGGTCGTCCACGACCACCATAGGTTCAGCCACGGCCGTACCTCGCCTCCGCTCGCCAGAAGAAGAAGAACCCGACTACCAGGGCGAGCACTGCCCAGCCGATGGCGTAATACCAGTAGTGCGCCGGATTGGTCACGGGGTGGCAGTACGCGCTCCAATCCAGCGGAATTTTCTTCCCGTGCGTCTGCCAGGCGGCGCACCGGGCCGCGTCATAGGGCATATGGCCAGGGGCGCTGGTGCGGGCCGACACCAGCATCGCGTTGCGCATCAGAGTGATGTACAGCGCCGCCGGGTTGATCTGCAAGACCGCGATCAGCTTCTCGGGCACGTGGGAGAGAGTCTGCAAGCTGAACATGACGCCGGACATGTACATCCAGGTCCGCAGCAGGAACGGCAGCAGCTGGCTGAAGTCGTTCACCTGCGAGCCGAGCCGGGCGACGAGCAGCCCGACGCCGACGTTGAAGATCGTCTGCAGCAGCAGGACAGGTATGGCCAGGAACCAGTACCAGGTGATGGGCTCACCCGCGAACAAGATGATCACGATCATGACGCCCATCGACAGCGCCATCTGCTGCAGCTCGATCATCACGTAGCCCAGGGGCAGGCTCGCGCGCGGGAACTGCAGCGCCCGGATCAGCGGCAGGCTGCTGGTGATCACCTTGGAGGAGGAGATGAAGGACCGCTGCGTGAAGGTGAACACGAAGACGCCGACGACCAGGAACGAGATGAAGTGCGGGATGCCCCTGCTGGTATGCAGGATGATGCCGAAGATCAGCCAGTAGACGGCCACGTTCAGCAGCGGGGTCAGGACCTGCCACAGCTGGCCGAGGCGGGCCTCGGTGTACATGGCGATGTTGCGCGCGGTGGCGAACGCCGCGATGAAGCTCCACCGGCGCCACAACTGGCGCAGGTAGGCGGGGACCGGCGGGCGGGAGGCGCTGGGCCGCAGCCCGTGCGCGGTCGCGTAGTCGGCCAGCGGCTCGGCGGGCAGGTCGGCGGTCAGGACGCCGCTGACGTTGACGCCCCCGCCCTGCAGGAGCTGGCCGGGCGCGGACAGCCGGCCGTCGCCGCGCAGCTCCGCCCGGGCTGCCCGGGCGGAGGCTCTGGTCGCGCCGCGGTCGCGCTGGCGCTTGTCGTCGCTCACGCCGCTGACCCTATGCAATGACCGGGCAGCCCGCAGACCGTTGGGCGGCTCAGCGTGCGAACCGGTGCGGCCGGGTGCCCGGCGCCCGGCTGGGGCGCCGGAACGGCCGGATGTGTGGACGGCTGATAATCCGGCCCGGGCCGCGGGGTGGCCGGCCGGCGGGCGCCGGGCCGGTGGCCCTGCCCTGAGTTGTAGAGAGCAACTGTCACGCGGCGACTGTACCACCGTGGCGGTTGTACGGTACAACTGTGGGCGTGGTTAGTGAGTCAATGGACGACACGGAGCTGGAGCGGCTGCTCACGCAGTTGCTCCGGGTGGTGAGCCCGGCCCCCGGGGGCGAGCCACCGATTCCGGCCCGGGTGGCCGGCAGCATCGTGGCTGGCGTTCGTGCTGCGGCCGGGGATGAGGCTGACGCAGGTCAGCAGAGTGAAGACCAGCACGGGGCAGCTCGGCACGGGGCGAGTCAGGGCCGGGGAACAGGTAACGGCGCGCGCGGCCGCGCCGGCGGCGGCCAGGCCAGCCCGGGTGCCCAGGGCGCCCAGGGCGCCAGCGGGGCCGGCCCGGCCGGTGCCGAGCCGCCCGCGGTGTCTGCGTCCGAGGCGCGGGCGCTGATCGAGCTCGTCTCGGCGCGCGGCATCGCTCAGGGCGAGCTGGCCGGGCTGCTGGGCCTGGAGAAGAGCACCGTGAGCCGGCTGGCGGCCGGGCTGGAGCGCAAGGGCTGGATCCGGCGCGGCCGGGATGAGGGTAACCAGCGCTATGTCCGGCTGTACCTGACCCAGGAGGGCCGCGCGATCGCGACCCAGGTCTGGGGTGCCTGGCAGTCGCGGCAGGCCCGGATCCTGAGCGCGCTGTCGCCCGAGGAACGGGTCGGCCTGTCGGCCGGCCTGCGCGGCTTGGTCCGCGGCCTGGCCGCCGAGGGACTGCTGGGCGATTCGGCACCCGCCTCTGATGACCGCTCCGGCGGCGGGCAGCCGCGGCCGGATGAGCACGCTGGGCCAGGCCAGCATCCTGACGCGGGGTGAGGTCGGCCGTGGCCCGTTTCGGTCGCATGCCATCGGGCAGCCTCAGTCCCAGCGCTTGTTCCACGTTGTGACATGGCAGTGGGTCGGTTGCCGCGTCGGATGCCACAGCGCGGCATTGGGTCGGATGCCGGGGAGGTGAGAGCGACGAGCGTGGTGATCTTGCCATGCACGCCCGCGAGCGTCGCAGTCGCCCGGCAGCGGCTGACCGCCGACTTGTCGGCCGCTGGTGTCTTCGGTAACGCGGTCGGCGATGCGGCCCTGGTGGTCAGCGAGCTGCTGAGCAACGCGATCAAGCACGCCTGGCCG
>DASUBV010000373.1:0-12750 GCA_035763085.1 Streptosporangiaceae bacterium | reverse complement strand
GACCTGGTGATCCCGCCGGACACGATCGTCACGGAGATGCAGGTGGCCGCGGCAACTGGCCTGTCGCGCACCCCCGTACGCGAGGCTTTCCTCCGGCTGCACGAGGAGCGCCTGGTCGAACTGATCCCGCGCCGCGGCGCGCTGGTCCCCCGGATTACCTCCCGCCAGGTCCGCGAACTGTACGAGACTCGCCTGCTGCACGAGATGCACGCCGTCGAGGCCATCTGCCGGGATCGGATCAGCACGGAGCCCCGGCTGTTCCCGCTCGTCGAGCAGCAGGAACGCCTTGAGGACGAGCAGGCGGACGTGCCCGCGATCATCCGGATCGACCGGCTGTTCCACTCCGCCGTCGTCGCCGCAGCGGGCAACACGGTCCTGTCGACCGTGTACGACTCGCTGGGCGACCATCAGCAGCGTATCGGCGTTCTGTCCTTCAGCCTCGACCGATCCCGCAGTCCGAAGGCCAACATGCAGCACCGCGAGCTCGCGACCGCGCTGCGCGACTATGACCTGGAGAAGGCGCGGGCTGCGCTATCCGATCACCTGATCCTGGGTGAGCAGGGGCTAGAGCGACTCCTGCTCTACTGACTGGCGACCCTGAGACACCCCTGACGCCCACATCCCGCTCTCTAGGCCCTTACGTTGCCATCGCTGCCGATCAAAAGGCCAATCTGGTCCCGGCACCGGACTACGGGCGCTGGCCGATGGCCAGGAGGTGCGACGTGGCTCCGGCCACTGCCGGGTCGTGCTCCATCGCGTCCAGCGTGTCCAGGATGAGCTGCCGCTGGCCAGGGTCGCTCAGGCGGTCCTGGATGCCGGGTGCCCAGTGCAGCGGCCCCTCGACGGGCAGCACGTCCTGCAGGCGCAGCCCGGAATCTGTGATCTCGCTCATGAGGCCGGCCGGGTCGTGGAAGAAGGCCGTGGTGAAGAACCTCGGGTGCGAGCCGGGGTTACGGTGCTGCCCGGTCTTCAGGTCCTCGGCCATCACGGCGGTGAATCCGGGCTCGTCTATGAACCCGCCGAAGTATCCCTCGAAGGTGCTGGCATAGCGCGAGATCGCCGCGGCGGCGACGATGCCGCCAGGGCGGGTGACGCGGCGGGCCTCGGCCAGGGCGCGTATCCGGTCGGCCCGGTCCGTCAGGTGATAGAGCGGGCCGAGCAGCAGGACGGCGTCGTAACTGCCGTCGGCCTCAGCCAGGCTGCGGGCATCCCCGGCGGCGACGGTGAACCGGCCGTCGGCCCTGGCCTGCTGGCGGTGCAGCGGGACCGGGTCAATCAGGTGCACCTGGTAGCCGCGTCCGCTGAGCCAGGATGCGTACACCCCGCTGCCGCCGCCGACGTCCAGCACCCGCGCGGGCGAGTCCGGCAGGAACCGCTCGAGCAGCACCCGGGTCCGCAGCAGCTCCAGCGACTGGCCGCTTGTCAGCCTGGCGTGCTCCCGGCCTTCGGCGTAGTGAGCGAGAATCTCAGCGTCGACCTCCATGCAGGAAAGCTAACGTCTGGGCTTCCGCGCGCGCATCTGCATTCCGGGCGGCAGGGACGTCCGTGCCGGCCTCTGTCCGGCTCAGCCGGAAATCGCTCGAGCGTATGCAGCGGGCATCGAGGTCGTGGCAGCCGGCACCGGCCCTCCCCTCCTAGAATTAGAACACGTTATAGACCCGGTCGGCCGGGACGGCAGGCCAGCGCGGTAACAATTGACCGGGCAGCGCCGCTGTGATCATCAGGAGGGCTGGCGCGTGACGGCCAGCCCAGCGCAACGAGAGGGTCGGATGACACCGCCGAGAACGCGTACCAGCAGCGCGCCCGCAGACGCCGAGCTCGGCTCGGCGGCTCAGCGCGACCGGCGCCGGCGGATCCTGGACGCCACGCTGGTCCTGGCCGCCAAGGGCGGCTTTGACGCCGTGCAGATGCGGACCGTGGCCGAGCAGGCGGACGTGGCCCTGGGCACGCTGTACCGGTACTTCCCCTCCAAGATCCACCTGCTGGTATCGGGCCTGGCCCGCGAGTTCGAGCGCACCCAGGAGAGGCTGGACCGCACGCCGGTACTCGGCGATTCGCCCTACGAGCGGACGCTGTACGTGCTGGGCCGGGTTACCCGGACGATGCAGCGCGAGCCGATGCTGACCGAGGCGATGACCCGGGCGTTCATGTTCGCCGACCCGAGCGCCGCGAACGAGGTCAGCGCGGTGGGCCGGCTGATGGAGCGGATGCTGACCAGGGCCATGCACGACGGCGAGCCGTCTGCCGACGAGGTGGCGATCGCGCGGATCATCGGGGATGTGTGGCTGTCGAACCTGGTCGCCTGGGTGACCCGCCGGGCCTCGGCCAACGACGTCAGCAGTCACCTGGAACTGACCGCCCGGCTGCTGCTGCGCTCAGGCGCCAGCAATCACCGCGAGGCCGCTTCCTAGTTGCCTGCGCCAGTTCGCGGTACCTCCCGCCCAGGGTGGGGCAGCCCGAACTGCTGATGAAAACGCCTGGCCGGGGCCGCCGGCCGGGGGCTCGGCGGCCAGCGCCCGGCTCGCGCCGCAATGGCCGGTCAGCCGGCCCGGGCGCCGGTCACCTGCTCCGCGCCGGCCTGGTCGTCGCCGGGCGGCTCGCCCAGGCCGAGGCGGCGCTCGCACCAGCGGCGCAGCTTCGGGTCCAGCGCGGCGCGGATCAGCGGCCAGTCCCGGCGCAGCAGGGCCGGGTTGAGGAACCGCATGACGTCGTTGCGCTGCCCCTGGGTCAGCACGATGCCGTACATGCTGCGCCGGGTGGCGTCGTCGGTCACGTCGAACTCGCGCATCCCCGGCCAGGACAGGTGCCGGGGCAGCACCACCACGCCCCTGGCCGGCCCGCGCAGCTCCTCGAGCCGGTCGGGCAGCCGGGCGGCGTGGCCGAGCCGCCCCGAGAGCAGTTCAGCTAGAGACATGGCACTGATTATCACTGACCCCCGAACTGGTCCCGTGCAGTGACTCGCCTGTCGCCTGGCGTAGTGGTGCCGCGCTGACCCGGCTCCGCCTCGTTTCGCCTTAGTTGTCCAGAGCGCCGCCGGCCAGGCGGCTTCCCGGCCGCCGCCGGCCCGCTGGCTGGCCTGGGCGCGGAGCTATTGCGCAACGGCGCTAGGCTCAGGGTATGTCCGGCGCTGCGGCACGATCGCGTTGGCGGTTCGTGATCACCCCCAGGTGGCTCGCCTGGCATGCCTTCACGATCGCGACCGTGTTCGGCATGCTATGGCTGGGCAACTGGCAGTTCCACCGCGCCGAGAACGGGAACGCACTGAGCTGGGCCTATACGTTTGAGTGGCCGATCTTCGCCGCGTTCGGGCTGGTGTTCTGGGTCAAGACGATCCTGGATGAGGCCAAGCCGAAGCAGGCGGCGGGCGACGCGAACGCGCCGACCGCCGACGACGCCGCGGCCGGGCTGCCGCCGGCCGCGCTGCGCCGGGCCGGGCCGGCGGCCGGGGACGCCGCCGGCGAGGATGAGGGTGACCCCGAGCTCGACGAGTACAACGCCTATTTGGCCAGGCTGAGCAAGCAGGCCGAGGGGCACGGCAGGTGGCACGGGCTGCGCTAGGCACCCGGCGGGTCCTGGCCGGCCAGCCCGGCCCTGGCCGCCGGCCCCGCCCGGCGCCTGGCCCGGCGACACCGCCCGGACGGGCTCAGGCACAGATAAGAGGAGGTCCCGGTGCGTGCAGACACGCTCCGACTGGTGGTGCGCGCTTACCGGACTATGGCCTACGTGACCGGCGTGGTCCTGATCGTGCTGTGCTTTGTCGGCATCCCGCTGCAGGTGTGGGCCGGTAACGAGGTCATCACGCATTACGTGGGCACCGCGCACGGCATGCTCTACATCGTCTACGTGATCGTCGCATTCATCATGACCCGCGCGGTGGGGATGCCGGTGGCGCGGCCGAGCACGGTGATCGTGCTGCTGGCCGGCACCATCCCGGTGCTGACGTTCGTGGTCGAGCGCTGGGTCAGCCACCGCTACATCGACCCGGCGCTGGCTGCCGCCGGGGTGGCGCCGCGTGAGCACCCAGTACTTCGCTGAGGACCCGTCGGCGGCCCGCCGGCCGGGAATCGTCCACGTGGTGCTGCCCGACCTGCACCTGGCCCTGGAGACCGACGCCGGGATGTTCTCGCCAGGCCGCCTGGACCCCGGCACCCGGCTGCTGCTGGACACCGCGCCCCCGCCGCCGCCCGCAGGCAGCCTGCTCGACCTGGGCTGCGGGTACGGGCCGCTGGCGCTGGTGCTGGCCAGCCGGGCGCCCGGCGCCGCGGTGTGGGCCACCGACGTGAACCGCCGGGCCCTGGACCTGTGCCGCCGCAACGCCGCGGCGGCCGGGCTGGCGAACGTCCGCTGCCTGCCGCCCGGCGACCCGGCGCTGCCGGCCAGCTTCGACCTGATCTGGTCCAACCCGCCGATCCGGATCGGCAAGGCCGCCCTGCACGAGATGCTGGCCGCCTGGCTGGGCCGGCTGGCCCCCGGCGGCGCCGCCTACCTGGTGGTGCAGCGCCACCTGGGTTCCGATTCGCTGCAGCGCTGGCTGGCGGGGCAGGGCTGGGCGGCGGACCGGGTGGCGGCGCGGGCCGGCTACCGCGTGCTGCGGGTCGCGCCCGGTCAGGCGGATGACAGGCGGGCAGATGACCAGTAACGGGAAACCGGGGGCCAGCGCGGTACCCGGGCCGCGCCAGCTCGGCGCGACCGACGTCAAGCGGCTCAACCGGACCTGGCGCCGCCGGACGCAGGGCCGGCTCGGGCTGCTCCTGGAGTCCGTCGGGCAGCCGTTCAACGTGGGCTCGATCATCCGGACGGCGGCCGCGCTCGGGGTCGAGCAGCTGTGGCTGTGCGGGGACAGCGCCTCCCCCGACCACCCCTCGGCCCGCAAGACGGCCCTGGGCACCGGGCGCTACCTGCCCGCGCAGCAGCTGCCGGACACCGCCTCCGGCGTGGCCGCGGTGCGGGCGGCCGGACTGCGGATTGTCGCGGTGGAGCTGGCCAGCGGCGCGGTGCCGCTGCACGAGGCGGCACTGGACGGCGATGTCTGCCTGGCGCTGGGGAACGAGGACCGGGGCTGCTCGGCGGGGCTGCTGGCGGCCGCCGACGCGGTGGCCTACATCCCGCAGGCGGGCCGGGTGGGCTCGCTGAACGTGGCCGCGGCGGCGGCCATCGCGCTAGCCGAGGCGCGGCGCCGGGAGTGGGCCGGGCTGACCGGGCCGGACGACGCAGCCGCGGCCGAGGGCGACGGGGCCAGCGGGGCAGACGCGGCCAGCGGGGCGGATGCGGCGGGGGCGGCGGGCCAGCCGGGGGCGGACGTGCGCGGGCCGGCATACTGAGGCCGTGCCTGACCTCGCCCCGCCGACCGGGTTCCTGGACTATCCCCGGCCGCTGGCGTTCGCCCACCGGGGCGGCGCGGGCCACTTCGCGGAGAACTCCTGGCGCGCCTTCGAGCACGCCGTGGGCCTGGGCTACGCCTACCTGGAGACCGACGCGCACGCCACCGCCGACGGGCAGGTGGTCGCCTTCCACGACAAGCGCCTGGACCGGGTGACCGACGCCGAGGGGGCCATCGCCCGGCTGCCCTGGGCCCGGGTGTCCGCTGCCCGGATTGACGGCACCGAGCCCATCCCGCTGCTGGCCGACCTGATCAGCTCGTGGCCGGGCGTGCGCTTCAACATCGACATCAAGGACGAGCCGGCCGTGGAGCCGGTCGCCGAGGTGGTCCGCCGGACCGCCTCCTGGGACCGGGTCTGCCTGGTCTCCTTCTCCGGGCGGCGGCTGGCCGCGGTCCGGAAGGCACTGGACCGCCCGGTCTGCACGGCTACCTCCCCGGCCGAGATCGGCATGCTCCGCTACAGCACCAGCCAGGCGGCCGGGCTGGCCGGGCGCTTCGCCCGGCTCGGGATCGGCTGCGCCCAGGTGCCGTCCGGGCTGGTCACGCCCCGGTTCTTGCGCCGCGCGCACGCCGCCGGGCTGCAGGTGCATGCCTGGACAGTCAACGAGGCGGCGGAGATGGCCCGGCTGCTGGACCTCGGGGCAGACGGGATCATGACCGACAATACGGTCACGCTGCGTGAGGTCCTGCGGGGCCGCGGCGGATGGCATCCGCGGCCGGGCAGCGGATCCGCTGAGAAATCTCCGGCCTCCTGAGCCCCGGGCCTGCGCACCCTTGTACGGCAGGCGAATCCGGCCCAGATCGGACGCCCCTGCGGGGGTTGGAACCCGGGCCGGACGGGAATCTTGTTCGGGTACTCACCGTTGTTAAGTAGGACGGCTGAGCGCCTGAGAGGCAGTGGAACTTATGGCCGAACGCGCACTTCGGGGCACCCGTCTCGGAGCAACGAGCTACGAGAACGACCGTAACACCGACCTGGCCCCGCGCCAGGAGGTCGCTTTCGACTGCCCGAAGGGCCACCGGTTTACGGTGCCCTTCTCGGCCGAGGCCGAGTTGCCCGCGAACTGGGAGTGCCGGATCTGCGGCGCCACTGCTGTCAGTGTTTCCGGGGACCTGCCGACCCAGAAGAAGGCCAAGGCACCGCGCAGCCACTGGGACATGCTCATGGAGCGGCGGACGATCGCTGACCTGGAGGAGGTCCTGGCCGAGCGGCTCGCGGTGATCCGCGGCGAGCGCGGCGAGCAGTCCGGCCGCTCGCATTCCTCGCGGCACCGCAAGAGCGCCTAGGAACCCCCGCCCTCCCGGCCGGCCCGCAGCCGCCGCCGGGCGCCTCCGCTGCGTAACGCCTTATCGCGCCTGGGCACTGGTGCCCGGCCGCAGTCGTCTCACCGGGCCTGGGCACGTGCGCCCGGCCGCAGCCGTCGTCGCACGCCCCACTGCGTCACCCGCCACAGCGCCTCGGCCACGATCGCCCAGCTCATCTTGCTCGCGCCGAGCGTGCGCTCGGTGAAGGTGATCGGCACCTCGCGCACTGTCAGCCCCGCGTTCACTGTCCGCAGCGTCAGGTCGACCTGGAAGCAGTAGCCCTGCGACTCGACCTGCTGCAGGCCGATCGCCCGCAGCGCGCCCGCCCGGTAGGCCCGGAAGCCGCCCGTCGCGTCGTGCACGTCGACGCCGAGCATCAGCCGCGCGTAGGTGTTGCCGCCCCTCGACAGCAGCTGCCGCGAGCGAGGCCAGTTGACCACCACGCCGCCCGGCACCCAGCGCGAACCGATGACCAGGTCGGCGTCCTGCAGCGCGGCCAGCAGCCGGGGCAGGTCGGCCGGGTCGTGCGACCTGTCGGCGTCCATCTCCACCAGCGTGCCGTAGCCGCGCTCCAGCCCCCAGCCGAAGCCCGCGATGTAGGCGGCGCCGAGGCCGGCCTTGCCGCTGCGGTGCAGCACCCGCACGTGATCGTCGGCGGCGGCCAGCTTGACGGCCAGCTCGCCCGTCCCGTCCGGGCTGGCGTCGTCCACCACCAGGACATCCGCGCCCGGCACCGCCGCGCGGACCCGGCCCACGATGGGCTCCAGGTTGGCCAGCTCGTTGTAGGTCGGGATGACCACCAGCACGTGCCCGGCCGGGCCGCCCGGAGCACCGCCGGCGCTGGTGCTGGGTTCGGCGGCGCTCGTGCTGCCGGGATCGGCGGCGCTGCCGGGATCGCCGGCTGGCGGCGCGGGGTCACAGGACCGGCCTCATGCGGCGGCGGTGGCGGCCGGCGGCGGGAAAGTAAGCACGTGTGGCCAACGACCGGGCCGGCAGCGCCGGTTCCCCGCTGGCCAGGTTCATGAACTCCCCTTACCCCCGCTTTACGTCGTGGTGCCGGGCCGCCGCCCCAGCCGCAGGCCCGCCCGGAACGGCGGGCCGCGCGAGCGGAAGAGGGCCCGGGACACCCTTCGGACCGGGGTCACGTCCCGCCGGTAGCGAGATCGCGCTCCGTTGTCTACTGGGTGCCCGGGCCCCTCCTAGGTCCAACCCCCCGTCCAGCCGGGGCCTGAGCGGTTGCCCCCGGCCGGCTGGCCCGGTGCTGGACTGGGCAGAAACTTACCGTCGATCGCGCCGATGTCAACCTGTCCTACCAGGAACGATGCAGTTAACAGCGACAGCATGACGGGCCTGTTCGGGGTTGTCCGCCAGCGATACGATTGAGGCTCCCGTAGCGTGTGAGGGCAGCATGGCAGGCTTGTCATGGGCGAGGCGTACTGACCTTTCTGAGTCAGCCGTCCCTAAGCTGGCCTGTGCCCGGAAGCTATGCGGGGGCCCGGCTTTGCGCTGAGTCTGACCCATCGGCGGCGCTACGCATCCGCAGCATGCGGATTCATCATTCCGGCTGGAGGACCCAGAATGACAGAAAATCCGGAGTCGCAGGTCTCCGAGGCCCAGATCGCCGTGCACTGGCGGGAGGAGGAGTACTACCAGCCCCCGGCGGCGTTCGTGGCCCAGGCCAATGCGAATGACCCGGCGATCTTCGACCGGTTCACCGAGGACAAGTACCCGGAGTGCTTCGACGAGTACGCAGAGTTGCTGACCTGGGATGAGCCCTGGCACACGACCCTGGATTCGAGTACTCCGCCATTCTGGAAATGGTTCGTCGGCGGCAAGCTGAATGCCTGCTACAACTGCGTGGACCGGCACGCCGAGGCCAATCCCGATAAGGACGCGATCATCTGGGTCGCCGAGCCGGAAGACGACGAGATCGTCCACATCAGCTACGGTGAGCTGCTGCGCCAGGTGAA
Source organism: Streptosporangiaceae bacterium (assembly GCA_035763085.1). Classification (GTDB taxonomy): domain Bacteria; phylum Actinomycetota; class Actinomycetes; order Streptosporangiales; family Streptosporangiaceae; genus DASUBV01. The sequence continues at coordinate 4,095 of DASUBV010000373.1, read as the reverse complement.
CGAGTTCGCCGCGCTGCTGCGTGACTTCGCCGGGCTGAAGGCCGGCGACCGGGTCACCCTGCACATGCCGATGGTGCCCGAGCTGCCCGTGACGATGCTGGCCTGCGCGCGCCTGGGCGTCATTCACTCGCAGGTGTTCGGCGGCTTCAGCGGGAATGCGTGCGGCACCCGCATCGCCGACTCCGGCAGCAACGTCCTGATCACCATGGACGGCTATTACCGCAGTGGCGACCTGGTCGATCACAAGGTCAAGGCCGATGAGGCGCTGGCCGAGGCGGACCGGCAGGGCCAGGCGGTCGAGAAGGTGCTGGTGTGGCGGCGGCATGCCGGGCAGTACGCCTCGCAGACGCCGATGACCGAGGGCCGCGACTTCTTCGTGGACGAGGTCCTCGGCGACTACGCCGGGAAGACCGTGGCGCCGGTATCCATGGACTCGACGGCGCCGCTGTTCCTGATGTACACCAGCGGGACCACCGGCCGCCCGAAGGGCGCGCAGCACTCCACCGGCGGCTACCTGGCGTATGTCGCCGGGACGTCCAAGTACTACCAGGACATCCACCCCGACGACATGTACTGGTGCATGGCCGACATCGGCTGGATCACCGGCCACTCCTACATCGTCTACGGGCCGCTGGCGCTCGGCACCACCACGGTGATCTACGAGGGCACGCCCAACTACCCCGACGCCGGCCGCCCCTGGCGGATTGCCGAGAAGCTCGGCGTGAACATCTTCCACACCTCGCCGACGGCGATCCGGATGCTGCGGAAGGTCGGCCCGGACGAGCCGGCCAAGTACAACTATCACTTCAAGCACATGACCACGGTGGGCGAGCCGATCGAGCCCGAGGTCTGGCGCTGGTACTACTCCACGGTCGGCAAGGGCGAGGCGGCCGTCGTGGACACCTGGTGGCAGACCGAGACCGGCGGCTTCCTCGGCTCCACGCTGCCCGGCCTGCAGCCGATGAAGCCGGGCAGCTGCGGACCCAGTGTGCTGGGCATCTACGGCGTCATCTACGACGAGGACCGCAACGAGGTGCCCGCCGGCAGCGGCACGGCCGGCAACATCTGCATCCGCTACCCGTGGCCGGGCATCATGCAGACCATCTGGGGTCAGCCCGAGCGGTTCATCGACGTGTACTACCGCAAGTACAACGCCGACCCGGACAGCAAGGATTACCACGACTGGCCCTACTTCGCCGGTGATGGCGCGGTGCAGGCCGCCGACGGCTATTACCGGATCCTGGGCCGGGTCGACGATGTCATCAACGTCGCCGGGCACCGGCTGGGCACCAAGGAGCTGGAGTCGGCCGCGCTGACCGTCGACGAGGTGGCCGAGGCGGCTGCCGTGCCGGTGGTCGACGACATCCGCGGCCGCGCGGTGGAGATGTACATCGCGCTCAAGCCTGGTGTCGCCGCGGACGGCATGGATGCCAAGGTCACCAAGGCGATCGAGGTCGAGATCGGCAAGATCGCCCGGCCGAAGAACGTGTGGATCGTCCCGGACATGCCCAAGACCCGGTCCGGGAAGATCATGCGCCGGGTGATTGCCGCGGTGTCCAACTTCACCGACATCGGCGACGTCACCACGCTGGCCAACGTGGAGGTGGTGGACGGCATCCGGCACAAGGTGCAGAGCTCCAAGGTGGCCAAGGGCGACGTGCCGCGTGAGCTCACCGAGGCGGAGCAGGCCGAGATCAAGGCTTTCGGCGCCGAGTAGTGCCCGCCCGCCCGGAAAGCCCGGACGGGCCTCCGGGCGGGGCGGCTGAGCGGACGCAGTCCGCCTATGCCGCGCCACACGGGCCGCAGTACACACCGGGGCCCCGCCAGCATCGCTGGCGGGGCCCCGCCGTCTGACCGGCGTGCTCAGCCAGTGCGGGTGCCGGGATCGGCTTGTGTCTGCGCCATGGCTATCCAGTCTGCGAGTTCGCACCGGTGCTGGCCGGCGCGGCTCGCTTGTGGTCGCAGGAGGGCCCGGCTGGTCGGGCGGGCGGATTCGACCATACTGGTCCGCCATGGACCTGGATGAGTATCAGCGCGGCGCCCTCCGTACCGCCGCTCCGCGAGACAAGAGGAACGAGCTGCTCCACCTGGTGCTCGGGCTGGTCGGCGAGTCGGGTGAGATCGCCGAGAAGTTCAAGAAGTGGGTCCGCGACCTCGATTGTGACGAGTCGCGGATCGACCGGGCCGACATCGCCAAGGAACTCGGTGACGTGCTGTGGTACGTCTCTGTGCTCGCCGACTACCTCGACCTGTCGCTGGACGATGTCGCGACGGCAAACCTGGCTAAGCTGGCCAGCCGCCAGAGCCGTGGGATGCTGGGTGGCAGCGGCGACAACCGCTGAGATCGTGCCGCGCACCTGGACTCCGTATCCGAACGGCTCCAGCCGCGCGAGCCTCCCCGACGCATTGAGTGCCCGGAACGCCCGCCGTGACGCCTGACCAATTTAGCTATCCGGATGGACCGGGCACGCGGCGTTGTAGTGCTTCAGGGTCAGCTTTCCCTGCGCGTACGCCCAGGAGCAGGTGCAGGAGTTGGGCACGCGGTCAGCCGTGATGACCTCAGCGGGCACGCCGCTGCGCCGCTCGGCGCGGCCCGGCTGATATGGCACCGGCCGACCCACGAGGGTTAGTGCCTGTCCCTCAGTCCGGGCTTCCTGGACGGCTCCGTCGGCGAGCGCCAGCCACTCCCGCGGCCGGGCATCTGCCGGGAATCGGGCTGGTCCCTGGCGTTTGACGCGCACCCTGGCCCCGGGGAGCTTGTCACTCGCCCGGGTGTGCATAGATCCAGGATATCCGCTGGCAGCAGCCAGGAATCTGGTCGATGCTGCCACCGGAAGATGACCGCAGCGCGCTTGCTAGGTCCCTGCCAGGACAGCGCTAGCTGGCCAGTGCCCGCTCCACCAGGGCCCGGTAATCGTCCACTAGACCGGGCAGCGGCCGCAGGTGAACGATGGTGCCGTCGCCTGCCGGGACAAGATCGACGACCTGGCATACGGCAGCGGCGTCCTCGTCACCTGCCACCACCAGCGCCCCTGGCGTGATCTGAGCGGGGTCTCGGGCCTCGTCCAAGAACGTCCACAAGTAACCAGTGTGGTCCTCGTCATTGAGATCAGCAGTGATATCGACGCGGTACAAATCAGCCCTCCTCCCGCCAGCCATCAGTCTTAGCGTACTGGGGATTCGGCCCGGCCGGCCCCAGCACGGCCAGCAGTTTCTCCAGCTCCCGGTCATCAGCACGCAGCAGCCGGATGGTGAAGTGGGGCCGTCGCCCAGTGGCTAGCAACTCGAAACCACGCTCGTTGAGATGACTGACGGTCGGCAGGTAGATCGTGCGGAAGCTGGCGAACCGACGCCGCAGAAGGATCTCAAGTGGCATATCCAGCACCGCAAAGACCGAGATCCCAAGCAGCGGTACTCCGTCCAGTGACCAGGCTCTCGCCGTCCGCTGAGCGTGACTGCGCAGCTTGTCAATGGAGTCGCGGCCGCCCCGAACTACTAAGGTCGTCCGCCCAGGCGGCTGCTCGCGTCGCAGTAAGGCCCGCTGCTCAATCCGGTCACCAAGCATTACATCAGGCTAGTAATCACTACCGTCATTCCCGGCCGTCCGATCACGCACCCTGGCGGCTCTCCTGCTACCTCTGTCCAGGGCCTGGTCAGGCTTCCGGGGGCGGGGCGACGATGGTGCCGGTGGCGGAGACGACGGTGATGGGCTCCTCCAGGACCTTGGCTGCCGACGGGCCGCGGCCGGGCTCGGCGCGGCACACGACGCGGGCCTCGAAGGACATGCCGCGGCTGCGGGTGCCCAGCCGCGTCACCGTCGCTGTCACCTCCACGACGTCTCCGGCCAGCAGCGGAGCGCGGAACTGCACGTCCGAGTAGGACGCGAACAGGCCCTCGTCCCCGTCGCACCGGATCGACGCCTCGGTAGCGACGTCACCGAACAGGCCCAGAACATAGGCACCGTCGACCAGGTTGCCGCCGTAGTGGGCGTGGCTGTAGGGCACGTACCGGCGGTGGGTGACGGTCAGCCCCAGCCGCGGGTCAGCGGCCCCGGCGGCAGTCCCGGTGCCGGCGCTCACGCGCTGGTCCCGATTC
>DASUBV010000372.1:0-4760 GCA_035763085.1 Streptosporangiaceae bacterium | reverse complement strand
ACATCGCGGGCTGCCCCTTCGAGCCGCGCTGCCCGCAAGCGCTGGCGGCGTGCCGGGAGCGGGAAGTGACGCTGTGGCCGGCCGGGCCGCGGCGCGAGTCGGCCTGCCTCCGGGTGCTGCCGGAGTTCGCCGGCCAGCCGTCGCGGGCGGCGGCGTCGCGGGCATCGGGGCCGGGGGCGGCGGCGTCGCGGGCGGCAGATGCCGGTGTGACGGATGTGACGCCCGGGCCCGCGGACGTGAAAGCGGCGGAAATCGCCGATGTTGGTTATGCAGCTGACGTGACGAATGAGGAAGGTTTGGCAGTCGGGCCAGGGGTAGCTGATGCGGCTCCGGCTGCGGGCCCGGCCACGGGGGCGCCGGGCGCGTCCGCCGGGGCGGGCGGCAGCGCCGCGGGCGACAGCATGTTGGACGGTGGTGCTGTGGCCCGCGGCGGGCCGGTGCTGGAGACCGACGGCCTGCGCGTCATCTTCCCGCCGCGCGGCGGCCGCGGCCCGGCGACCGCCGTCGATGACGTCCGGCTCAGCATCGGCCGGGGCGAGATCGTCGCGCTGATCGGCGAGTCCGGCTGCGGCAAGTCCACCCTGGCCCGTGCCCTGGTCGGCCTCCTGCAGCCCGCCGGCGGCGAGGTCCGCTACGACGGCGCCCCGCTCCGCTACTCCGGCGCGGCGCTGCGGCAGTACCGGCGGCATGTGCAGCTGGTGCTGCAGGACCCGGCGGGTGCGCTGAACCCGCGGCAGAACGTGTTCGACGCCGTCGCCGAGGGTCCCCGGCTGCACGGCATGACCGCCGGCCTGGGCCAGCGCGTCCAGTCCGCGCTGGAGCGGGCCGGGCTGCGTCCCGCCGCCCAGTACACCGCGCGTTACCCGCACGAGCTGTCCGGCGGCCAGCAGCAGCGGGTGGTGATCGCCGGCGCGCTGGCCCTGGACCCGTCGGTGATCATCGCCGACGAGCCGGTGTCGTCGCTGGACGCCTCGGTGCGCGGCGAGATCCTCAAGCTCATCCTCGGCCTGCGCGGCCAGCTCGGCCTGTCCGCCCTGGTCGTCAGCCACGACCTGGGCGTGGCCTGGAACATCGCCGACCGGGTCGCCGTGATGTACCTGGGCCGCATTGTCGAGACCGGGACGGTGGACCAGGTGCTGCTGAGGCCGCAGCACCCGTACACCCAGGCACTGGTCTCGGTGCTGCCGGACGGCAGCCGGGACCGGCCGCGGGTCGCGCTGGGCGGCGAGCCGCCCGATGCCACGGCCATCCCGGGCGGCTGCCGGTTCCACCCGCGCTGCCCGCGGCTGGCGGCGCTGGACCCGGCCGGGCCGGAGGCCGCGCTGTGCCGGGGCGAGCCGGTGCCGGTGCTGGCGGCACGCCCGCCGGCCAGCGCCGGGCCCGCCGAGCGGGCCGCCTGCCATCTGGCGGGCCGCGCCACCGCCGGGGCGGGCTCGCCCCGGCCGGCCTCGGCAGGATGACAGGCTGGCCGGCCGGACAGGCCGGCCGGGATGACAGGCTGATCAGGATGACAGGCTGATCAGGATGACAGGCTGACCGGGATGACAGGCTGACCAGGATGACAGAGGGGAGCCCAGCTTCGTGACCGTGGCAGACGACCCGGCCGTGACCGGAGGCGAGCCCGCCGGGCACCAGCAGCCAGCCGCGGCGAGATCCCTGGCTGATAACAGCAAGAGGCAGCGGAGCCAGCCGCAGGCCGCCGACAGCCAGGGCGGGAGCAGCCAGGCTGCCGGGGACGGCCGGCTGGCCGCGCGCCCCGTATCGCTGGCCCGGCCGCCCGCGCTGCGGCCCGGCGACAAGGTCGCGGTGCTGACCATCAGCAGCCCCGCCGGCCAGGACAGTCTCGCCGTCGGCCTGGACGCGCTGCGGTTCGCCGGGCTGGACCCGGTCGTCTTCGGCTCCGCGCGCGATGCCGGCAGCATGCGCCGCTACCTGGCCGGGGACGACGCGCTGCGGGCCGGCGACCTGCGCGCCGCGCTGCTGGATCCCGGCATCGCCGGGATCATCTTCGCCTGCGGCGGCTCCGGCGCCCAGCGCACCATCGCCGCGACCAGCTGGGATGAGCTGGCCGGCCTGCCGCCCAAGATCCTGGTCGGCTACTCCGACGTCACCGCCATCCTGGAAGCCGTGGCCGCCCGGCTCGGCTGGGCCTCGCTGCTCAGCCCCATGGTGTGCTCCGGCGGCGGCACGGCGCACTACTCGTTCAGCTCCATGATCCGCACCCTGATGCAGCCCGAGCGCGCCACGCAGGTCAGCTATCCCGGTGCCGTCACCATCAACGGCGGCATCGCCCGCGGCGTCACCCTGGGCGGCTGCCTGACCCTGCTGGCCTCCTCCGTCGGCACCGACACCTGCTGGCCCGCGCGCGGCGGGATCCTGGTCATCGAGGAGGAGAGCGAGGAGGACTACCGGCTGGACCGGATGCTCACCCAGCTGCGCCGGGCCGGTTACCTCGACGGCGTCGCCGGGGTGATCACCGGCACGTTCACGAACTGCGGCGAGCGTGAGGCCGTGCAGGAGATCCTGGAAGAGCGGCTCGGCGACCTCGGCGTCCCGATGATCGCCTGGGCGAATGTCGGCCACGGCGGGTACTTCCAGAGCTTCCCGGTCGGCGTCGCCGCCGAGCTGGACGCCACCGCCCGGTCCCTGCGCCTGCTGGACCCGCCGCTGGTTCCGGCCGCTGGCCAGGGACCGCCAGGAAGATCATCAGAAACGGGAAGCCACGCGTCAGGCAGGTCGTCATGAAACTCCTCATCTCCGCCGACATGGAAGGCGCCACTGGCGTGACCTGGCCCGCTGACGTCGAGCCCGGCACCGAGCAGTGGCAGCGCTGCCGGAAGATGTTCACCTCCGACGTGAACGCCGCCGTGGCCGGGTTCTTCGACGCCGGCGCCACCGAGGTGCTGATCAATGAGGCGCACGCCACGATGCGCAACCTGCTGCTGGAAGAGCTCGACGAGCGCGCCGAGATGCTCACCGGCCGGCACAAGGACCTCAGCATGGTCGAGGGCATTCAGCACGGCGACGTCGACGGGGTGGCCTTCGTCGGGTACCACGCCGCCGCCGGGGCCGAGGGCGTGCTGGCCCATACCTACCTGCCCAACTCCGTGACCGCGGTCCGGCTCAACGGCGAGAACGCTAGCGAGGGACGGCTGAACGCGCACGTCGCGGCCCAGTTCGGCGTGCCGGTCGTGCTGATCACCGGCGACGACCGGACCTGCGCCGATGCTGCCGGGTACGCGCCGCGCGCGCCCGCGGTGCCGGTCAAGACCTGCGTGAGCCGGTACTCAGCCGTCTGCCTGCCGCCGTCCAGGTCGGCCGCCGCGATCCGGGCCGGCGCCGCGGCCGGGATGAAGCTGGCCGGGCGGGCCGGGCCCATGCCACCGCCCGGCGGCCAGTTCCGGGTCCAGGTCGAGGTGGATGCCGCCCAGCTGGCCCAGGCCGCGGCGATCGTGCCCGGCGTGCGGCGGACGGCTGACCGGCTGGTGGAGTACGCCAGTCCCAGCGCGACCGAGATGATCCGCACGTTCAAGGTGGTCTGCACGATGATCTCCTCGGCGGTCGAGGACGCGTATGGGTGAGCCGGGAGCGGCCGGCGAGGTGGCCGGGCTGGCCGCCGACCTGATCCGGATCGACACCACCAACCGCGGCGGCGGCGATGGCCGGGAGCGCGAGGCCGCCGAGTACGTGGCGAGCCGGCTGGCGGAGGCTGGCCTGCAGCCGCAGCTGCTGGAGTCCGCGCCGGGCCGGGCCAACGTGGTGGCACGGATCGGCGGCACCGATCCCGCCGCGGACGGACTGCTCGTGCACGGGCACCTGGACGTGGTGCCCGCCGACGCCGCCGCCTGGTCGGCACCGCCGTTCGCCGGCGAGCTGCGCAACAACGTGCTGTGGGGCCGCGGCGCGGTGGACATGAAGAACGCCGACGCCGTCGTGCTGGCGGTGGTGCGGGAGTGGGCCAGGTCCGGGCGCCGGCCGCCGCGCGACATCGTGCTGGCCTTCACCGCCGACGAGGAGGACACCGCCAGCTACGGCGCCCGGTGGCTGGTCGAGCGCCACCCCGCGCTGTTCGAGGGCTGCACCGAGGCGGTGGGGGAGTCCGGCGCCTTCACCTTCCACGCCGGGCCCGGCATCAGGCTGTACCCGCTGGCCTCGGCCGAGCGCGGCACGGCGTGGCTGAAGCTGACCGCGCGGGGCCGGGCCGGGCACGGCGCCAAGCCCAACGGGGACAACGCCGTGACCGAGCTGGCCCGGGCCATCACCCGGATCGGCGCCCACGAGTGGCCGGTGCGGCTGATCCCGGCCGTCCAGGCGGCGATCGCCGCGATCACCGCCGCGGTCGGGCCGGGCGGCGACGGGCAGCCCGACCCGGCCGCGCCGCTGGCCGGGCTGGGCCGGGCCGGGGAGCTGGTCGCGGCGACCGTGCGCAACAGCGCCAACCCGACGATGCTGCAGGCGGGCTACAAGGTCAACGTGATCCCCGGCGAGGCGGTCGGCTACGTCGACGGCCGGGTGCTGGCGGGCTATGAGGACGAGTTCAGCAAGACCCTCGATGAGCTGACCGGGCCGCAGGTGAGCTGGGAGTACCTGCACTGCGAGCCGCCGGTGGCGGCGCCGCTGGACCGGCCGGTGGTCGCCGCGATGACCGCGGCGCTGCTGGCCGAGGATCCCGGCGGGACCGTCGTCCCGTACTGCATGAGCGGCGGCACCGACGCCAAGCAGTTCGCCCGGCTGGGGATGGCCTGCTACGGCTTCACCCC
>DASUBV010000371.1:0-6006 GCA_035763085.1 Streptosporangiaceae bacterium | reverse complement strand
CGAGCAGGCCGGTGATGCTGCCCGGCGCCACGGCCAGGCTCAGCCCGTCCAGGGCGGTCACCTTGCCGTAGCTCTTGCGCAGGTCGCGGACCATGATCGCGGGCTCTGGGGCGGGGTTGCCGTGCATTCCGGTGCCTCCTGGTCTCCTGTTCAGAACCATAGAAGGCAAACACTTAGATGTCAAAGGTTATGACGTCGAACCTTGACACCAGGGCAGCCAGCCTGGCCGCCAGGGGAGCGCCGGGCGATGCGAGGTGAGCGGCGAGGGCTGGATTCGGGGCATGCGGCGACCACGTCACCTGGCTCTACCGCCCGGGTTCACAAGCAGATAATGCGGGGTCTATTCCGGCCAGCCGCGATTGGAACGGGCCCTGGTTTGGCAAGCGGACGGGTAAGCCATGGTTCGGCGCGTCGCCGCCCTCTCGCATTGGCGATCATCACCAGGTGTCATGGGGGACGGGGCCAAGCGACGGGACGGTCGGGGCTGGCGAGTGCGAGCGGGTACGAGGCGGATTTGCAGCGCCGATGTCGGCCGCGAGCTGGTGACGCAGGTCGCTGGCTAGCTCCAGGAGGCGGTGGCTTTCCTCGGGAGATAGCTTCGAGTCTGGCCGGTCGCAGAGCTTGGTGTCGCCGCTGGGGGAGATCTCGAACAGAGCCGCGTCGAGGGTGTTCATCAGCGTGATGTATGCACTCTTGGAGTCGCTGGCGAGGAACATGCCGTGTGCGTCCGCGTGGTAATACCAGTCGTGGAACGAAGTGCGGATCTCCCTCAGCTCGGCTCGCGACGGTTCGGGCGTCAGCAGCCAGTGGCGGGGTATCTGCGCGGTCAGGTGGAACAGTCGCTGGTAACCCTTCAGCCTGATGTCACGCAGCGTCTTGTCGTATTCGTGTTCCAGGCCGAGGCGCATCGCGGACCGGGTCGTCAGGAAGGTCGTGATCGCCCCAAGGGTGGCGCCGAATGCCGCGCTGAGAAGCCCGATGAGGATCGTCACGACAAGAGTGTTCCATGCGCCCGCAGGTCTCGGAAGGCGTCAGGGTTGCCGATCCAGGACGCCGGCCGACCGGTCGATGAGAAAGGCGATGGCGCCGCCGATCTCGGCGGGGCCTGACACTGTCACGCCGGCACCGCCGAGCGCGGCCAGGGGAGCGACGTCGATGTCGTATCGGTCGCCGATGCTCCAGGTATCCCTGGCTGGCACGCCAAGTCGGCCGATCACCGCCTGGAACGCCGCAGGGGACGGTTTAGGGCTCGCGCCGACATCCTCGGCGCTGATGATCGCGTCGAACGCGTCACCCGGAAAGCCGATCTTCTGCAGGATCTGGTCGGTTAGCGCGCGCGTGTTGTTCGTCAGCAGGGCAACGGGCGCGTGCCGGCGCAGGTGCACGATCTGGCCCACGACCAGGTCGTCGGGTGTCAGCCCACTCGCAATGTCCAGGTGCTCGGTCCGAAAATCGCGCCACTCCGTCGCGTCGACGCCCTCGGCGACCATGAACGCGGTTGTCGACGTGCCATCCCAGTCCTCCTCCATCATTGAACGCAACAGCGCGACCCGGCTGCGGGCGGCATCGGCCGTGGCCCTGCTCAGCTCGACCAGGCCGCGGCTGATCACGTCAAGCACCAGGTCGACGTACCGCTCCCGCGGATACAGCGTGCCGTCCAGGTCGAAGATGACGAGTTCCGGCCGCGAACCATTGTCGGATACACGCATGCGGTCAGTTGTACCCGTTCGGCGGCACTGCGTGTAGCCTCATCGAGAACGCCGCCGCTGCGGTGGCCTGTGTGGCCGGCCGCCAGCGGGTCCGCTGATTCTGACCGCCTCGCCGGACGGTTGGCCGGGCGACGGTGGCTGGGTCCGTGCAGTCCGGGCAAGGCAGCGGGCCGCCGCGGGTAATGGGCAGATTCAGGACTACGCGCTCACGTTCTGCGCCACCACGGCGAAACATCACCGTGAGCGGCCTGCGGGGAAGCGGCCGCCAGCAGCACGCCGGCTGCGCCGGCCGCCGCCTTCCACCACGCTCGTACCGAGCACATGCTGCCTCCCGTGCTCGCCCGGAACCGGGGGAGTCGACAAAACGAGAAACCCTGTGCGGCCCGATTCCGCCGTGCTGACCATGATCGTGCATGATCAGAAACCAGTGCGGATACTGCCCGGATTGCCGAGAGCGGACTGCAGGCTGCCCGGACGGCAGAACGAGATGAGGCAGGGCTAGTCAGTGGAGCTGACCATCATCGGGGCCGGGGCCATCGGCGGGACGATCGGCGCTTACCTGATCCGGGACGGGCACGACGTGCTGCTGTGCGACGCGGACCAGGATCATGTCGGCGCGATTAACGCTGGCGGACTGACCATCGAGGGGCCGGTGGCAAACTTCACCGTCCCGGCGAAGGCGGTGACCCCGGACGGGCTGCCGGGCCGGCTGCGCCGGGTCGCGATCGCGGTGAAGAGCCACCACACCGCCCAGGCGGCGGAGCTGCTGCGGGGCAGACTGCACACCGACGGCTACGTGGTCAGCTTCCAGAACGGGCTCACGGCCAGCGCCATCACGGACGTGACCGGGCCGGATGCCTACCTCGCCTCATTCGTGAACTTCGGCGCCGACCTGATGGCGCCCGGCCGGATCCTGCAGGGCAACATCGGCACGTTCCGGGTCGGCGAGCCGGCCGGCGGCGCGATCACCCCGCGGGTCGCCGAGCTGGCCGCGGCGCTGCCGTGGGCGGAGCCGACGCAGAACATCATGGGTTACCTGTGGGCCAAGGAGGCCTACGGGGCGATGCTGTTCGCCGGGGCGGTGTCGCCGCTGCCGATCGCCGGCAGCCTGGCGGACCCGCGCTGGCAGCCGCTCATGCTGGCCCTCGCCCGTGAGGTGCTCGCCCAGGCCCCGGTGCGGCCGGAGCCCTTCGACGGGTTCGAGCCCGGCGACCTGGAGGGGTCGCTGGCCCGGCTCGCGGTGTTCAACCGCAACAGCGCCAAGTCGCACAGCGGGATCTACCGCGACCTGGTCGTCCGGCGCCGCAAGACGGAGGTCGACGGGCAGCTGTCGGAGCTGGCCGGCCCGCTCACCGGGTACGTGACCGAGCTGATCCGGGCCATCGAGCGCGGCGAGCGGGAGGTCAGCGTGGCGAACCTGGAGCTGCTGGCGGCGTGCGAGCGCGCCGAGCGGCTGGGCCGCCCGCTGAATGCCGTGGTCAGCGTTATCCCGGCACCGCCGCGGGCGGCGGGCGGGCCGCTGGCGGGTCTGGCCGTCGCGGTCAAGGACATGATCGACATCGCCGGGCTGCCGCGCGGCAACGGCAACCCGGCCGCCATGCGCGGCGCCCCGGCCGCGGCGGACGCGCCGGTGATCGCCGCGCTGCGCGCGGCCGGGGCGGAGGTGTTCGCGACCACGTCGATGCTGGAGTACGCGGCCGGGCACCAGCACCCGGAGCTGCCCGCGACCCGCAACCCGCTCGACCCGGCGCGCACGCCGGGCGGGTCGAGCAGCGGGTCAGCGGCGCTGGTCGGGGCCGGGGTGTGCGCGGCCGCGCTGGGCACCGACACGGGCGGCTCGGTCCGCGGCCCGGCCTGCTACTGCGGCGTCGTGGGATTCAAGCCGACGCACGGCGCGCTGGACCTCACCGGCGTGCAGCTGCTGGCGCCGTCCCTGGACCACCTGGGCCTGCTGACCGCGGACGTGGCCACGGCCGCGCGCGTCTTCGGCGCGCTGACCGGGCAGCCAGCGGCGGCGCCGGCGGCCAGCTTGCGGGTCGGCGTGCTCGCCGGCCAGCTGGCCGATCCCGTCATCACGCCGGGCGTGGCCGCCGCGCTGGCCGGCGCCATCGCCGCGCTGCGGGCCGCGCCGTCGGTGACCGTGACCGAGGCCGATGGCCGCGCGCTGGCCGCGGCGGGCGAGCTGATGGAGGTGATCTTCCTGGCCGAGGCGTGGCAGGTGCACCGCGACCAGGTACAGCGCGATCCCGGCCACTTCGGGCCGGGCACGCTGGCCCTGCTGCGCCAGGCCGAGCAGGTCAGCACGGCCGACTACGCGGCCGCCTGCCGCCGCCGCGAGGAACTGCGGCCCGCCGCGGCGGCCGCCTATGCCGGGGTTGACGTCCTGCTCGGCCCGGTCATGCCGTGGGTCGCCCCGCGGGCCGGGGAGTCGCCCGGCAGCGATGGCGGCCAGTTTGAGCAGCCCTACAACGTGACCGGCGCCCCGGCCATCTCGCTGCCCTGCGGGCCGGCCCCGGAGGGGATGCCGGCCGGCCTGCAGCTTTCGGCGCTGCCCGGCGCGGATGCGGCCCTGCTCGCCGCGGCCGGCCAGGTCGAGGAGATCCTGGGCCGGCCCGCCCGCCCAGCGTCGTGACGACGCCAGGCGGCGGCCGGGCGGTCAGGTGCCTGGCGCCGTGTCCGCGGCGGCCGGGCTGCCGGCCAGGTGCTGCCGGAACCAGTCGAGGATCAGCTCGGCCCGCATGATCCGGTGCCGGGGCGCGCCGGACCGGCTCAGCTCGTGGCTCTCGGCCGGGAACCGGTACATGACCGGCTCGCGGCCCAGCATCCGCAGCGCCACGAACAGCTCCTCGGCCTGGCTGACCGGGCAGCGCAGGTCCTGCTCGGAGTGCAGGATCAGCAGCGGGGTGGTGATGTCCTTCGCGTAGCTGACCGGCGACTGGCGCAGGTACTCAGCCGGGTTGCTCAGGTGGTCGACGCCCACGTAGCTGCGGATGAACCCGGCGATGTCGGCGGTGTGCTCCATGGTCAGCAGGTTGTTGCAGGCCCGCTCCGAGCACGCTGCCTTGAACCGGCTGGTGTGGCCGACGGTCCAGGAGGTCATGAAGCCGCCGTAGGAGCCGCCCAGGATGCCCAGCCGGTCCGGGTCAGCCCAGCCGAACTGCTCGCACGCCGTGTCCGCGCACGCCATCACGTCGGCGAAGTCGACGCTGCCCCACCCCGATCCGGGGTCGCTGGCGCACTCGGGGCCGCGGATGGCCCGGCCCCACGCCTCGCTGTAGCCCGAGCTGCCGCGGGGATTGCAGTAGATGACCCCGAACCCGGCCGCGGCCTGGAGCTGGAACTCGTCGAAGAACCGGTAGCCGTACTGGGCGAACGGGCCGCCGTGCACGTTCAGCAGTGTCGGGTACCGGGTGCCGGGCTCGGCCACGGCGGGCGCGATGGCCCAGCACTCGACCTCGGTGCCGTCTGCCGACCGGGCCGTGAACCGCTCCGGCATGGCCAGGCCGACCCGGGCCGCAAATGGCGCGGTCAGGCTGGTCAGCGTGCGCTCGGCAGCCCCGGCGGCCGCCGGGGCCGGGCCGTCGCCGAGCGGGCGGGCCACGACCTCGCCGGGTGACAGCGGGGTGGCGGCCACGAAGGCGAGCGTCCCGCCGGCCCAGTGCCACCCGGCGATCCACCGCTGGCCGCCGGCCAGCAGCTCCGGGTCGCCCGTCCCGTCCGCGCTGACCTGGTACAGGTGCACGCCGCCGTGATCCTCGACGCTGAACAGCAGCCGCCCGCCGATCCAGGCCGGCGCGATGCCGGCGCCGAGCGGGGCGCAGTTGCGGTCCAGGGCGGCGGTCAGCACCTGGTGCTTGCCGGTGGCGACGTCGACCACCGCGACCTGGTGGTGGCGGGGGCTCTCCAGCGGCGTCGGGTTCAGGTAGGCGGCCAGCCGGGAGCCGTCCGGTGACCACGCCGGGCGGCTCCAGCCGAGGCCGCCGCCGGTGACCCGGACGGGCCCGGCGCTGCCGTCAGCCGGGACCGTGTACAGGTCCTGGGCCAGGTCCAGGTCCCAGGTCTCATGCCGCCCGGACCCGAAGGCGAGCGACCGCGAGTCGGGCGACCAGGCCAGGCCGGCCGCCTGGAACGGGCCGGGGGTGACCGGCCGCGGCGGCGCGGACCCGTCCGCGGGCACGACGAACACCCGGGCCGGCCGGTCGGAGGTCCACCCGGCGCCGTTGAGCCGGTAGATCAGGCGGCTGACCCGGCGCGGCGGCATGTCCCGCTCGCTCTGCTCGCCGTCCGTGCCGTACTG
>DASUBV010000370.1:0-23031 GCA_035763085.1 Streptosporangiaceae bacterium | reverse complement strand
GTCCTCGCGTTTCCCGACGCCCGGCACGCCACGGCGTTCTCGGCCAGCCTGACCGGGCGGGGGGCCCGGTTCCGCGCGCTGCGCCCGCTGGCCCTCGCGGGTACCGCCAGCGCCCGGTTCCGTCCGGCCGCGGGCCAGCGGGCCACCGTGCGGCGCGGCGGCCCGTTCGTGATTCTCACTATCGCCGGGTACGCCGACGGGGAGCCGCGCGGCGGGCAGCGCCGGCCCTCGGCCTTCGCGCCCGCTGCTCAGCTGGCGGGGCAGATCGCCCGGCCGCTCACCGTCCCGGCCACCGTGAACTGCGCGAGCCCGCAGTGGGCATGCTGACCGCGCCGCGCGCTCGCCGCGGCCGGGCGCCGGCCCGGGCCCGCCGGGCCGCGCTGCTGCTCGCCCTGGCCGTCCCGGCGGCCGGCCTGCTGGGAATCCCGGCGGCCGGCGCGGCCGCGCAGGACGTCGGTCAGCAGGCGCGCTCGGCTGACCTGGCCGTCCTGCGGGCCATGAGGGTGCCGGCCGCGTGGCGGGCCAGCCGCGGCAGCGGCGTGACCGTCGCGGTCCTGGATACCGGTGCCGACCCCGCCGCACTGGACCTGCCCGGCGTCGTCACCACCGGGCCCGACTACACCCGCGGCGCGGACCCGGCCGGGTACCAGCCGCCGCACCTGCACGGCACCTACATCGCCTCCCTGATCGCCGGCCGCGGCAACGGCCCCGGCCGCGCCGAGGGCGTCATCGGCGTCGCGCCGCAGGCCAGGATCTTGTCGGTCCGGGTCATCCTCGACGACTCCGAGCCCGGCTTCGGCGTGTACAACGAGAACGCCGACTACTACGACGCGATCGCCAGCGGGATCCGCTACGCCGTCCGGCACGGGGCGAGCGTGATCAACATGTCCCTGGGCTCCACGGTCGCGACCAGGAGCATGCGGCAGGCCATCGGCTTCGCGGTGAGCCGCAACGTGGTGGTCGTCGCCGCGGCCGGCAACGACGGTCAGTCGGGCGGCCGCTACACGCCGTACTCCTACCCGGCCTCGTTCAGCGGGGTCATCTCCGTCGCGGCGGTCTCGGCGGGCGGCCAGCGGGCATCGTTCTCCGACCAGAACTCCTCGGTCGTGATCTCCGCGCCGGGCGTCGGCGTCGTGGGCGACGGGCCCGGCCGCGCCTACCTGCGCGGCAGCGGGACCAGCCCGGCGTCGGCGCTGGTCGCCGGCGTGGCCGCGCTGATCCGGTCGAAGTACCCGCGGCTGAGCCCGGCGCTGGTCACCCAGGCGATCGTCGGCTCGGCCCGCCGCGTTCCGCACCGCGGCTACAGCACGGCCACCGGGTTCGGCGAGGCAGACGCCGCCGCCGCGCTGGCCAGGGCCGGCCGGCTCGCCGGCCAGGCCGCGCGCCCGGCCGGCCTGGCGGCCGGAGCCCACTTCGGCGGCGGCCCTGCTGGCCCCGTCGTGGTCGTGCCCCGTGACCTGGCCCGGATCGCCGCGACGAGCGCCATCGCCGCCGCGGCGCTGCTGTGCTTCGTGGCCACCGTCATCGCCCTGACGGTGCGCCGCCGGCGGCGCCGGGCTGCTGCGCGCAGGCCGGCCCGCCTGGCCCCGCCGGCCGCCCCCTGATGTTCAGCCCCGCTAGCAGTCACCCCTTCCCGAGGTACTGAAATGACCGACACCCCCGGCGCGCCCGAGCCTGACGCTCCCGAACCTGGCGCTCCCGACCGATGGCCGCCGCCGCCCGATCCCGGCTCGGCCGCGACCCAGCCCGCACCGGCCTGGGATCCCTGGACGCGTGCGCCAGCTCCCGGTCCGCCCGAGGCCCGGCCGGCCGGCCCCCGGCACGCTGCGCCTGCGTCCGGGTCCTACCCGGCGTCGTCAGCCGTGCCGCCCGCGGCCTGGCCGCCGCCCGCCGCGCCGGAGCCTGGTTACCGTGCCGCTCCCGAGTACGGCACGGCACCGCAGCCCGGTTACGGCACCTCAGCCGCTCCCGGGTACGGGACGGCACCGCAGCCGGGCTACGGTACCCCGGCCGCTCCCGGCTACGGCACGACACCGGAGCCCGGCTACGGCACGGCGCCCATGCCTGGGGCCGGCTACGGGACCGAGCCGGTGCCCGGCGGATTCGCCACCAGCCCGGTGCCATGGTCCGCGACCGGGCCGGCCGGGGCACCGCCGCGGCGGCGCGGGGCCGGCCGCTGGCTGGCCATCATCGTGGTCGCCGTGCTGGGCCTGGCCGGCGTCGGCGGTGGCGGCCTGGCGCTGACCAGAGAGCTGGGCCGCGCGCCGACGCACGCCGAGGTCCAGGCGGCGCTGCGCCAGGAGATCGCCGGCCGCTGGCAGCACCTGCCCGCCGGGAAGATCTTCCCGGCCACCATCGGCTACCGGACCGCGCAGAATGTCAAGTCGACGGCGCGGCTGGTGGGCATCGGCCGGCCGGTCTCGTGCGCGGCCGGATTCGGCCCGACCGCCCTGGCTAAGGTCGGCGCGGGCTGCCGGACGCTGCTGCGGGCTACGTACGTGGATGCCTCCGGCACCCTGCTCCTGACCGCGGGGGTCGCCGTCATGCCGTCGCCGCAGGCCGCCAGCGAGGCGATGTCCCGGCTATCGGCCGCCCACGCCGGAGGACGCCCGCTGGCGTTCAGCGGGACGATCGCCGGGCGGTTTCACGCCGCCCAGCGCGCCCGGGCCGGCGCGCAGGCGGCCGGCCCGTACCTGCTGGTCTTTGCTGCCGGCTACGCCGACGGCGAGCCTGGCCACGCTGCCCGCGGCAATGAGGAACTGGCCGCCCTGGGCCTGGGAGTCCTGGACCAGGTTGGCGTCGTGCTGTCCGCTCACGGGAGTCCCTGCACGATGAAGGACATCTCATGCTGAGGCGGGCGCGTGTCCTGGCCGCAGCCGGCTGCGCCGTGCTGATCTGCGCGCTGGCCGCCGCCCCGGCCGCATCGGCCGGACCGGCCTCGGCCGCGAACCGGTCGGCGGTGGCCGCGACCGCAGCCGCAGCCGCCAGGGCATCGGCCGCCGCGGCCCGGTCCGCCGCTGCCTCGGCGGGCGCCCGCTCCGTCGCGGGCGGCATCCCGGCCAGCGCCAAGGACCGCTTCGTCAGCGAGGTGCAGAAGGCCTGGCAGATCACCAAGGGCGGCGGCGTCACCGTCGCCGTGCTGGCCACGCACATCGATAGCGTGTCCGGCCTGTCCGGCAAGCTCATCACCGGGCCCGACCTTGTCCCCGACCCCAGCGGGCTGTCCACCGACGGCACCGTGCTCGCCTCGCTCATCGCCGGCAGCGGCCCGACCAGCAGCCAGGTGTTCGGGACGATCGGCCGGGCGCCCGCGGCGCGCATCTTGTCGGTGCCGGTGGTCGACTACGGCGGGCACGACGCGGCAAAATACCAGCGCGAGGGAACCTGGGACGCGCTGGAGGCCAGGGGCATCCGGTACGCCGTCCGGCACGGTGCCAAGGTCATCGTGACCTTTGAGTCCGGCTATCCGGGTCCCGGCACCGAGACGGCACTGGCCTCGGCGGTCGCCTACGCGATTTCCCGGAACGTCGTGGTCCTCGGCGGCAGCTCGGTGTGGGGTCATCGCCCGAACGCCCTGCAGGTCCCCGATGACCTGCCGGGCGTCATCAACTTCAGCGGCACCGTCATCAGCGGCCTGCCCAGTCCCGCGCATGAGCCGCGCTGGCCCGCCAACTACTCCGTCGTGGTCACCGCTCCCGCCAACACGCTGGTCGCCACCGGCCCGGGCAGCGTCCCGTACACCGCGTGGGGCAACTACGCGACGATCGCCTGGGTGGCGGGGACCGTCGCGCTGATCAAGTCGGTGTACCCGCACATCCCGCCCGCGCTGGTGGCCCGGGCGCTGGCCACCTCGGCCAGCTACCATCCCGCTGGCGGCTACTCGGCCAAGCGGGGCTTCGGCCTGCTGAACCCGCAAGGCGCGCTGCATGCCGCGCGGCGCCTGCTGAAGCTGCGCCGGACCGCCGCGCCGGGCGGCGCGGTCCAGAGCCCGGCCGCCCGGTTCGGGGCCGGCCCGCAGCCGGCGATCAGCGCCGCTCAGCACTCCACGGTCAAGCTGGCGGGATTCGGCGGCGCCATCGTGGCCGGCCTCGTGCTGCTCGTGGTCGCGCTGCTGCTGGCCCGCCGTCGGCGGCCGGCGACCACCGCGCCGCCGGGGACGCCACCCCGCGCGGCAGCCTGATCAGTCCGGCGGCGGCGCGGCCAGCGCGGCGATCACGTCCCCGACCTGGCCCGGGGCCAGCGCGCAAGTCGCGTCGCCGACCGACAGCTCGACGCGCTGGACCCCGGGGTCGCCGGTCGTCATGGCCGACGGCCAGGTCCAGATCCGGTGCTCGGCTGCCACCTGCCGGGCGGCCGCAGTAAAGCCGTCCCTGGTGGTGCTCAGCAGCAGGTGCATCATCGGCGCCTGCGGGGGATCCGGCACGACCCGGACGCCTGGCACCTCACGCAGCGCGGCGGCGATCTCGCGGGCATGGCGGAGGTAGGCCGGCATCAGCGGCAGGCGGCGGCGCAGGCAGGTCAGCGCCGAGGCAGCGCCGGGCCACAGGCCGTACAGGGTGCCGCCCATGCGCTCGCGCCACTCCCGCACCTCGGCCAGGACGTCCGCCGGGCCAGCCACGCAGCAGCCCGGCAGCGCGCCGATGCCCTTGTAGAACGACACGTACACGGTGTCGAACAGGGCCGCGACCTCCGCGGGCGGCCGGCCGTAGCCGACGGCCGACTCCCACAGCCGCGCGCCGTCCAGGTGTGCCGCGGCACCGCGGCTGCGCGCCCAGTCCACCTGCTCCTGCAGGTCAGCCCAGTCCGGCTGCTGGCCGCCGATGTCACGCTGCGGCAGCTCGATGACCAGGGCACCGGGCTGCTCAGCGACCGCCTCCAGGTCGGCCAGGGCCAGCAGCCGGTCCGGCTCGCCGGCCCGCCGCCCGGCCAGCCCGTGCAGCCGCTGGTAGGCCTGCCCTTCGTGGCGGTCCAGGTGGCACATCGGGTGGAACACGATCGTGCGCCGCTGCCGCCGGTCGGCGTGTACCCGCAGTACCGCCTGCTGCGCCATCGTGCCGCTGGGCAGGAACGCGGCGGCCGGCTTGCCCAGCAGTCCGGCCACCTCCGCCTCGAGCTCGGCGACGGCGCCCCCGGCGCCGTACCGGTCGGGGACCGTCGAGGCCGGGATGCTGGCCAAAATCGCCTCGGCGGTCACCGGGCCGTGGCCGGCCAGGAAGTGCGTGCACTGCTCGCGCAGTGCGTCCAGCTCGGACGAAAGCTCATCAATCGCGGGCATCCTTCATTATGCGATCGCCCCCGGCTCGGCTACGGCGGCCCGGGCTGAGGCCCGGGCCGCCGCAGCGAGCGAACCCAGTCAGGCGCGCCGGTCAGGCGCCGGTGATCAGCGCTCCGGGTGCACCACCAGGGCGCTGCCGCCGCCCAGCCGGACCGGCTCGGCGATGGTCTGGACGCGCCCGTGGCTGAGGATCTGCAGCGCCGTCGCGTCGCCGGGGTAGTAGTCCAGCGGCAGGATCGGGCCGGTTGCCTCGGTGAACTGCTCGCCGAACTCGCTGGTCAGCTGCTGGGCCAGGGCACTGGTGTAGAAGTCGGGCTCGGCCTTCGAGCTGGCCGAGTTGGTCTGCGCCACCCGCGGGGCCGCCAGCGCCGCCGGCAGCGACATGCCGAAGTCCACGTGGTTGAGGATGGTCTGCAGGATCGTCTCGATGATGGTCGAGCCGCCGGCGGCGCCGACGCTGAAGACCGGCTGCTGGCCGCGCAGGGCGATGGCCGGGCCCATGCTGGACCGCGGCTGCTTCCCGCCGGCCGGGAGGTTGGGGTCAGCGGGCCCGGACGCCGGCGGCGCGAAGTCGAAGTCGGTCATCTCGTTGTTGAGCAGGAACCCGTAGCCGGGCACGGTCTGGCCGCTGCCGCCGAAGAAGTTGATGGTGTTGGTGTAGGCGACGATGTTGCCCCACTTGTCCTCGGTGACGATGTTGTTGGTGTGCAGGCCCTCGTTGGTGACGGGGGCCGCTGTCGTCCCGGAGTCCGAGCAGCCCTGATACGGCGGGACCGGGTTGCCCGGCGCGGCCGGCGAGGCCAGCGCCGTGTCGTGGATGAGGCACGCCCGGGTCGCGGCGAACGCCTTGCTGAGCAGCGCCTGCTGCGGCACGTGCACATACCGCGGGTCGCCGACGTAGGCGTTGCGGTCGGCGTAGGACAGCCGGGAGGCCTCCAGGTAGTGGAACAGCGCCGTGGCCCGCGGCTCGGCGGACAGGTTCCACTTGCTCAGGATGTTCAGCGCCTCGCCGACGGTGGTGCCGCTGCTGGACGGCGCCCCCATGCTGTAGATGTCCAGCCCGCGGTAGCGCACGTGGGTCGGCGCCTGCACCCGTGCCCGGTAGGCACGCAGGTCGCTCATCTTCAGGATGCCCGGCAGCTGCACGACCGTCTGGCCCGGAGTCAGCACGGGGTGGTCGTCGGCCTGCACGATGGCCCGGCCCAGGGGCCCGTTATACAGGTAGGACGGGCCGTAGCGGGCCAGCAGCTGGTAGGTGCGGGCCAGGTCCGGGTTGCGCAGCCGGGTGCCCACCGGCAGCGGGTCGCCCGCCTTGGTCAGCAGCAGCTTGCGGCTGGCCGGGTAGGCCTGCAGCTCGGGCAGGTCGGACTGGGTGAGCTGCTGGAAGTCGGCGTCGACGCGGAATCCGCGCTGGGCGACCTGGATGGCCGGCTGCAGGTCGGCGGCCAGGCTGTGCCGCCCGTACAGCTGCAGCGCCTTCGCCCAGGTGGCCACCATGGACGGGACCCCGGTGGCCAGGGGCTGGTCGGAGGCGTAGTCGTAGCCGAGCGGCTGCCCGGTCTCCGGGTCGGTGAACATGGTGGCCGTGCAGGCCGCCGGGCAGGTCTCCCGGCCGTTGATGGTCACCACCTGATGCGTCCTGGCCAGGTAGATCACCATGAACCCGCCGCCGCCGGGTCCGGCGACAAACGGAATGGTCACGCCCAGCGCGCTGGCTGTCGCGACCGCCGCGTCAACGGCATTCCCGCCGCGTTTCAGCACGTCGATTCCGGCTCTGCTCGCGTTCAGGTCCATGGACGCGACACCGCCCCCGGTCCCGGTCGCAACTGGTTGTTTCGTGGTGGCGGCCGGATGGCCGGGCGCGGCGCTGGCGAGCGACGGAACGGCCAGGGCGGCGGCGGTCAGGGCAGACAGGACGGGAATGCCAATCACACGACGCATGAGCACCTCGGACAGGTCAGCGAAAGATCACAACTCTGACCTATTGCTCATAACAGACCGTCTTAAACCCCTATTAACGCACCAATCCCGGCAGCAGGCCCGCCAGCTGGCGGGCCGCCTGCGCCGGGCCTGGCTGGCCCGCCTCGCTGAGCACATTGAGGCTGATATGGTCGGCGCCGGCGTCCAGGTGAGCGCCGACCCGCGCCGCGATGGACTCGGGGTCACCCCAGGCCACCAGCTCGTCGACGAGGCGGTCGGCGAGCTCGGTTGTCTCGTTCTGGGTAAATCCCATCCGGGCGAAATGCTCCCGGTAGCCGGCCACCCCGGACAGGAACCGCAGCGGGCGGCGCGCGGTCTCGCGCGCCCGCCCGGGGTCGGTGTCCAGGACCGCCATCTGGTCGATGATCAGCGCGGCGCTGGCGCCGAGGAGCGCGCGGGCGGAGCGGACGTAGTCCGGCGTGACCAGCAGGGGCACAGCGCCCGCTGCCCGGTCGCGGGCCAGTTCCAGCTTGCGCGGGCCGAGCGCGGCCAGCAGCCGGCGCCCGGCGGGCACGGGCGGCTCGGCGTGGTCGAGCTCGTCGAGGAAGGCGCGCAGCGCGCGCATCGGCCGGGGCTGCTGCGGGCCGCCGAGCCCGACCAGCAGCCGGCCGGGCGCGATGGCCTCGGCCTGCGCGTAGACCGCGGCGACCTCGCCGGCGGAGTAGACGTCGAGCGGGATGATGGCGGGCGCGACGGGGACCGTCCTGGTGGCTCGCAGCACATCGGTGAGCCGGCTGAGCCGGTCCAGCTGGCCGCCGGGCAGCCAGATCGCGGAGTAGCCCAGCCGCTCGGCCTCGGCCGCCTCCTCGAGGTAGCGGTCCGAGACATTCAGCGCGAGACCGACGGTCCCGAGGCCGAGCCGGGCGGGCTGGGTCGTGTCGTGCTGGTGCCGTTGCATGCCCCGACGCTAGGACTTCAAGTCTTCTTGAAGTCAACCGGGCACGCCAGCCGCGCAGGATGAGGAAGACCTGACCGGTGACGTGCGCCGCACCGGGCTGGCACACCGCGAGTCGCAGGCCATGTCCTGGCTGCCGCCCGTGACGTGCGGGCCACTGCCGGCCCGGCTGTTCTCCGATGCCGTGCCCGGCCGGCGAAGGGCTCGCGCGCGGCTGGAGCGGGTCAGGGCCAGACGGGCGGGACGATCGCCTCGATCAGGTGCGGGCCCGGCTCGGCGTAGCAGCGGCGCAGCTCGCGGCTCAGCTCGCCGGCCGTCGTGACGCGGACCGCAGGAACCCCCAGCCCTTCGCTGATCTGCGTGAAGTCCGGCGTCGGGCCGGACAGGTCCAGCATCCTCGCCGCCCGCTGGCCCGCCTGGCCGGCCGCGGTGCGGGCCAGCTCCATCCGCAAGATCGCGTACGCCGCGTTGTTGATCAGCACGGTCGTGACGTTGAGCTGCTCACGGGCCTGGGTCCACAGCGCCTGGATCGTGTACAGGGCGCTGCCGTCGGCCTCGACCGACAGCACCGGCCGGTCCGGGGCGGCGATCGCGGCGCCTGTCGCGACGGGCATGCCCTGCCCGATCGCCCCGCCGGTCAGCGCGAGCACGGTGTGCCGGGCGGCGGTGGCCAGCGCCGGGCGCAGCGCCACCCCGGAGGTGTTGGCCTCGTCGGCGACGATGGCGCCGTCGGGCAGCGTCGCGGCGATCGCGGCGGCCAGGCCGGATACCGACAGCGGCCCGTCCGGCGGCGTCGGCGCGGACGCCGCCGCCAGTGCCGGCCTGGCCCCGGCGGCCACCTTCCCGGCCAGCAGCTCCAGCGCGGCCTCGGCGTCCTGATCGGCGGCCGCCAGCTCGGTCACCGTGCAGCCATCCGGTACCAGGTCGCTCGGCTGGCCGGGGTAGGCGAAGAACGACACCGGCGCGCGGGCCCCGGCCAGGATCAGCTGCCGGGCGCCGGCCAGCTGCGCGCTGGCCTGCTCGGCCAGGTAGCCCAGCCGGGGCACCTCCGGGACTCCGGCGCCGCCGTCCATCCGGGCCGGGAACGTCTCGGCGATCAGCCGGGCGCCGGTGGCGACGGCGATCCGGCTGGCGGCCCGCAGGCCGCGCTCGGTCAGCGCTGGCCCGCCCAGCAGCAGCACTGCCGCGCCGGCCGCCGGGCCGGCTGCGTCCAGCAGCCCGGCCACCGCCTGGACCTGCCCGTCGCCGGGCGTTTCCGGGGGCGGCGCGAGCCGGGGAGGCGCGCACGCCGCGCCGTCACTCCAGGACACGTCGGCGGGCAGCACCAGCGTCGCGATCTGGCCGCGCCCGGCGGCCGCCACCGCCCGCATCGCGTCCCTGGCCAGCTCGCGGGTGGTGCCGCCGGTGTGCACCCAGCCCGAAACCGTGCGCGCGATCGCCTCGATGTCGGACTGCAGCGGCGCGTCGTAGCGGACATGACCGGTCGCGTGCCCGCCGGCGATCACCACGACCGGGCTGCGCGCCCGCCGCGCGTTGTGCAGGTTAGCCAGCCCGTTGGCCAGGCCCGGGCCCAGGTGCAGCAGCACCGCGGCGGGGCGGCCGGCGATCCGCGCGTAGCCGTCGGCGGCCCCGGTCGCGACGCCCTCGAACAGCGCCAGCACGCCGCGCATGGCCGGCACTGAGTCCAGCGCGCTGACGAAGTGCATCTCGGAGGTGCCGGGATTCATGAAGCAGACGTCGACGCCGGCCCCGGCCAGGCTGCCGGCCAGCGCCTGCGCCCCGTTCACGCTCGCCCCGCGACGCGGCCGGGCCCGCGGCGGCCGCGGCGCTGGCAGTGATGCACGCAGGTGCCCATCCCTGGACCATAACGCCTGCCCGTCCCGGCCGGAATGTCACCGGCAGGGGCATTGTCCCGCGCCGGTGCGGCTGCTTACAGTCGGGCTAACTCGCCTGCTATGGCAGTTTTGACGGGAGCACGCCATGAGCCGCGACTTAGCCAGTGTCTTTGCCGATATCGACTCCTTCGACCCCGACAAGTTCGTCGCGCGCCTCACCCCGGATGTGCGATTCCGCTTCGGCAATGCCGAGCCGGTCGCCGGCCGGGCCGCGGTCCGCGAGGCGGTGGCCGGGTTCTTCGCCACCATCGACGGCCTGACGCATCACATCCGCAACTCCTGGGAGGCCGGGGACGTCGCCATCGTGCAGATCGACGTCGAGTACCTCCGCAAGGACGGCAAGACGGTGATCGTCCCCAACGCCGACATCCTGACCTACGACGGCGAGCTGGTCCGGGACTGGCAGATCTACATCGACGTCGCCCCGGTCTACGCCTGACCTGGCGGGTCGTCATGATCTACGTCAGTCACCAGCTTCCCGTGAACGCCGCGGGGCAGCCGGTGCTGAGCCGGGCCGCGGTCTGGGATGGCCTCCTGCTCAAGGCCGGCAACGCGCTGCCCTTCGTGCCGAGCATGACCTTCTGCGAGGTCACCGCCCGTCACTCCGACACCGTGTTCGACCGCGATATCGACTTCCGCGGCCAGCGCTTCACCGAGCGCATCACCCTGGAGGCGCCGCACCGGGTCGTGTTCACCCGGATCGCCGGGCCGGTGCTCGGCACCATCGCCAACGAGATTGAGGGCCCGGAGGACGACCTGCGTCTGCGGTTCAGCTTCGCGCTGGTGCTGGCGGGCGCGCCGGGCGGCTCGGCAGCCGAGCAGGACTACGCCGCCTCGATGACGGGCGACTATCTCAGGGCCGTCGAGACGACCCTGGCGGCCATGCGCCAGATCGCGGCCGGCACCCCGGGACCACCACCCGCCTGACAGTCCGGACCGGCACCGGTCCGGCCCGGCTGACCGGCCCCGCCTGGCTGACCGGCCCGGCCGTGACCGGCTGGCGCCCGGAGTCCGCTCTGTGCTGACCCGGGGCCGGTGACCACACGGGCCACGCTGATGGCGGCGGGCCCCGGTGTCTCCGGGCCAGGCTCCTGCCCGGACCGGGGCCGGGGCCGGGGTGGCTGCCACCCCGGGCCGGGCTCAGGCGGCCAGCGAGCCGGGCGCCGGGAGGCGGAAGATCTTCCGCCGGACCGCGTCCAGCACCGGTACCGGCAGCCGGCTCAGGGCGGCCAGCCGCCGCGCGTCCTTGCCGCTCAGGTACACCGGGGCGGGCCGGGGCGCGGCCAGCGCCTGGTACACGGTGGCCGCCGCCACCTCCGGCGGGCTGCCCTGGCCCTCGCGGCGCACCATGACGCCGAGCATCCGGCCGAACGAGTCGGCGTACAGTGCCCGCCGCTCCGCCGGGGCGGCCGCCATGGCCGTGTCGGCATCCCGGCGCACCTTGTCGGCGGCACCGCTGTTGATGCTGGCCGGCTCGACGAGCACGACCTTGATGCCCCACGGCGCCAGTTCCTGCCGGAAGCAGTCGGCCAGCGCGGCCAGCCCGGATTTGGCGGCGTCCAGCGCGCCGGCGAACGGCGGGCAGAAGCGCACCCCGATGGTGGAGATCACCACGATCCGGCCGCGGGCCCGCCGCAGCAGCGGCAGGAACTCCTGGGTGACGGCGAGCTGGCCGGTCAGGTTCACCTCCAGCACGCGCCGGAAGGTGTCCAGCTGGATCAGCTCAGCCGGGCAGGCCAGCCCGATGCCGGCGTTGTTGACCAGGCCGTTCAGGCCAGCCTGGCCGACATGCGCGGCGACGTCCTTGGCCCCGGCCGCGATCTGCCCGGTGTCGGTGACGTCGAGCAGCAGCGGAGTGAGCTGCCCGCCGCTGGCCGCGGCGGCCAGCCGCTCGCCGTCGGCGGGCTTGCGGACCCCGGCGTAGACGTGCTGGCCCGCCGCGGCCAGGCGCAGCGCCGTGGCCCGGCCGATGCCGGTCGAAGCCCCGGTCACCAGGGTGTGCTGACGAGTACAGGTCACTGTCTCACTGGTCATGGCTCAACCCTTTCCGGCCTGGAGGTGGCTAACATCAGCCATGCGGCGGATATCCCGCCCGGTACCGGCTTCGTGCCCGGCTACGGCTCGCCGCCACCCGCAGGCGCCTGGCTGCCGCCACCCGCAGGCGCCTGGCCGCCGGCAGCGGGCGCCTGGCCGTCCCGCGCGGGGACCGGCAGCCGTGCCGTCACCGCGAAGCCGCCGCCGGGCCGGGCCGCGGCCCGCAGCGTGCCGCCGAGCGCGGTGGCCCGCTCGGTCATGCCGGTGATGCCGTTGCCCGGGCTGCCGGCCCCGCCCGGCCCGCCGGGCCGGCTCGCCGGGCGGGCGGCACCATCGTCAGTCACCTCGATGTCCAGCCGGCCGTCACCGTAGCCCAGCCGGACCACCGCGCGGCTGCCGCCGGAGTGCCGGGCGCTGTTGGTGAGCGCCTCCTGGATGATCCGGTAGGCGGCCAGGTCGGCCTCGGCGGGCAGCGGCACCGGCTCGCCGCTGGTCTCGATGCTGACCGCCAGCCCGGCCGCGGCCGCGTTCTCGACCAGGTCACCGAGGCGCGCCAGGCCCGGCGCGGGCGCTCGCGGCGGGTCCTCGCCGGCCTCGCGCAGCACCCCGAGGACCGACCGCAGCTCGACCAGGGCCTGCTTGCTGACGTCGTTGATCGTCGACAGGGCCGACCGGGCCCGCTCGGGCTGCCGGTCCATCAGGTGCAGCGCCGTGTTGGCTTGCACGTTGATGACCGCGATGTTGTGGGCCAGCACGTCGTGCAGGTCCCGCGCGATCCGCATCCGCTCCTCGCCGGCCCGGCGCAGCAGCTGCTCGTCCCGGCTGCGGGCCAGGTCGGCGGCTCGCTGCATCCGGCCGCGGATCAGCTCGGCGACGGCCAGCAGCGCGAACAGCCCGGCCGCCAGCCCCAGCGCGAACCCGGCGCTGGCGTGCCCGCGTGCCCCGATGAGCCACGGCGGCCAGCATGATACGAGGTACCCGATGACCAGCGACCCGATAGCTGCCGCCCGCTTGCGGGCCAGCACCGCGGTGAAGAAGGCCACGATCAGCGCGAGGTATGTCATCGTTGCCCCGGCCGCCGCGGCCCACAGCGCCGTGACCAGGGTGATGGCCAGCACGGTGACCGGGAAGCGGCGCCGGGCGACCAGCGCCGCCCCGCCGATGGCCAGCGGCAGGTAGCCGATGGCGCCCAGGCTGGCCTGGTCCTGGTGCCAGGAGCGGCCCGCGACGCTCAGCTGCACCGCTGTCACAGCCGCCGCGATCAGGGCATCGGTCGCCCACCGCCGGGCCGCCGGGGTGCGCAGGATCGCCCGCCCGCGCGGCGGCGGGGCGCCGGCCGGGCCACGCAGATCCGGCCCGGCCGTCGGCGGGCCGGCGGCGGGCGCGTCGGCGGCGGGCGGGCCGGCGGCGGTCAGGTCATGGTCAGGCATCTGCTCACCACGCTAGGCGCCCGGCCGCCCGCGGGCATCAGCCAGGTGGTGATCCGCCGGGACCGGCGCTACTCCCGGCGGCGCACCCGGCGCCGCCGCGCCTACCGCGCCCGGCCACCCCGGATCATCTGCCAGGCCGGTGACACGCCCGGTGCCGTACGGCAGGCTGAGACGGTCAGCAGCGCAGCGGCGGTCAGGAGGGCAGCCATGACGCCCGGCGGGCAGGTCATCGAGAACCCGCTCAGCGGCGAGCGGATCACCATCGGCCGCCTGGCCAGCGACGGCGCGCTGGAGTGGGAACTGGAGCTCGCGCCCGGCGGCCGGGTGCCCAGCGCGCACGCCCATCCCGAGCAGGAAGAGCGCTTCACCGTGCTGGCCGGGCAGCTGCGGCTGCGGGTCGGCCGCCGCCGGGTCCTGGCCCGGCCCGGCGACACGGTCGTCATCCCGCCCGGCACCGCGCACCACTTCGCCAACCCCGGCCCGGAGCCCGCCCGTATCGCGGTGCGCAGCAGCCCCGCCCTGAGCATGGCCGACCTGCTGGCCACGGCCGCGGCGATGGCCAGCGAGCAGAAGGCGGCCGGGCGGCCCTGGCCCCGGCTGGCCGACCTGGTGCTGTTCCTGGATGACTTCCGGCGCGAGGTCGCCGCACCGTACCTGCCCGCCGTCCTGGTCCGCGCCGTCGTCGCGCCGCTCGCCCGCCTGGCCCGCCGCCGCGGCCTCGACCGCCGGCCCGCCCAGGTACCCGCCGCCGCGGCCCGCAGTGCTCCGCTGCCCGCCCGCCCGGCGGACGCCGCCCGGCCGGGCCGGTGACCGCGGTCGAGGTCGCGCACCTGGTCAAGCGCTACCGCGGCGCGGCCCGCAACGCGGTCGACGACATCAGCTTCGAGGTTCCCGGCGGCCAGCTGTTCTGCCTGCTCGGCCCGAACGGAGCGGGCAAGACCACCACGGTGTCGGTGCTCACCACCACGCTGGCGCCGACCGCGGGCCGGGTCCGGATCGCCGGCGCCGACCTGGCCGCCGAGCAGTCCCTGGTCCGCCGCCGCACCGGCATCGTGTTCCAGCAGCCCTCCCTGGACCTCAACCTGACGGCGGAGGAAAACATCCGGCTTCATGCCGTGCTGTACGGGGTGTACCCGTGGCGCCCGTCCTACCGGCTGATGCCGGCCGCCTACCGCCGCCAGGTTCAGGACCTGGCCGCCGTCCTGGGCGTGGCCGACCTGCTCGGCGTCCGGGCCCGGGCACTGTCCGGCGGGCTGCGCCGCCGCCTGGAGATCGTCCGGGCGCTGCTGCACCGGCCGCCGGTGCTGTTCCTGGACGAGCCCACGGCCGGGCTGGACCCGGAGAGCCGCCGGGCCCTGTGGTCCTACCTGCGCCAGGCCCGCGCCAGCGCGGGCACCACAATCGTGCTGACCACCCACTACCTGGCCGAGGCCGAGGCCGCCGACGCGATCTGCGTGATCGCCGCCGGGAAGATTATCGAGCGCGGCACCCCGGCCGAGCTGAAGGCCCGTCACCTCCGCCCGGGCACGCCGCCCCCGGCGGGGACGCCGGGCGGCCCGGCCAGCCCGGGCCCGGCCAGCCCGGACCCGGCCGGGAACACCCTGGAAGCGGCCTACCTCGCCCTGCTCGACCAGGCCCGGTCGCAGCCGGCTGGCCCCGCCGGAGACGACCGGCGCCTGGTCACCGGGTCCGGCACGCCATGACCGCGGTCCGCCTGCACCGGCCTGGCCTGGCCGCCGGTGCCGCCCGCGAGCTGTCCGGTCTCGCCGCCATCGCCCAGCGCGACGTGCTCAAGCTGCTCCGCGACCGGCCCCGGCTGGCCGTCAGCCTGGCCTTCCCGGTGCTGCTCATCGGCGGCCTGGGCAGCGCCCTGCAGGCCACCGTCGGCCGGGTCACCGGCGTGAGCGCCGTCACCCTGGCCTTCACCGGGGTGCTGGCGGCCAGCCTGTTCCAGTCCGCGGCGGCCGGCATGATCTCGATCGTCGAGGACCGCGAGACCGACTTTTCCCGCGAGCTGTTCGTCACGCCCGTGTCCCGGTTCACCCTGGTCACCGGCAAGGTGGCCGGCGAGACGCTGGTCGCGCTCGCCCAGGGCGCTGGCATTGTCGGCTTCGCCTTCGCGTTCGGGGTGCGGATGAGTCCCGGCCAGCTGGCCGCGCTGGCCGGGCCCGCCGTGGCCAGCTGCCTGCTCGGCGGGGCGTTCGGGCTGGCCACGATCGCCGTCCTGCCGAACCAGCGCGCCGCGATGCAGATCTTCCAGTTCCTGATCATCCCGCAGTACGTGCTCAGCGGCGTGCTGGTCCCGCTGCGCGGCGCCGCGCCCTACCTCGACGTGCTGGCTCACCTGCTGCCGATGACCTACGTCGTGCAGCTCACCAGGGCCGCCTTCTACGCCGGTCACCCTGGCTACGCCGCCGTGGTGACCGGGAGCCCGGCACTGGACGCCGTGGTCGCGGCCGCCCTGACGGTGACCGGCCTGGTCGCCGGCGCGGCGCTGTTCAGCTACCGGGAGCGGACCCGCTGACCGACCCCGACTCGGCGAGCACCCGCCCGAACGCGCGCAGGTAGCGCGGGTCCCCTTGCCGCTCGCGCGCCAGCCAGTACTCCGCGCCCCAGAACAGATAGCACTCAATAACGGGGCGCTGCCGGCCGGCCCAGCCCAGGCACTGGCTGTAGGTCGCGATGACATCCTCCGGACGGCAGCTGTACATGGCCTGCCGGTCCGGGCTCGGCGGGGTGGTGACCGCCTCCCAGGGCTCGGCCTGGCCCTCGGAGATCATCAGCCGCCGCGCGGCCGCCGCGACCTGGTCCAGCACCGGGCCCGGCCGGGGATACCGGCGGCGGCGCGGCCACTGCCGGTCCGGGCTGCCGTCCAGGTACGCCGATACCGGCCCGGCACCGGCCAGCGCGTGCCGGGGGTAGAAGTCGATGCCGACGATGTCGGCCAGGTCGCCGGCCACGGCCAGGGAGTCGCCCTGATCGCGGGTGCGCCACCACTGCTGCAGCGCGACCGGCCCCGACGCAGGCAGGAACCCGTTCATCAGGACGGGCCGGCTGGGGTCAGCGACCCGCACGGCGGTCACCTCGTTCTGGACAAATTCCCGCGACAGTCGCCACGAGTGCTCCATGCCCAGCGGGTCGGCGGCCTCGTGCTCGACCTGCCAGGCGATGATCGCGAGCCGGTCACGGTACCGCTCGACCAGGCGGGTGGCGAACGCGCAGCTGGCGGCCAGCAGCGCGGGGTGGCTGGCCGGGGTGATCAGGCGCCGCTCGGGCAGCGGCCGGGGCAGGTGGTGCGGCGGCACGAAGAACTCGGGGTACCCGAACGCCTTGACCGGACCCACGCACACGATGACCTGCTTGCCGGCCCGCTCGGCGGCGTCGATCTGGCGGTCGAGCTCGGCGGGGCAGAAGGTGCCGGGGCCAGGCTCGATACGGCACCAGTAGGCGGCGAGCCGGATCAGCGGGAACGGATAGGCCAGCAGCTGGCCGAGCGCGGCCTGCGGATCGAGGCCGAGCTCAGCGGCCTGCAGCGGCCGGAAGCTGATGCCCAGCCGGGTCGCGCCGCGCGGTGCCACTGGCACCTGGGCCCAGCGGTCGGTCAGCGGCTGCGCGGCCCGCCGCACGCGCAGCCTAGCCACGACGGCTCCCGCCGCTGGTCAGGAGCGCAGGACCGGCTGCTGTCGCAGGCTCGCCCCGGGCCGGCGGCTCGCCCCGGGCCGCGGGCTCGCCCCGGGCCGCGGGCTCGGCGCGGGTCGCGGGCGCGGCGGGGGAGTCGCGGCGCGCGGCCCTGGTATCGCCCTGGTCTGCGGCGGTGGTGCTCGCGGCGCTGGCCAGGAGTGCGGGGCGGGCTGCTGTCGCGGGCTCGGCCCGGGCGGGTGGCTCGGCGCGGGTCGCGGGCTCGGCCCCTGTTGCGGGCCCGCGGCTGGCGAGATCGGCGATGAGCCGGGCGATGTCGCGGGTGTCACCGGGCCGCCCGAGCCGGGCTGACGCCGCGCGCAGCCTGTCGATCGCCGCGCGGTCGTCCCGCAGCCGCCCGACCTCGGCCACCAGGCGGCGCACGCCCGGAACCCGGCGGCCCGCCCCGGCGCGGATGACCAGCCCGGCGTTGCGTCGCTCCTGGCCGGGCAGTTGCGCGGTGAGCAGGAGCGGCGCCCCGCAGCAGGTCGCCTCGGTGATCGTGCCGGGGCCTGCCTTAGTGACGACGAGGTC
Organism: Streptosporangiaceae bacterium; assembly: GCA_035763085.1. GTDB lineage: Bacteria > Actinomycetota > Actinomycetes > Streptosporangiales > Streptosporangiaceae > DASUBV01. The sequence goes on along the minus strand of DASUBV010000370.1, from coordinate 5,310 downwards.
AGCACAGCGCAGCAGCGCGGGCAGGTGATGGGTGTAGCCGGTGACGATGAGCCGCTCGCTGAGGTGGCTAGCCGGGACGGCGCGGCTTGCCCGGCCGACGCGGCTGGCCCGGCGCAGCAGCCGCCGCCGCAGCTGGTCATTGCGCCCGCAGACGGCCACCACCTGCACGTCAGCGAACCGCCGCAGCAGCGCCGCGGCCCGCCGTCCGATGCCCCCGCAACCCTCGCCGCCGCCGGTCAGCACGATCAGCAGCCGGTCGTCGCCCATCCTGGGCGGATCCGCCGTCGTGCCCGGCGCCCGGCCGAGTTCCCGCTGCAACGCGGACCCCAGCGCCCGGCGCAGCGCCGCGCGCTCCGCAGCCGGGACCGGCCCGGCCCAGAACTCCCGTCCGGCCGGCGGCCCGGCCCGCACGACGCGGTGGCTGCCCCGGTCCATGGCGCGCCCGAGCCGCGGCTGGCCCGGCGGCACGATGGTCAGGTCGCCCGCGGCATGCCACCACGACGCATGCGCCGCGCCGAGGTCGGTGACCACCGTGACCACCGGCACGGCGCGGGCAGCGAAGGAGTCTGCCCGGTGGTCGCCTGTCTCGTGCTCGCCGGGCCGGTATCCGCCGGGCCGGTGTTCGCCAGCCCGGCCAGGACTGGCCCGCCTCGTGCTGGCGGCCCTCATCGCGAACCTCGTGCCGGCGAACCTCGCGCTGCTCTGGCCGGCGCTGGCCCGGACGGCGGCCAGACCGGTCAGCGGGTGGAAAGACACAATCGCTGCCGGGCGCTGCGCCGTCACCGTCCTGACCACCGGCCGGTCCGCCAGTCGCAGCAGCGTCACCCCGAGCAGCTTCACCGCGGCGCGGGAGTTGGTGAGGTAGTAGGCCGCGCCCCACAGCCACGGCGCCTGCCGGGTCACCGGCCCGTACAGCCGCGCCACCCAGCGCAGCAGCCGCGCCGCATCTGGCCCGCCGAGCGGGTCATACAGCGTGACGGCGAACTGGCCCGGGTAGACCCGGGCCAGCGCCTGCTGCACCGCGACGGCGGCAGTCCGATGCCCGCCGCCGGTGTCGGAGATCAGGAACAGCAAGGGCGTTGGCGCCGGTTCCGGCTCGCCTGCAGCCGACTCCTTCGCCGCCAGCCGGCCCGGAACTGCTCCGGCGCCCCGCCAGCCCGCCGGTGCTCCGGCGCCCGGTCGGCCCGGAACTGCTCCGGCGCCCGGCCAGCCCGCCGGTGACGGGTCATCGGCCAGCGCTGGCCGGACTGCGACACGCTCGGTTCTCGCCATGCGGCCATGCTCGCAGCCAGTCAGGGCGTCGGTCGTCCATCGCGTGGTCACAGCCGGCTACTCCATCGGGCTGCCGCGCAGAGTCGCGACCTGCGCCCGCCGACGTAGCCGCCGTGCCCCGCTCTCGCGCTCACGCCGGCTCCGGACTGTCCGGCGGGCTGACGACCCAGGCCGCCTGTCCGGCCGATCCTGGCACGGTAACCAGCGAACCGGAACAGAAGAGAGGCCGACCATGATGGCAGGCAGCGACGCGGGCCCGACCCGCCCGCCGGTCCCCGACGAGCTCAGCAATCAGGCACGCCCTGGCAATCAGCCACTGCCCGGCAGCCCCGTACTCGAGGGCAGCCCCGCATTCCCCGACAGTCCGGCATTCCCCGGCAGCCAGGTGCCGCCCGGCCGCCCGGTGCCGGCTGACCGCGACGCCGCGGCAGGTCGCGGCCCGGCCGCCGGGCTGCTGATGCTGCTGGCCGCGATCACCCTCGGCGTGGCCGCCTACCTGCACCGCAACGGGCACATTCCGCTCGGCTTCGCCGAGATCCGGGGCGAGAGCTTCTACGATGCCTCTATCCCCGAGGCTGTCATCGCCTTCGTGCTCGCGGTCGGCGCCGCCGTGTACCTGACCGCATCGCCTGCGGCCCGTGCCGCGGCCGCCCGCGGCCAGGCACGCCGGGTCGCGCTGGCCGCCAGCACTTTCGCCATCATCGGCGTGGCCTACGGCATGACCGTGACCATCAGCGACGGGCGGGTACCGGACATCATCTACCACTCTTGCCTCATGGCCATCCTGCTGATCGCCGAGGCGCTGCTCCTGGGCCGTCGCACCCCGCCCGCCACCCGTCAGCAGAGTTAGCCGCCCCGCACGACCCCACCCGCCCCGCACGTCCAGCCGCCGGTGCCTTCCCGCCGGTGCCTCCAGCGGCCGGGCCTCCACCCGCCGGCGCCTCCACCCGTCCGTGGCTCCAGCCGCCAGGCTGGCAACCGGGCCGGCGTGCGGCTCGCGGGAATCTCGGCCCCGCGGGCAGCTGGGCGTACCACGGGTGGCGTAGCGCGGGTAGCCGTGGCGATGACGACACCTGACCCAGGCCGGGCATACGGTCAGAGGATGACGGCATCCGCGCCGGCCCGCGACGACGGCCTGATCCGGGTCGTGCTCGCCGACGACCAGGCGCTGGTGCGCGCCGGGTTCGCCGCGCTGCTCGATGCCGAGGATGACATCGAGGTGGTGGGCGAGGCCGCAGACGGCACCGAGGCGGTTGCGCTGGCTGAGCGGACCCGGCCCGATGTGGTGCTGATGGACATCCGGATGCCCGGCCTGGACGGCATCGAGGCCACCCGGCGCATCGCGGCCCGGTCCGGCCTCGGCGGGGTGCACATCGTGATCGTCACGACCTTCGACCTCGACGAGTATGTGTTCGAGGGACTGCGGGCCGGCGCGGCAGGATTCCTGCTGAAGGACACCGACGCCGCCGAACTGATCCGCGCGGTGCGCGTCGCGGCCGGGGGAGACGCACTGCTGTCGCCGACGGTGACCCGGCGGCTGGTGGCCGAGTTCGCCGCCCGGACCCGGCCGATGCGCCAGCCGCCGGGCCTGGACCTGCTCACCGCACGCGAGCGCGAGGTGCTGATCCTGATCGCCCGCGGCATGTCGAACGACGAGATCGCCGGCCAGCTGTACATGAGCCCGTCCACCGCCAAGACGCATGCCGCGCGGGCCATGATGAAGCTCGGCGCGCGGGACCGGGCTCAGCTCGTGGTCGCCGCCTACGAGGCCGGGCTGGTCCGCCCCGGCTGGACCACCTGACCGCCCCGGGTACCGGCGAGCCCGGCCTCGGGGCGAGCCTGGCTGCGTGGCCTCAGGGTGAGCCCGGCCCCAGACCGCTGCGGCTTAACGGCCCGGAGCCGGGCGCTTCATCGCCTCGGCCAGCCACCGTGCCCCGACCTAGTCGACGGCGATCCCGAGGCCAGCCTGCCAGCCGGTGAACTCGACGGTGCCGGGCTCGATGTCGGCGCCGAGGTTGACGGCGTCGGCGAGGTCGATGTCGGCGACGCCGAGGGCGTGGGTGAAGCCGGCGCCGTCGACGACGGCGAAGCGGACCCGGGCGGGCTTGTCGACGCTGACGTCCCCGAAGGCCCTGGGCCGGGCGATCCGCTGGATGCAGGCGCTGACGACCGCCCCTGCGCGGGCCCGATCAGGGCCGGGCCCGGCGCGACATGATGGCTGTTGCCCAGCAGCAAAGCCACCGCGGCCAGGGCCACCCCGAACACCGCGACAGCTCCGCCGGTCGCTGCGCCGGCGGCGAATGCGCGCCGGTCCCGACGGTACTCCGTCTGGCGCCGATCGCTGAGCCAGCGCGGCAGAGCCGCCCGCTGAGCGGCCCAGCTGTTGACCGGCGCGGCCGCCAGGCCGAGCGTTGGGAACACCAGCAGCGCCGCCAGCAGTACCCCGCTGAGCTGGGTCGCCCGGGTCAGCGCGCCGACGATGCCGGCCAGGCCCATCAGCGCCAGGGCCGATTCCGCCCAGTTCGCTCGCAGCGCCTCCCACCAGCGCGCCTTCTCGCTGGTCTTGGGCGTGCGCAGGAATGCCGCCTTGCGCGCGAACAAGCCCAGCAGCGACGCGCGGGCCACCACCACCGATGTCGACTGCCAGATGAAGAACGCCCCGATGGCATCCCGCCAGGACGCGCCGGTGCCGCGCCGGAGCAGGGCCACGGCCCGCACCAACCCGAGTCCGACCAGCACCGGCACCGTGGCCACCAGGAACGCGGTGAGCCTGCGGAACAGCTCCCCGCCGCCCAGGGCCAGGTTCGCCGCGCCGGCCAGCAGGAACACCAGGAACACCAAGCCGAGCAGGTCCCCGTACCACTGCAGGGCGCCCGCCAGGTACGCCCATCGCTGCGCCGTCGTGAGCCGGTTCGCCGCGGACTGCCGGCCGGGAATCATCGACCGCCCGTGCATGCGCAGGATCTGAATCCCGCCGAAGCACCACCGGTAGCGCTGGCCCTTCAGCGCCTCAAAGGTCAGCGGCATGATCCCGCGGCCCCAGGTCTGGTCGACGTGAAGGCCGTTCCAGCCCGCCCGCAGCAGGCGCAGCGACAGCTCGGCGTCCTCGGTGATGCACCACTCGTCCCAGCCGCCCAGCTGGTCAAGCGCGGTCCGCCGGATCAGCCCCATCGTGCCGGCGAAGATCGCGCCGTCCCGCTCATTGCGGGAGGGCTGCGACACGGCGAAGAAGTACTTGTAGCTGTAGTACAGCCGCCGGTAGTACGGCGAGTGCTCCCAGTCGCGGTAGTCCTGCGGCGCCTGGATGAAGCCCACCCAGGGGTCAGCGAAGGCCGGCGCGCAGCGGCGCAGGAAACCTGGGTCGAGCTGGTAGTCGGAATCGACCACGCCGATCAGCTCCGCGCGCGGATCGGTCACCTGGCGCAGTGCGTAGTTCAGCGCTCCGGACTTATAGCCCGGCCAGTCCGCCAGGTGGGCGAAAGCGACGCCATGGCCAGCGCACCACTGCTCGACTGGCCGCCACAGTGACTCGTCCTCGGTGTTGTCGTCGATCAGGACCACTTCATAACGGGGATAGTCGAGGCTGATCAGCGAGGTCAGCGTCTCGATCACCATGTCGGGCGGCTCGTTGTGGGCCGGGACATGCAGGCTGACGAACGGCAGCTCGTCATCTACGGCCGGAAGCTCGGCAGTCGCGGTCACCCGCCGCCGCCAGTGCTCAGTGCCCAGCGCGTCACAGATCTCCCACAGGTACGCGCAGCACAGCACGGCGGCGGCGACCTCGAAGATCCACAGCAGCACCCCGCCCGCGGTGCTGGCCGGGCCGAGGTGACTGGCGATGGTCCACTCCAGCGCGTACACCAGGTACACCACGAACAGGAACACGCTGGATGTCCAGCACAGGTGGGCCCGAGCCTTCCAGCGCCGGGTGGCCGGTAGCCACACGAGGCTGGCCGCGACCACCCCGGCCGCCCCGGCGATCAGGTTGTGCTCCGGCACCGTCAGCAGCCGCAGGACTCCGGTCACCGCCGCGGCCAG
>DASUBV010000369.1:0-7563 GCA_035763085.1 Streptosporangiaceae bacterium | reverse complement strand
GGCGGCGGCACGCGCGCAGCGGGCCGTCAGCGGGCCCGGAGCACGCCTAGAACAGGCTCTGAGAACGCCCTCCCGGCCACCCGGAATCCTCCCAGCGGTGATTACGGAGAGTAATCATAAAACCATTTGCCAACTTTCCGTCAATTGGCTACCTGTCAGCCACTCTGGTAACTACACTTTCCGCGCGTTGAGGACATTGTCACAGCAGGGTTGCGTTTCGATAACCCCTTTCGACGCGTTCGTCCAGTCTCGCTGGACACACTTTGCTTTGCGGATGTAATCACTAAGAGTTACCGGTAACCCTGCCTGAGCCGCGTCTCAGGCCCGAAGGAGCTCCCCCATGAAACCTGTACCGAAGCGGCTTGCCGCGCTGGCAGTGGTGGCCGTGGCCGCCACTGGTCTTGCAGCCTGCGGAAAGTCGTCCGGTGGCTCGACAGGGTCGTCGAGCACGAACAAGCCGGCCTACGGCGGAACGCTCAACGTCGTCGCCGCGAGCGGGCAGGATCACATCGACCCCGTGTCCGCCTACGGCACGTGGGACTACATGATGGAGCGGGCGTACACCCGCCAGCTCGTCAACTACCCGGCCGCGAACTACAGCGCCCTGGGCGACGCCGGCTGGAAGAAGGACGTCACCCCGGTCGCCGACGTGGCCACCTCCGTCCCGACGCAGGCCAACGGCGGCATCACCGACGGCGGCAAGACCTACACCTTCCACATCAAGCCAGGCGTGGACTGGAACAACGGCCGCCAGGTCACCTCGCAGGACTTCCTGCGCCAGTACAAGGCGTTCGGCAACCCCGTCTCGCCGGTCGGCAACTCGGGCTACTTCCTGTCAACCATCGCCGGGTTCAAGCAGTACTTCGACGCGGAGACCGCGTACTTCGCCAAGAAGTCGCACAAGCCCACCGCGGCGAACATCGCCAGCTACCAGAACAGCCACAGCATCTCGGGCATCACGACGCCGAACTCGTCGACGATCCAGTTCCACCTGACCGAGCCCGCGGGTGACTTCCTGTTCATCCTGGCGATGCCGTTCAACTCCGCCCGCCCGGCGGAGTACGACAAGTACGTGCCCGACAGCGCCCAGATGCGCGCGCACATCATGTCGGACGGGCCCTACAACATCACCTCCTACACCCCGGGCAAGCAGGAGGTGCTGACCAGGAACACGGCGTGGAAGCAGTCCACCGACCCGCTGCGGCACCAGTACGTGAACAAGGTTGTCGTCACGATGGGCCAGTCCAACGCCACCACCCAGGTGGACGAGCTGAAGGCCGGCACGTCTGACCTGATGATGGACACCCCGTTCCCGCCCCAGCTCATCCAGCAGATGCAGGCCACGCACAACCCGGACTTCAAGCTGTGGCCGTGGTCGAACACCAACCCCTACATCGTGTTCAACCTGCAGAGCCCGGACGCAGGCGGCGCCATGAAGAACGTCAAGGTCCGCCAGGCCATGGAGTTCACGGTGAACAAGGCGGCCATCCAGAAGCTGTTCGGCGGGCCGGCGGTCGCCAAGGTGATCAACACGGCCATCCCGCCGGGCAACGCCGGCTACCAGCCGATCAGCCTGTACAACACGCCCAACAACCAGGGTGACCCGGCCAAGTGCAAGAGCATGCTCGCCGCCGCGGGCTTCAAGGGCGGCCTGACCCTGACCGACCTGTACCTCAATGACAGCGTGAACACCGCGCTGTTCCAGTCGGTGCAGGCCAGCTTCGCCAACTGCGGCATCAAGCTGAAGGGCAAGCCGGAGCCGATCTCGAGCTACTTCGTCGACCTCGGCAACGCCCCGCAGAACAACAAGCCCAACGCGTGGGACGTGGCCCAGCCGGCCTGGATCCCGGACTGGTTCGGCGACAACGGCCGGACGACCGTGCAGCCGTTCTTCCAGACCGACTGCGCGCTGAACACCATCAACTACGGGTGCTTCAGCAACAAGACCGTTGATGCCGACATCACCAGGGCGCTGAAGGCCCCGTCTGAGTCCGCGGCAGCCCCGCTGTGGCACCAGGTGGACCTCATCGCCCAGCAGCAAGCGGTGATGGTGCCGCTGATTGACCAGTACAACCCGGTCTTCAGCAGCGACCGCGTCGCGAGCCCCGGCTCGCCGACCGTCCTGTTCACCGCGAACATCGGTGACCCGGACATCACCAACATCTTCATCAAGAAGGCGGACCAGTAAGGACCGCCTAGCAAGGGCCCGGCCGGATCCGCCGCTGGCATATCCGGCCGGGCCCTTGCGCGCGGGCCCGGAAGGCCATATAGGCCGTAAGAGGTAATGTCTGCGCACGCCGGGGCACTGGTGCCCGGCCGTTATGCGGCCGGGCGCAGGCCCGCCTTTCCCCGTGCTCGCAGAGGCCCAATCGGAGGATGAATTGAGCCTGCTTGAGGTGTCTGACCTGCGGGTGAGCTTCCCGACCGCCGACGGCGTCGTCCGGGCCGTCCGCGGTGTCTCGTTCAACGTCGACACGGGCCGGACCCTCGGCATCGTCGGCGAGTCCGGCAGCGGCAAGACCGTGCTGACCCAGACCCTGCTGGGGCTGGCGCCCGGCGGACAGGTGTCGGGCCGGGCCATGTTTGACGGCACGGACCTGCTGGCCCTGCGCCCCGATCAGCTGCGCAAGGTCCGGGGCGCCGAGATCGCCGTGATTTTCCAGGACCCGCTGACCAGCCTGCACCCGCTGTACAAGGTCGGCTGGCAGATCGTGGAGATGATCCGCTCCCACGACAAGTCGGTGAGCAGGAAGCAGGCCGCCGAGCGGGCCGTCGAGCTGCTCGCCCGGGTCGGCATCCCGCAGCCCCGGCAGCGGGTCAGCGACTACCCGCACCAGTTCTCCGGCGGCATGCGGCAGCGCGCCATGATCGCGATGGCCCTGGCGCTGACGCCCAGGCTGATCATCGCCGACGAGCCCACCACCGCCCTGGACGCCACCGTCCAGGCCCAGATCCTCGAGCTGCTGATGGACCTGCAGCAGGAGTCCCGCACGGCGCTGATCATGATCACCCATGACCTGGGCGTGGTCGCCGACATCGCCGACGAGGTGCTGGTCATGTACGCCGGCCGGGCCGCCGAGAAGGCGGGCAAGCACGACATCTTCTACGCCCCGCACCACCCCTACACCAAGGGCCTGCTGGAGTCGATCCCCAACAGCTCCGCGGCCGGCGACCGGCTCAGGCCCATTACCGGCCAGCCGCCGAGCCTGATCAACCTGCCGCCGGGCTGCGCCTTCCACCCCCGGTGCGCCTACGTGATGGACCGCTGCCTGACCGAGGAGCCCGCGCTGGCCGCCGTCGGGGCGGACGGCGAGCACCGGTCCGCCTGCTGGCTGCCGGTCGCGGCGGCCGGCACCGCCGGCGACGCCGAGGCGATCCGGCGGCGCGCGGTGGAGCAGAACCGCCACGAGGCCGCCGCCAGGATCGCTGCGGCGATCGCGGCCGCCCCCGAGTCTGAAGGAAGCGCAATCGCATGAGTGAGACGCTGCCAAGCGATGCCGCGACGGCGGGCCATGGCGGGTCCGGCGAGGAGCTCATCCGGGTGGACAGCCTGGTCAAGCACTTCCCGGTCCGCGGCGGCGGCCTGATCAGCCGCACCGTGGCGCAGGTCCAGGCGGTGGACGGCGTCTCGCTGACCATCGGCCGCGGCCAGACCATCGGCCTGGTCGGCGAGACCGGCTGCGGGAAGTCCACGCTGGCCCGGTGCATCGCCGGGCTGATCCCGGTGACCTCGGGCACCGTGACGTTCGAGGGCACCGACATCACCAACCTGTCCCGGCGGCGGATGCAGCCCTACCGGCGCGAGATCCAGATGATCTTCCAGGACCCGTACGGCTCGCTGAACCCGCGCCGCCGGGTCGGCGCGATCATCGGCGACCCGTTCGCGGTGCACAAGACCGCGTCCGGCGCCGAGCGCAAGCGGGCCGTCCAGGAGCTGATGGAGCGCGTCGGGCTCAACCCCGAGCACTACAACCGGTACCCCGCGGAGTTCTCCGGCGGCCAGCGCCAGCGCATCGGCGTGGCCCGGGCGCTGGCGCTGCGGCCCAAGCTGATCATCTGTGACGAGCCCGTCTCGGCGCTCGATGTGTCGATCCAGGCTCAGGTCCTCAACCTGCTGGCCGACCTGCAGCAGGACTACGGCCTGTCCTACCTGTTCATCGCGCACGACCTGGAGGTCGTGCGGCATGTCAGCGACTCGGTCGTCGTGATGTACCTGGGCCGGGTCGCCGAGGCCGGGCCGAGGGACCCGGTCTATGACGCGCCGCGCCACCCCTACACCAACGCCCTGCTGTCCGCGGCGCCGGCCGCCGACCCGGACGCCGCGGCCCGCCGCCAGCGGATCATCCTGTCCGGCGACGTGCCGTCGCCGATCAATCCGCCGGGCGGCTGCCGGTTCCACCCGCGCTGTCCCAAGGCGCAGGACCTGTGCGGCCAGCAGGTGCCGCCGCTGGAGGTCAAGGCGGGCGACCCGGCCGCCCACGTCACCGCCTGTCACTTCCCGGTGCAGGCCGGCGAGGTCCTGGCCAGCTCGGGCAGCACAGGAGGGCAGACCCGGTGAGCATCAGCGAGATCCAGTTCCAGGCCCAGACGGTCGAGGAGACCGGCGCCGCCGCCGGCATCGAGGGCCGCAGCCAGTGGTGGCTGACCTGGCGGCGGCTGCGGCATGACAAGATGGCGATGATCTCGCTGGCCGTGATCATCGCGATGGCCGTCATCGCCATCGTCGCGCCGGCGTTCGCCGGCCTGACCGGGCACGCGCCCAACACCGTGTATCCCAACCAGGGCCTGTCCCAGAGCGGCGGTCCCGTCGGGCCCGGCACCCACGGCTTCCTGCTGGGCACCGACGAGCTCGGCCGCGACATCTTCGTCCGCATCATCTACGGCGCGCGGGTGTCGCTGTTCGTCGGCATCATCACCACCGTGATCGGCACGACGGCCGGCGTCTCCATGGGCCTGATCACCGGCTACCTCGGCGGCTGGGTGGATGCCGTGCTGGCCCGGATCATCGACGCCGTGCTGGCCTTCCCCTACGTGGTGCTGGCCCTGTCGCTGGCCGTGGTCCTCGGGCCGAGCCTGCCGGTTGTCATCGCGGTGATCTCGTTCTTCTCCTGGGCCGCCATCTCGCGGGTCGTCCGCGGCCAGGCCCTGTCGATCAAGGAGCGGGAGTACATCGAGGCCGCCAGGTCGCTGGGCGCCGGGCCGTGGCGGATCATGTTCATCGACATGCTGCCGAACCTCATCGCCCCGGTGCTGGTGCTGGCCACGCTGTCGATCCCGGCCGCCATCACCTTCGAGGCGACCCTGGACTACCTCGGCCTCGGAGTCCAGCCGCCCACCGCGACCTGGGGCAACATCCTGGCCGGGGCGCAGGCCTACTACAGCGTGGCCTGGTGGTACCTGGTCTTCCCGGCGCTGGCGCTAGTCATCACGACCATCGCCTTCAACCTCCTGGGCGATGGCGTCCGGGACGCCATGGACCCGCGCACCGAGCGCATCTTCGCCGCGGGCCGGGCCCGCAAGCGCCGCAAGCAGGCCGCCGCGGTCAGCTCCGGCGGCCCGACCACCGACCCCGCCGCGCCGTCCGCGCCGACCGCCTGAGGGAGCAGATCACGATGGCACTCGCCCGCTTCCTGATCCGCCGGGTCCTGTCCGGCATCATCGTCTTGTGGGTCGTCAGCAGCCTGGCGTTCTTCCTGTTCTTCGCCCACAACACGCAGTTCGTGGCCCGTCAGCTGGCCGGCCGGGCCGCGACCACCGCGGTGCTGGGCGAGGTGAGCCGCAACCTCGGCCTCAACCAGCCCATCCTCGTCCAGTACTGGCACTTCATCTACCGGACGCTGCACGGCAACCTGGGCAAGTCGTATTACAGCGGCGGTACCCCGGTCATCTCGATCGTCGCCCGTGACCTGCCCCGCACCGCCTCGGTGCTGGCCGGCGGCGTCGTGCTGTGGCTGCTCGTCGGCCTGGCCGTCGGCATCCTGTCGGCCACCAGGGCGCGCAGCATCTTCGACCGGATGTCGACCGTCGGCGTGCTGGTCGGCCTGTCGCTGCCGACCTTCGTGCTCGGCGAGATCCTGCTGCTGGTCATCTACCTGCCGCTGAACCAGAGCGGCTATCACTGGCTGAACACCGGTTACGTGCCGCTCAGCCAGGGATTCGGCGGCTGGGCCGGGGCGATGCTGCTGCCGTGGGTCACCCTGGCCACCGTCCAGGCCGCCGTGTACACCCGGCTGTCCCGCGGCTCGCTGCTGGACACCCTCGGCGAGGACTACATCCGGACCGCCCGGGCGAAAGGCCTGAGCGAGCGGCGGGTGGTCTACCGGCACGCCCTGCGCGGCGCGCTGACCCCGGTGGTATCCCAGCTCGGCATCGACATCGGCACCCTGCTGGGCGGCGTGGTCGTGGTCGAGCAGGTCTTCGGCGTGAGCGGCTTCGGCCAGGACGCGGTCAGCGCCATCGCCAACGGCGACCTGCCCACCATCCTGGCGTTCGTGCTGTTCGCCGCCACCTTCGTCGTCGTCGCCAACATCATCGTGGACATGCTCTACGCGGTGCTCGACCCCCGGGTCCGGATCAGCTGATCCCGGCAGGACCGGCCGACGCGGGCCCGCAGCGCCGTGCCCGCGTCCCGGTCCGTCCGGATCTCGACCAGCCGCAGCCCCGCTGACCCGCCGCCGGACCCGGCACCCGCAACGGCCGCGGGCAGCTCGGCGGCCCGGGATATGAGCGAGTAACGGAGCTTCGCCGCCCCGGCCAGCTGCCGCAGGTCGGTCCCGTGCGGGGTACCGAAGACCCGCTCGAACGACGCCGGGAACGCGGCCTGCTCCAGGCCCGAGAAGATGCCCCCGCCGTCGTTGTTCACCACGATCAGGCACAGGTCCGGACGCGGCTCATCCGGGCCCAGCATCAGCCCGGCCGCGTCATGCAGCAGCGCCAGGTCACCGAGCAGCGCCACGGCCGGGCCGCCGCCGTCCGCCTGGTGAGCCAGCGCCGCCCCGATCGCGGAGGACACCAGCCCGTCGATGCCGCTGGCACCCCGGCAGGCCAGCACCCGGACGCCCGGCCGCGGCGCCATGTGCCGGTCCAGGTCCCGGATCGGCAGGCTGGAGGCCACCCACAGCAGCGCGCCGTCCGGCAGCAGCGCGGCCAGGTCGCGGGCCAGCCGCGGCTCGCTGAGCTCACCGCCCTCGTCCAGTACCGCGTCTGCTGCCTGCCGGGCCGCTGCCCCGGCCGCCAGCCAGGACGCCAGCCAGCCAGACTCCCGGCGCCCCGTGCCGCCGGCCCGCTCGCCGCCGGCGCCCTGGCTGCTGGCGCTCGCGCCGCCGGCCGTCCCGCCGCCGGCGTCACCGTCTGCCGCGTCGCCGCGAGCCAGTTCCGCGGCCAGGGTCGCGTCCCGCGACGGCCGGGTGCCGCGCAGCCGGACGGCGGCCGCCACATCCGTCGCTGTCCGCGCCGGGTCCGCCCACCGGCCCGGGCCGGCGCCGATCACGACATGCCGGGCCGGCGGGCCGTCGGTGTCCTGCTGCAGGAACGCCCGCTGGCCGCGGGACAGGCCCGGCCGGC
>DASUBV010000368.1:0-2499 GCA_035763085.1 Streptosporangiaceae bacterium | reverse complement strand
CTGCTCAAGATCGCTGACGCCTCGGAAACGCGGGCCCTGGACCGGCTGGCCGCACTTGCCGCTGAGCAGGTGCGCGGCTGCGCGGGTGCCGATACGGCGGCCTGGCGTGGCGGGGAGCTGGTCGCTGCCGCAGCCAGTCACCCCGACCTGGCCCGGCTCAGCGAGATCCAGCGAGTCAGCGGATCGGGACCGATGGTGGCCGCGCTGACAGCCGGCGGGCCGGTGCACTGTCCCGACACCCTGGCCGAGCAGCGATGGCCGGACTATGCCGCCGTGGCCCTGCGCTTCGGGGTGCGCTGCTGCGTCGCCATCGCGCACCGGGCTGGTGACGGGGCGGTGACCCTGGTGCTGTCGGCAGCCCGGCCGCGCACCCTGGATCCCGGCCGCCTGCCAGTCGCCGAGCTGCTGGTGGCGCTGGGCGGCGCGATGCTCGGCAACGCATCCCAGTACGGCGAGTCGCAGCGCATGGCGCTGCAGCTCGCGGACGCGGCCCAGGCGCGGGAGCTGGTCGACCAGGCCAAGGGGATGCTGATGCACGCGCTCGGCTGCTCGGCCGACGAGGCGCTGCAGCGGCTGCGGCAGATGTCCCAGCAGCACAACATGAAGGTGACCGAGGTGGCGCAGAAGATTATCGAGTCGAACGGCGCCGGTGAATTCTGACCGGAGGCAAGCCGGGACCCCGCAGTCCGGCCGGGAGCCGGGCCGCCGTCCGGCGCGGGCCCGGCAGGCCGCGCCGGCGAAGGGGCCTGCCCGCCGGCCGCCCGCCGGCCGGGCCGCAGCTGCTGGCCGCGGGCCCGGACCGGAACCGCCCGCCCGGCAGGGGCCGGGAACGGATCCGGGCCAGGAGCCAGCCGCGCTCACGTCGCGGGCCGCTGAGCTGCGGCTCGCGGCGGCGCTGCCGGAGGCGGAGCTGCGGCCGATCCTGGACGCTGCCCTGGCCGAGGTGGAGGCCGCCGCCGACGCGCTGGCCCGGCAGCGGGAGGCGGCTGGCGGGCGCGGCCCGGCGGCCGCCGGGCAGGCCGAGCGGCGCCTGCTGCATGCCGTCTTCCTGCAGGTACCGGTGCCGGTGTTCCTGCTCGGCCAGGACCGGTCCATCCGCCGCGCCAACGCAGCCGCCGCGCGGCTGCTGGGCTCGGCGCCCGGCTACGCGACTGGCAAGCAGTTCACCGCGCTGGTCGACGGGCCCGACCGGGCGCGCGTGCAGACGCAGCTGGCCGACGCCTTCCGGACAGGCCGCCCGCGGACGCTGGGCTGCCGGCTGCTCGGCGTCGCCGGCGTGCTGGAAGCCGGGCTGACGCTCCAGCTGGCTGGCCTCCGGGGCGACGCTGATCAGCTGATCGTGGCCGTGTCGGGCACGCCGGCCAGCCCGGCGGCGGATCTTGCTGCCCAGCCGGACGGGGCGGAGCCGGGCGAGTCCGCCGACCTGACGCTGATCCGGCAGCTCACCAGCCGGCTCGACCTGGGCGCCGACAGCGCACGGCTGCTGCTGGAGCACGTGACAGCTGGTGAGTCAGCGCTGGTCCAGCGATTCGTCCGGGTGCTGACCGGGCAGCTGGCCGGATGGGTGATCGCCGACATCGAGCGCGGTGGCCGGCTCCGCCGGCAGTTCGTGACCGGCCCGGACAGCCCGGAAGCCGGGGAGCTGGCCCGGCAGGTAGCCGATGTCGCGCCGGCGCCCGGCTCGGCACCCTTCGAGGTGCACGCCGCGGCGGGCTCGCAGCTCATCACCCACGCCGAGGACACCGACGCGCTGGGCGCCGATGCCGCCGGCATGCCCCTGGTCATGCTGCTGGGTGCCGCGTCGGTGCTGAGCGTGCCGCTGCCCGACGGGGAGCGCAGCTACGGTGCGCTGACGCTAGTCCGGCAGGCCCATGAAGGGCACTTCGCGATGGCGGACGTGGCCGTCGCCGAGGCGGCGGGCGAGCAGCTGGCCCTGGCTATCCGGGCCGGGCGGATGTTCCGGCAGCTCAGCGGGGTGGCCGACGCCTACCGGGCGAGCCTGATCCCGCCCGCCCTGCCGCCGGTGCCGGGGGTAGAGATCGCGTCGGCGCATGTGCCCACCGAGGGCCCGGACGCGGGCGGGGACTTCTACGCCGTGTACCCGGTGCCCGGCGGCACCGGGCTGGCCATCGGCGATGTCTGCGGTACCGCGCGGGCGGCGGTAGCGGTCACGTCGGCGGCCCGGCACGCGATCCGGGTGCTCGCCGGGCGGGAGCGCGATCCGGTGCGCGTGCTGCGCGGCGCGAATGAGGTGCTGCTCGGCGAGCAGCTGAGTGGTGAGTTCGTCACCGCCCACGTGGCCAGCCTGAGCTGGGACGACGGCCGGCTGGTTATTGAGCTGGGCAGTGCGGGCCAGCCTGCGCCGGTGCTGCTGACCGCCGACGGGGAGGTGCGCCAGCTGCGCGGCGGCGGCCAGCCGCTGGGCATTTTCCCCGATGCCGAGCCGGCGGCGCAGCGCCTGGAACTGGAGCCGGGCGACACCCTGCTGCTGTACAGCGA
>DASUBV010000367.1:0-5921 GCA_035763085.1 Streptosporangiaceae bacterium | reverse complement strand
GCAGGATCGGCCAGTACCGCTTCCCACCACTCGGTCCAGCCCTCCGGGCTGGCGTCCGGGGACCGGCGCTGTTCCTCCCGCTTGATCAGGGCCGTGCCCAGCCGGGCCAGGGTCGGCGCGGCGTGCTCGTCCTCTTCCAGGTGGTCGCCGTTCACCAGCACGCCGCCGGGCCGCAGCACCGTGGCGAGCTCGGCGTACATGGCGGCCAGCTCGCGCTCGGGCAGCCAGTGCAGGGCGGTGGTGCTCACCGCCGCGTCGACGGGGCGGTCCAGGCCGAGCCGCGTGCTCCAGCCGGGCACCCGCAGGTCCTGGTCGGCAAAACGCAGGCCGTCGCGGCCAGCCGCCGCGGCCGCGCCGAGCGCCAGCAGCACGGGGTCAGCGTCGACCGCCACGACGGTCGCGCCGGGAATCCGGTCCAGCAGCCGGGTGGCCAGCGAGCCCGGGCCGCAGCCCAGGTCGAGGACGAGCGGGTCGGGACGGCCCGCGATCTCGGCCACCACGTCGATGAGAACGGTGAACCGGTCCTCGCGGTCGGGCAGGAACCCGCGCTGCTGGTCATCCCAGCGAGCCAGCCAGCCGCGCGCCGTCGCGATGTCGAGCGACCCGTCTTCCATGATCAACATTACCTCCGGCTGCCGCTGCTCAGGCGACTGCTCGCCTGACATGTGACTGTCTAAGATGGACTTAGACGGTCACAACTATGATACCAAGGACGTAACCGGTCAAGTGGATTTCACCAGTCACATGGATGCCGTGGTCACGGTCGCGGTGCAGCTTGTCAACACGCTGGCGCCCGGTGAGGCCCACGGCCGCCGCTATCAGCCCCCGGCGGGCGAGGATCTCATCGAGGCAGTGAGCGCGGTGCTGCGCGACGGGCTGGCGCGCGGGGAGGCAGAGCAGCCGGGCGAGGCGGAGCGCGGCCCGGCGGGCGGCCATCCGGCGGCCGGCGGCCGGGGCCAGGCACACCACCGGCACGCCGGCCAGGCGGATTCGCATCAGGCGGAGGCAGCTGCCCGGCCGGGCCGGCTCGTCACCGCGGCGGAGGCGGCCGCGTTCGGCCCGGTCGCTCTGGCGCTGCGGGAGGTCTTTGCGGCCCATGCGGCGGGCGACGCGGACGGGGCCGCGCACCGGGTCAACGAGCTGCTGGCGCGCACCGGTGCCCGGCCGGAGCTGCGGCGCCATGACGGCCAGGCCTGGCACCTGCACTTCCCCGGCCGGACGGGGGCGCTGGTCGAGGGCTGGGCGGCGGGCTGCGCGACCGGGCTGGCCGTGGTGCTGGGCAACGGCGTGGGCTGGCGGCTGGGCATCTGCTCGGCGCCGCGGTGCGACCGGGCGTACGTGGACACCTCGCGCAACGGGACCCGCAGGTTCTGCTCGACGGCCTGCCAGAACCGGGTCAAGGCAGCGGCCTTCCGGGCCAAGGCGGAGCTGCCCGCGAGAGCCTGACCTCCGGTCAGCTGATCCCGGCCAGCTGATCCGGCCAGGGCCGCCGCTGCGCGGCCTGGCCTGCAGCCAGGCGAAGCCAGCCCGGCGGACCCGCGGGTAGCGCGGGGCGGCGCGCGGCGCCGGCGCTAGGCCGACAGGCCCAGCGCCGCCATCCGCTCGGCGTGGGAGTCGGTCAGCTGCGCGAACATCCGGCTGATGTCGCCAAGCTGGCTGCCTTCCCCGCGGGCGAGCAGCCCGGCGAGCGGCTCCCGCTCGGCAGCCACCCGCTGGGCCTGCCCGAACGCCTCCCCGACCAGCCGCCGGGCCCACAGCGCCAGCCGCCCGGCGACCTTCGGGTCCGCGTCGATGGCGGCCCGGACCCGCTCGACGGCGAACTCCGAGTGACCGGTGTCGGCCAGCACCTCCAGCACCAGGGCCTGGGTGGGCTCATCCAGCACGGTGGCCACGGTCCGGTAGAAGTCGGCCGCGATGCCGTCGCCGACGTACGCCTTGACCAGGCTCTCCAGCCAGTCGCCCGGCGCCGTCCTGGCGTGGAAGGCGTCGATGGCGGCGACGAACGGCTGCATGACCGTGTCCGGGTCGGCGTGCAATTCCTGGATCCGCGCGCGGAGCAGCTGGAAGTGCCCGAACTCGGCTACCGCCATCTCGGCCAGCTTCGCCTTGTCGGCCAGGGACGTGGCCAGGGCGGCGTCGTCGGACAGCCGGAAGAACGCGACGAGCTGGGCGTAGGCGATCAGGCCGAGCAGGTCCAGCACGCCGTCGCCGGCCGCACCCGCGCTGCCTGCCGCGCCGCTGGCCGGGCCGCCCGGAGCGGAGCCCGCTCCCGGTGCCGGGCCGCTGCTCCCGCCTGCTTCGTCGGTCACCTGCGCAGCGTAACAACCGCCGCCGCAACCCGTAGCGGCAGACCGTCTGAGCTGGCTTGCTAGAATGGAGCGCGATCCACAGCAGGAATGCGGTGACCCCCCGATCGTGTTACACAAGCTAAGGCGTGACGTTTGCTGCGCGCAGAATCTGCGCAGGCAGCGATGCGCCGTCCACTTCTTCGTGAGCGCAGGGCGCCTGTCTGGCCATGCCCGCTGTCGCGCCGGGGAAGCTACATGCCCGCCTGCGGCGAGATGGCCAGGCGCACCGGCGCCGGCCCGGCCGCGGGCACGTGATGGAGGCGGAAGCCCTGACAACCTACACAGCTGCCATGCAGGACGACCCGGAGGCCGTCGAGCCGCCGGCTTCTGACCTGCCGGCCACCACCGACGGCCCCGTGACCGGCGACACCGCCAGCGATGACGCGGCCAGCACGACCACCCCGGTCGTGACCCCGAAGACGTTCCGTGACCTCGGCATCGCCGAGCCCATCTGCGCGGCGCTGGAGGCCGAGGGCATCACCACCGCCTTCCCGATCCAGGCCCTGACGCTGCCGGTCGCGCTCAGCGGCCATGACCTGATCGGGCAGGCCCGCACCGGCACGGGCAAGACGCTCGCGTTCGGCATCCCGATCCTGGAGCGCCTGGATGACATGCCGGGCGGCGGGACGCCGGCCTCGCCGCGGGCGCTGGTCGTGGTCCCGACCCGGGAACTGGCCGTCCAGGTCGCGGAGGACGTGCGGGTCGCCGGCAGCCGGATGGGGGCCAAGGTGGTCGTCCTGTACGGCGGCCGGGCCTACGAGCCGCAGATCGAGGCCCTGGCCTCGGTTGACGTGGTGGTCGGCACGCCCGGCCGGCTGCTCGACCTGACCCGCCAGGGCCACCTCAAGCTCGGCCAGGTGCGCGTGCTGGTGCTGGACGAGGCCGACAAGATGCTGGACCTCGGCTTCCTGCCCGATGTCGAGAAGATCCTCGGCCTGACGCCCCGCGACCGGCAGTCCATGCTGTTCTCGGCCACCATGCCGGGCGAGGTCGTGACCCTGGCCCGGCGCCACCTCAGCCGGCCCATGCACATCCGGGCCGAGCACTCCGACGAGCCCGCGCTCGTGCCGAGCACGCAGCAGTTCGTCTACCGCGCCCACCAGATGGACAAGGTGGAGGTGCTTTCCCGGATCCTGCAGGCCGATGGCCGCGGGCTGTGCATGGTGTTCGTCCGGACCAAGCGGGCGGCCGACCAGGTTTCCGGCGCCCTGTCGACCCGCGGCTTCGCCGCCGCCGCCGTGCATGGCGACCTGGGCCAGGGCCAGCGCGAGCGCGCCATGCGCGCGTTCCGGTCGGGGAAGGTGGACGTCCTGGTCGCCACGGACGTCGCGGCCCGCGGCATCGACGTGGACGACGTGACGCACGTGGTCAACTACGAGTGCCCGGAAGATGAGAAGGCCTACCTGCACCGCATCGGCCGGACCGGCCGGGCGGGCCGGGCCGGCGTGGCGGTCACCTTCGTGGACTGGAACGACATGCCGCGCTGGAAGGTGATCAGCGACACGCTCAACCTCGGGCACCCCGAGCCGGTCGAGACCTACTCGACCTCTGAGCACCTCTACACCGACCTGCAGATCCCGGCCGCAGCGACCGGGACGCTGCCTCGCGCCCAGCGCGAGCGGGCGGGCCTGGAGGCCGAGGAACTGGAGGACATCGGCGAGACCGGCCGCAACCGGTCCCGCCGGGGTCAGCCGGGCCGCGGGCGTCCGGGCCAGGGCGGACGGCGCGGCGATCACGGCCCGGACGGCGAGCCGCGCCAGCGCCGCGAGCGCGTCCGGCGGCGCACCCGCGGCGGCGTTCAGGTGAGCGGCAGCGGGCACGGCGGTGCCGAGCACGGGACGGCTGCCCAGGGCGGCTCCGCACCCGGCGGGCAGGGCAAGAGCCAGCAGGCAGCGACCCGGCGGAGCGGCGGCGAGCAGGTCGCGGCCGGGGAGGCCGGCAGTGACTCCGGGGCGCAGGCACGGCGGCGCCGGCGGCGCTCATCCCGCGGCCACGGCGGCCACGGCAGCGCGGCAGCCGGGAACGGAACCGCCGAGTAACACCGGCCGAAGCGGGGATGATCCTCAGCAGACTCTCGGCTAAAGCGCCGTAGGTTTTCAGCGGGATCGTCGATAGGCTGCGGCCACGTGAGCACCCCCAGGTCTCTTGAGATGCCCCACCGGGTCCGGTCGGGAACCATCGTTACCGGGCGCGGCACGTTCGCGGTGCTGGAGGCGCAGCCGGGGCACGGTGTCTGCGAGCGGCGGCCCGCGCTGCTGATCCCCGGCTACACCGGCAGCAAGGAAGACTTCCTGCCGGTGCTGGAGCCGCTGGCCGCGGCCGGCCGCACAGTCATCGCAATGGACCTGCGCGGGCAGTACCAGAGCCCGCACGCGGCCAGCCAGGCCGGCTACCTGCCGGACGAGCTGGCCGCCGACGTGCTCAGCGTGGCCGCCACCCTGGGCGAGCCGGCCGGCGGGACGGCCGGGCCGCCGGAGGTGCACCTGGCGGGCCACTCCATGGGCGGCCTGATCGCCCGGCACGCCGCGCTGACCGGCACGGGCGGGCTGCTGTCGCTGGCCCTGCTGAGCTCGGGCCCGGCCGCCATCGCCGGTCAGCGGGCCGCGGCGCTGCGCGACCTTCTCCAGCTGCTCGACCCGCCGCCCAACGGCCAGCCGGGCAGTGATGTGAAGATCACCCGGCCGCCGGGGCGGCTGCAGGAGGTCATCGGGGAAATCTGGCGCGAGCGCCTGGAGCCCCAGGCCCGCAGCGAGGGCACCGACGAGAAGATCATCGCGTTCCTGCGCGAGCGCACCCACCGCACCTGCCCGCAGGGCCTCATCGTGATGGCCAGGTACCTGCTCAGCTGCCCGGACCGGACCGACGAGCTCGCGGTCCTGGCCCGGCCGCCGGGCCGCGGCCGCGCCGCGAAGCTGCCGGTCCTGGTCATGTACGGCGAGAACGACGACGCCTGGCCGCCCGGTGTGCAGGACAAGATGGCCAGGCGCCTGCACGCCGAGCGGGCCTGCATCCCGGGCGCGGCGCACTCCCCGGCGGTCGAGGCACCCGAGACGACCGCGCGGGCCCTGACCACCTTCTGGAACACCGCCGAGCACCGCCCGGCAGCCCGCACAGCACCCCCGCCTAAATCCGCCGGGTCCTAGCGCCGGGCCGCCTCCGAACGACATGAATGTGCCCGTCATGTCGCGCTGACAGCAGCAGGGGTCCCGTCACGTTGTATTCGGTAGCGGTTCGGCGATGCCTCAGTCGACTCAGGTGTCGTCTGAGACTTCCGGGGTCGCCGGGGCGGGTGCTGGCGCCGGGGCTGGAGCAGGGACGGGCGGAGCCGGGATCGCAGGGGCGGGCACGGCTGAGGCCACTGGGATAGCGGGCGCGGCGGCCTGGGCGGGCACGCTGGCTGAGATGACGGGCGCGCTTGCCGCGGGGCCGCCGTCGGCTGGCCCTTCGTCGCCGAGGGCATCCCAGGGGCGGCGCGGGACCGCGGCGGCGCTGCCCTCCGGGCAGTGCGCCCGGTAGTCACACCAGCCGCACCAGGTTCCGGGCCGCGGCGGGAACGTCTGGTCACTGCGGTCC
>DASUBV010000366.1:0-34366 GCA_035763085.1 Streptosporangiaceae bacterium | reverse complement strand
GCAGGCGATGCTCCGGCTTCGGTGCCGGCGCCCCGCCGTCCGCTGTCCACTCGGTGGACGACGACATGATCCGTGACTTTACCGAAAAGCCATCGCAAAAGGCGCGCATTGCCTGAATGCACGGCCGCGATCAGTACCTGGGTGACCCCGGTCCGTGAAGGCCCGGGCGGCACGCCCGGGCGGCGCGGGCAGGGCCGGGCGGCCCGCCGTGGTCAGGCCCCGGCGGCCTGCTGCAGCGACTCCGCGCGGTCGGTGCGCTCCCAGGAGAAGTCCGGCTCCTCCCGGCCGAAATGACCGTAGGCCGCTGTCTGGGCGTAAATCGGGCGCAGCAGGTCCAGGTCGCGGATGATGGCCGCCGGCCGCAGGTCGAATACCTGCAGGACCGCGTCCTGGATGCGCTCGACCGGGACGTGCTCGGTGCCGAAGCACTCGACGAACAGGCCCACCGGCTTGGCCTTGCCGATCGCGTAGGCGACCTGTGCCTCGCACCGGTCGGCCAGGCCCGCCGCTACGACGTTCTTGGCCACCCAGCGCATCGCGTAGGACGCGCTGCGGTCCACCTTGGACGGGTCCTTGCCGGAGAACGCGCCGCCGCCGTGCCGGGCCATGCCGCCGTAGGTGTCGATGATGATCTTGCGGCCGGTCAGCCCGGCGTCGCCCATCGGGCCGCCCACCTCGAACCGGCCGGTCGGGTTGACCAGCAGCCGGTAGCCGTCCGTGCTGATCTCCAGCTCGTCCACGATGGGCTGCACGACATGCTCGCGGATGTCGGGCGTCAGCAGCTCGCGCAGGTCAATACCCGGGGCGTGCTGGGTGGACACCACGACGGTGTCCAGCCGGACCGCGTCGTTGCCCTGGTACTCGATGGTGACCTGCGTCTTGCCGTCCGGGCGGATGTAAGGGACGGCGCCGCTGCGCCGGACCTCGGACAGGCGGCGGGCCAGCCGGTGCGCCAGCGTGATGGGCAGCGGCATCAGCTCCGGGGTGTCGCGGCAGGCGTAGCCGAACATCAGGCCCTGGTCGCCGGCGCCCTGCCGGTCCAGCTCGTCGGCGCCCTCGCCCTCGCGGTGCTCGAACGCCTCGCGCACGCCCATCGCAATGTCGGGCGACTGCGACCCGATGGATACCTGGACCCCGCACGAGGCGCCGTCGAAGCCCTTGGCCGAGGAGTCGTAGCCGATCTCCAGGATCTTCTCCCGGATGATGCCGGGGAGGTCGACGTACGTGCCGGTGGTCACCTCGCCGGCCACGTGCACCTGGCCGGTCGTGATCAGGGTCTCGACGGCGACCCGGCTGTGCGGGTCGTCCTTGAGCATCCCGTCGAGGATCGCGTCACTGATCTGATCGGCCATCTTGTCCGGATGGCCCTCGGTGACCGACTCGGAAGTAAACAGACGACGAGCCACCTGACCACCCATTTCTCTTGGACTTTACTCGGGCACAGCTTATCCGCGGCCCTGCCAGCGCGCGCGGGATCTCTCCCCCGCACGCGACTTGCCGCAGGTCAGCCCGGCGGCAGGCGCTGCGCGACCAGATCCCAGATCACGTCGGCGAGGACCTCCTTGGGCCCGCGCGCGACCTTCACCTCCGGGCCGTCCGCGCTCAGCACGACGGCCTCGTTGTCAGCGGTGCCGAACGCCAGTCCCGGCCCGACCTGGTTGACCACCAGCAGGTCGCAGCCCTTGGCCGCGAGCTTGGCCCGGCCATGCTCCAGGACGTCCCCGGTCTCCGCGCCGAAGCCGACGATGACCTGGCCCGGCCGGGCGGCACCGCGGCCGCGCGCGGCGACCAGGTCGCGCAGCACGTCCGGGTTCTCGGTCAGCTCCACCGGTCCGGGCGGCCCGGCCGACTTCTTGATCTTGGTGTCGCTGCGCTGCGCGGGCCGGAAGTCGGCCACGGCCGCGGCCATCACGATGGCATCGGCGTGCGGCGCCTCGGCGAGCAGGCACTCGCGCAGCCCGCGGGCCGACCCGGCCCGCAGCACCCGGGCGCCGGCCGGGTCGGGCAGCTCGGTGTTGGCGGCGACCACGGTGACCTGCGCGCCGCGGCTGGCGGCGGTGCTGGCCAGCGCGTAGCCCTGGCGGCCGGAGGACCGGTTGCCGAGATAGCGGACCGGGTCCAGCTCCTCGCGGGTGCCGCCGGCCGAGATCAGCACGTGGCGGCCGGCCAGGTCAGGGGTGAGCGCGGCCGCGCCGCGGGCCAGGACCCGGACCGCGACGGCGTACAGGCTCGCGGGCTCGGGCAGCCGCCCCGGCCCGGAATCGGCACCGGTCAGCCGCCCGGACGCCGGCTCCAGGACGATGACGCCCCGGTCGCGCAGCGTCGCCACGTTGGCCCGGCTGGCCGGGTGCTGCCACATCTCGGTGTGCATCGCCGGGGCCATGACCACCGGGCAGCGGGCCGTCAGCAGCACGGCGGTCAGCAGGTCGTCCGACATCCCGGCGGCCGCCCTGGCCATCAGGTCGGCGGTGGCCGGGGCGACGATGACGAGGTCGGCCTCCTGGCCGAGCCGCACGTGCGGCACCTGCTCGACGCCATCCCATGGCGTGGTGGTGACGGGCTGCCCGGACAGCGCCGCCCAGGTGGCAGCGCCGACAAAATTCAGGGAGTCGGGGGTCGGCACGACCCGGACATCGTGACCGGCCTCGGTGAGCAGCCGCAGCAGCTCGCAGGCCTTGTACGCCGCGATCCCGGCGCTGACGCCCAGGATGATCCGCATCGGCAGTCCCGGAGGCTTCGCTGGCTCCGGCGGTGCCGGGCTCAGGACTCGGCGGGCGGGAGCTCGGCGGTCAGCAGCCGGTCGCTGATCTCACGCAGGGCGATCGACAGCGGCTTCTCCTGGACCCTGGTCTCCACCAGGGGTCCCACGTACTCCAGCAGGCCCTCGCCGAGCTGGGCGTAGTAGGCGTTGATCTGGCGGGCGCGCTTGGACGCCATGATCACCAGGCCGTACTTGGAGTCCACGACCTGCAGGAGATCATCGATGGGCGGGCTGATGATGCCCTCGGCGGACGGAGTCGCAGCCACTAGGTGCCTTCCGGTCTGGGATCAGCAAGTCTGGGGATGCCTCAGCTCGCGAGCTGGGCAGTCATCAAGGCTACCAGCTGATCGCATACATCATCGACGGCCGTGTTGACAAGGGTGATGTCGAATTCCGGCCCGGCCGCCAGCTCGTCCCTGGCCGCCGCCAGCCGCCGCCCGATGACCTCAGGCGGCTCGGTATCGCGGCCGGTCAGCCGGCGGACCAGCTCGTCCCAGGAGGGCGGGGCCAGGAACACCAGCAGGGCCCCCGGCAGCGAGTGGCGGACCTGGCGGGCGCCGGCGACGTCGATCTCCAGCAATGTCGGGATTCCGGCCGCCAGCCGCTCGGTCACCGGCTCTCGCGGGGTGCCGTACTTATTCCCCGCGAACTGAGCCCATTCGAGCAGTTTTCCGCCCGCCGCCATTACGTCAAATTGGCGTTCGCTGACGAAGAAATACTCGCGGCCATCAACCTCGCCCGGCCGCGGCGGCCGGGTGGTGACCGACACTGATTGCCAAATCTGCGGCTGCTCTTTCCGCAACCGTGTTACCACAGTGCTCTTGCCGACCCCGGAGGGACCGGACAGCACTGTGAGACGGGCGGGAACAGGGGACCGGTCAGCCGGGTCGCGCACAGCGGCTGAGCCTGCTGCTGCTGACACGGTATCCCCCGCCCCCGTCAGTGACGCCTGAACTCTGGTCAGATGTCCTTGAACTCATTCTCCAGCGCGGTGCGCTGGTTGGCGCCGAGGCCGCGGACACGCCGCGACTCGGCAATGCCCAGACGCTCCATGATCTGCTTGGCCCGGACCTTGCCCACGCCAGGCATGGACTCCAGAAGGGCCGAGACCTTCATCTTCCCGACAACATCGTCGGTCTGGCCCTCCTTAAGGACCTGGGGCAGGGTCGTGGAACCGTGCTTGAGCCGGTTCTTAACCTCCGCACGGTCTTTGCGCGCCTTGGCCGCCTTCTCAAGCGCCGCCGCCCGCTGCTCGGGGGTAAGTGGAGGAAGAGCCACGCTGAGGTCACCTCGGGTTTCGTATCGAAAAACTCGCTCCGCGAGGGGAAACTAGCGAAAGCGGCCCGCATCGGCAACGCGAACCCCCGTTATCGCCGTCACAAATTGCCCATTATTACGGGACGCATTCGACTTAAGACTCAGCGTAGCCGATCTGGTGCGCGAGCGTACAGCACAGCAGTCCAGGCAGGTGTCAGCGCCCGGCCACCTCGGCCTTGCGCAGCGAGGCGGCAATGGCGGCCGCGGCGGCGCCGGGATCGGCCGCGCCAGTGATCGGGCGGCCGATCACGAGCAGGTCCGCGCCGGCCCGCAGTGCCTCCACCGGGGTGGCGATCCGGGCCTGATCGTGCGCCTCGGCCCCGGCCGGGCGGACGCCGGGGGTGATGATCGCGATGTCGTCGCCAACCTCGCCGCGGACCGCGGCGACCTCACGCGGCGAGCACACCAGCCCGGTGGCTCCGGCGGCCACCGACAGCGCCGCCAGCCGCCGCACGGCGTCGCTGACCGGCCCGGCCAGGCCGAGCAGGCCCAGGTCGGCATCGGACAGCGAGGTCAGCACCGTGACCGCCACGATCCGGGTGTCCGGGACCGCCCGGGCCGCCGCCCGGATGGCCGCCGGCCCGGCCGCCGCGTGCACCGTCAGCAGCGCCGGGCGCAGCCGCGCGACCGCGCTGGCGGCCCCCGCCACGGTGGCCGGGATGTCATGCAGCTTCAGGTCAAGGAAAACGTCCACGGCGCTGGCGCCGCGGATAGAGGCCACCGCGTCCGGGCCGTAGCGCAGGTAAAGTTCCAGGCCGATTTTCACGGTCGAGACATGCGGGGTAACCAGGGCCGCCCAGCGCGCCGCGGTATCCAGATCCGGCGCGTCCAGGGCTACGGCAATCGGTGCCAGGCCGGTCACGATGTTTCTCCTCACTGGGCCTTCCTGCCCGCTGTGGTGTCTTATTTACCGCCCCCTCCCGGGGTCCGGGGGCGGGCCCCGGTCCGGGGGCGTTCCAGGGGGTGACCCCCCTGGGCCAGCACTGCGCCAGCGCGGCGCTACTCGCGCAGGCCGGACAGCCGCCGCCGGGGCGTCGCGCGCGGCTCGTGCGCCAGCCCGACGACGTCCGACAGCCGCTCGATGCCCCGCCGCCCCAGTTCCTCATCCAGCTCGCGCAGCACCCGCGCGCACGCCGACGGGTCGTGGAAGATGGTGGTGCCGACGCTGACCATCGATGCCCCGGCCAGGATCAGCTCCAGCGCGTCCCGCCCGGTCTTGACCCCGCCCATGCCGATGACCGGCACGTCCGGCAGCGCCTCGCGGACCTGCCAGATGCACCGCACCGCCACCGGCCGGATGGCCGGCCCGGACAGCCCGCCGGTCACCCCGGCCAGCGCCGGGCGCATGGTGTCGGTGTCGATGACCATCCCGAGCAGCGTGTTGATCAGCGACAGCCCGTCGGCCCCGGCGGTGACGCAGGCCTTGGCGATGGCCACGATGTCGGTGACGTCCGGGGACAGCTTGGCGAACACCGGGATGTCATAACGAGCGCGTCCGCGCACCGCCTCGATCACCGATGCCGACGCGGCCGGGTCGCAGGCGAACACCTGCCCGCGGTGCTCGACATTGGGGCAGGAGATGTTGACCTCGATGGCGGTCACGCCCGCCGCGTCCGACAGCCGGCCCGCCAGCTCGGCGTACTCGGCCACGGTGCCGCCCGCGATCGACACCACGGCCCGGGCGCCCCGCGACAGCAGCCAGGGCAGGTCGCGCTGCAGGAACGAGTCGATGCCGGGACCCTGCAGGCCGATCGAGTTGAGCATGCCGCTGGGCGTCTCGGCCATCCGCGAGGTGGGCCGGCCCGCCCGCGGGCCGAGCATGACCGACTTGGTGACGATGGCGCCGATCTTGGAGACGTCGATGAACTGGGCCAGCTCGCGGCCCGCGCTGGCGCAGCCCGAGGCGGTCAGGATCGGGTTGGGCAGCTCGACGTGACCCAGCCGGGTCCGCAGGTCAGTCATGACGTGACCGCCTCGCCGGGCCAGGTGCGGCCGGGGCGGCGCGGCCGGGCGCGGCGCGGCCCCGCGGGCCGTCCCGGCTGGCCGCGCTGCGCGCGCCGTCCTCGGTGGCCGCCGCGGCCCGCCGGGTCCGCGGCTCCCAGCCGGGCGCGCCGAACGCGTCGAACGGGATGGTGCCCACGTCGTCCCAGCGCACCTGCTCGCCGCGGAAGACCGGCCCGTCGGTGCACGAGCGCACCATCCGGGTAATCCCGTCGCTGCCGGTCACCGGCAGCACGCAGGTCATGCAGACCCCGATGCCGCAGGCCATCTGCTCCTCGACGCAGGCCTGCACGGGGATGTCGTAGCGCCCGGCCAGGGCGGTCACCTGGCGCAGCATGGGCATCGGCCCGCAGGCGTAGATGACGTCGGTGCGGGCCTCGTGGATCACCTGGCCGAGCACGTCGGTGACCAGGCCGCGCACGCCCAGCGAGCCGTCCTCGGTGGTGATGGTGGCGGTCCGGCCGGTCCGCCGCGCGGTGAGCGCGCCGAACACCCGGTCGCCGCTGGCTGCCCCGATCAGGAAGTCGACCGTGCAGCGCCGTTCGCGCAGCCGGGTGGCCAGCGCGAACAGCGGCGCGCTGCCGTACCCGCCGCCTACCAGCAGGCAGCTGGCCGGGTCGCGGGGCACCGGGAACGGGCGGCCCAGCGGCCCGGTGATGTCCAGCACGTCGCGGGCCCGGCGCTCGGCCAGCCACCGGGTGCCGCTGCCGTGCACGGCGAACACGAACTCGACGGTGCCGCCGTGGTCAGGCCGGACATCATGAATGGAGAACGCCCGGCGCAGCAGCATGGCGGTGTCGTCACCGCCGACGGCGATCGCGATGAACTGGCCGGGCCGGAACCGGGCCGCCACCCCCGGCGCCACCACGGTCATCGCGTAGTAGGCATCCACCCGGCGCACGGTCAGCACCGTGCCGCGCACCTGCACGGGCCCGGCCTGCACCTCGGTCTCGCTGTGGCTCACTTGCCGTTCATCCTTCTGCCTAGCCGTCGCGGCCCTCGCCGGGCGGGGTGCTACCGCGCAGCCGCGCCGCGTGCTCCTGCAGCGACCGCACGCCCACCTCATCCCGCGCGATCGCCTCGATCCCGGCCGCGGCGGCGGCCAGGCCCTGGACGGTCGTGACGCACGGGATGCCGCGCCGGACGGCGGCGGTGCGGATCTCGTAGCCGTCCAGCCGCGGGCCGGAGTGGCCGGGGCTGCCGAACGGCGTGTTGACGATCAGGTCGACCTGGCCGGCCAGGATCTTGTCGACGATCGTCGGCTCGCCCGCCGGCCCGGTGCCCTCGCTGTGCTTACGCACGATCGTGGCACGGACCCCGTGGCGGCGCAGCACCTCCCCCGTCCCGCGGGTGGCCAGGATCTCAAAGCCCAGGTCGGCCAGCCGCTTGACCGGGAAGATCATCGAGCGCTTGTCCTTGCTGGCCACCGACACGAACGCCCGGCCCTTGACCGGCAGCGAGCCGTAGGCGGCCGCCTGAGACTTGGCGTAGGCCGTGCCGAACTCCTCGTCGATTCCCATCACCTCGCCGGTGGAGCGCATCTCCGGGCCGAGCACGGTGTCCACCCCCTGGCCGCTCTCGTCGGCGAACCTGCTGAACGGCAGCACCGCCTCCTTGACCGCGATCGGCGCGTCCAGCGGCAGGGTGCCGCCGTCGCCGCGGGCCGGCAGCATGCCCTCGGCCCGCAGCTGGGCCACGGTGGCGCCGAGCATGATCCGGGCCGCCGCCTTGGCCAGCGGCACGGCCGTGGCCTTGGACACGAACGGGACGGTGCGCGAGGCGCGCGGGTTGGCCTCCAGGACATACACCACCCCGGCCGCCAGCGCGTACTGCACGTTCAGCAGGCCGCGCACGCCCACGCCGCGGGCGATCGCCGCGGTGGACTGGCGGACCAGCTCGATATAGTCGCTGCCCAGGGTGATGGGCGGCAGCGCGCAGGCCGAGTCGCCGGAGTGGATGCCGGCCTCCTCGATGTGCTCCATTACGCCGCCCAGGTACAGCTCGGTGCCGTCGAACAGGGCGTCCACGTCGATCTCGACCGCGTCGTCCAGGAACCGGTCGATCAGCACCGGGTGCTCGGGGCTGGCCTCGGTGGCCCGCTGCACGTAGGCGGCGAGGGTGGCGTCGTCGTAGACGATCTCCATGCCGCGGCCGCCCAGCACGTAGGACGGCCGGACCAGCACCGGGTAGCCGATCTCGGCGGCCACCGCGGCGGCCGCCTGCGGCGAGGTGGCGGTGCCGAACCGGGGCGCCAGCAGCCCGGCCTCCGCCAGCACCCGGCCGAACTCGCCGCGGTCCTCGGCCAGGTGGATGGCCTCGGGCGAGGTGCCGACCACCGGGATGCCCGCGGCGGCCAGCCCCCGGGCCAGGCCCAGCGGCGTCTGCCCGCCGAGCTGGACGATCACCCCGGCCACCGGCCCGGCGGCCTGCTCGGCGGCGACCACCTCCAGGACGTCCTCCAGGGTCAGCGGCTCGAAGTACAGCCGCCCGGAGGTGTCGTAGTCGGTGGAGACCGTCTCCGGGTTGCAGTTGACCATGACCGTCTCGTAGCCGGCCGCGGTGAGCGCGAACGAGGCGTGCACGCACGCGTAGTCGAACTCGATGCCCTGCCCGATCCGGTTCGGGCCGCTGCCCAGGATGATGACCTTGGGGGCCTGGCCGGGCGGCACCTCGCTCTGCGCGTCGTAGGTGGAGTACAGGTACGGGGTGCGGGCGGTGAACTCAGCGGCGCAGGTGTCCACGGTGTGGTAGACCGGCCGGACTCCGAGGTCGTGCCGGAGCTGGCGGACCGCGTCCTCGCTGAGCCCGGTCAGCTGGCCGAGCTGGGCGTCGGAGAAGCCGGCTGCCTTGGCCCGGGCCAGGAGCCCGGGGCCGGGCGGGCCGCCGGCCTGCGCCAGCCGTTCGGCGATTTCCTCGATGCCGGCGATCTGATCCAGGAACCAGGGGTCGATGCTGGTCGCGGCGGCCACCTCGGCCACGGTGGCGCCGGCCCGCAGCGCCTGGTGCACGGTGGCCAGCCGCCCGTCGTGCGGCACCGCCGCGGCGGCCAGCAGCGCGGCCTTGTCGCCGGGCGGCTCCGCCCAGCGCAGCGGGGCGGCCGGCGTCTCCAGCGAGCGCAGCGCCTTCTGCAGCGCCTCGGGGAAGCTGCGGCCGATGGCCATCGCCTCGCCGACCGACTTCATGTGCGTGGTCAGCGCCGGGTCGGCGCCGGGGAACTTCTCGAAGGCGAACCGGGGCACCTTGACCACGACGTAGTCCAGGGCGGGCTCGAAGCTGGCCGGGGTCTCGCCGGTGATGTCGTTGCGGATCTCGTCCAGGGTGTAGCCGATGGCCAGCCGGGCGGCGATCTTGGCGATCGGGAAGCCGGTGGCCTTGGAGGCCAGCGCGCTGGACCGGGACACCCGCGGGTTCATCTCGATGACGACCATCCGGCCGGTCCGCGGGTGCACCGCGAACTGGATGTTGCAGCCGCCGGTGTCCACGCCGACGGCGCGGGCGGTGGCGATCGCGACGTCGCGCATGTGCTGGTACTCGCGGTCGGTCAGGGTCATCGCGGGCGCCACGGTCACCGAGTCGCCGGTGTGCACGCCCATCGGGTCGACGTTCTCGATCGAGCAGACGATCACCACGTTGTCGTGCCGGTCGCGCATCAGCTCGAGCTCGAACTCCTTCCAGCCCAGGACCGACTCCTCCAGCAGAACCTCGGTCACGGGGCTGGCGTCCAGCCCGGCGCCGGCGATCCGGCGCAGGCCGGCGGCGTCGCGGGCGATGCCAGAGCCGGTCCCGCCCAGGGTGAACGAGGGCCGGACGACGACGGGGAAGCCGAGCTCGGCGGCTGCCTGCTGGCAGTCATCCAGCGAGTGGCAGATCCGGCTGCGCGGCACCTCCGCGCCGACGCTGGTGACGATCTCCTTGAACTGGCTGCGGTCCTCCCCCGCCCGGATGGCCTCGATGCCGGCGCCGATCAGCTCCACGTTGTAGGCGGCCAGGATGCCGGCCTCGTGCAGCGCGACGGCTGCGTTCAGCGCGGTCTGGCCGCCGAGCGTGGGCAGGATCGCGTCGGGCCGCTCCCTGGCGATCACCTTCTCCAGCACGTCACGGGTGATCGGCTCGACGTAGGTGGCGTCGGCGAACTCGGGGTCGGTCATGATCGTCGCCGGGTTGGAGTTCACCAGGCTGACCCGGATGCCCTCCTCGCGCAGCACCCGGCAGGCCTGGGTGCCGGAGTAGTCAAACTCGCAGGCCTGCCCGATGATGATCGGCCCGGAGCCGATGACCAGGACCGATTTCAGGTCGGCGCGCCTAGGCACGGGCCCCGCCCTCCATGAGCTCGCAGAACCGGGTGAACAGGCCGGCCGCGTCGTGCGGGCCGGGCGCGGCCTCGGGGTGGTACTGGACGGCGAAGGCCGGGGCATCCAGCAGCCGCAGGCCCTCGACGACGCCGTCGTTGAGGTTGACGTGGGTGACCTCGGCGGCGCCGAGCGCGGTGCCGAACCGGGCCGGCCCGCCGTCCGGGGCGGCCCGGCGGCCGTCCTGGCCGTAGCCGGGGGGCATCGCGACCGCGAACCCGTGGTTGTGGCTGGTGATCTCGACCCGGCCGGTGCGCAGGTCGGCCACCGGCTGGTTGACGCCGCGGTGACCGAACCGCAGCTTGTAGGTGTCCAGGCCGAGCGCCCGGCCGAGGATCTGGCTGCCCAGGCAGATGCCGAACACCGGCAGCCCGGCCCGCAGCACCCCGGTCATCGCCTCGACCGCGTAGCCCAGCGCCGCCGGGTCGCCGGGCCCGTTGGCGAAGAAGACGCCGTCCGGGTTGAGCGCCTGGATGTCAGCCGCCGTCGCGGTGGCCGGCAGCACGTGCACCGCGCAGCCGAGCCGGGCCAGGTAGCCGGGGGTGGCGGCCTTGATGCCCAGGTCGACCGCCGCGACCGTGAACCGGGTCGGCGTGCCGTCCGGCGGCGCGACCAGGTACGGCTCCGGGGTGCTGACCCGGCGGGCCAGGTCGGCGCCGGTCATGGCGGGGCTGTCCAGGACCCGGCGCAGCAGCGCCTGCGGGTCGGCCTCGGTGCTGGAGACCCCGGCGCGCATGGCGCCGCGGTCGCGCAGGTGCCGGGTCAGGGCCCGGGTGCCCGGCATCGCGATGCCGGTGATGCCCTGCGCCCGCAGCTCGTCGTCCAGGCTGCGGCGGGCCCGCCAGCTGGAGGCGATCCGGGCGGGCTCGCGCACGACGTAGCCGCTGACCCAGATCCGCCGCGATTCGTCGTCCTCGTCATTGATGCCGGTGTTGCCGATATGCGGCGCGGTCATGGCCACGATCTGGCCGCAGTACGACGGGTCGGTCAGGGTCTCCTGGTAGCCGGTCATGCCGGTGCTGAAGACCATCTCGCCGAAGCTCTCGCCCGGCGCGCCGAAGGCACGGCCACCGAACGTGACGCCGTCCTCCAGGACCAGCAGGGCGGGGGCACCGGGGTCGGGGATGGCGGCGCTGGCGGGACTGGCCGCAGTGGCGGGCGCGGTCACCGGGCCAGCTTCCCGTCCAGCACCGTGGCGGTGCCGCGCAGGAACGTGGCCTGGACCTGGCCCGGCAGGATCATCCCGGCGAACGGCGAGTTGCGGCTGCGCGAGGCATGCCCGGCCGGGTCGACGGAACTGCGCGCGGCCGGGTCGTAGAGCACGATGTTGGCCGGCCCGCCCGGCTCCAGCGGGCGGCCGTGCACCTCGGCGGCCGGGCCGCCGGCGGCAGCCCCGCCGGTGCCGGCCCCGTCCAGCTGGCCGATGGCGGCCGGGCGGGCCGACATCCGGTCGGCCACGCCTGCCCAGTCCAGCAGCCCGCTATCCACCATGGCCTCCTGCACCACCCGCAGCGCGGTCTCCAGGCCGGTCATCCCGAATGCGGCGACCTGCCATTCGGTCTCCTTGTCTTCCACCGGGTGCGGCGCGTGGTCGGTGGCCACGCAGTCGATCGTCCCGTCGGCCAGGGCCGCGCGCAGCGCCTCGACGTCGGCGGCGGTGCGCAGCGGCGGGTTGACCTTGTACACCGGGTCATAGCCGGCCGCCAGCTCGTCGGTCAGCAGCAGGTGGTGCGGCGTGACCTCGGCGGTGACCCGCCAGCCCTTGGACTTGGCCCAGCGGATGATCTCCACCGACCCGGCCGTGGAGACGTGGCACACGTGCAGCGCCGAGCCGACGTGCGCGGTCAGCAGGCAGTCCCGGGCGATGATCGCCTCCTCGGCCACCGCCGGCCAGCCCGCCAGGCCCAGCCGGCCCGACATCTCGCCCTCGTTGACCTGCGCGCCTTCGGTGAGCCGCGGCTCCTGCGCGTGCTGCGCGATGACCCCGCCGAAGGCCTTGACGTACTCCAGCGCCCGGCGCATCAGCACCGCGTCCGACACGCACCGGCCGTCGTCAGAGAAGATCCGCACCCGGGCCCGTGAGTCGTGCATCGCCCCGAGCTCGGCGAGCTGGCGGCCCTCCAGGCCGGTGGTGACCGCGCCGACCGGCCGCACGTCGCAGCGGCCCGCCCGGCGGCCGAGCCGCCAGATCTGCTCGACCACGCCGGCGGTGTCGGCGACCGGGTCGGTGTTGGCCATGGCGTGCACCGCGGTGAAGCCGCCGAGTGCGGCGGCGGCGGTGCCGGTCTCCACCGTCTCGGCGTCCTCGCGGCCCGGCTCGCGCAGGTGGGTGTGCAGGTCCACCAGGCCGGGCAGCGCGATCAGCCCGGTCGCGTCCAGGACCTGCGCCCCCGCCGGGGCGGCCGCCGCGCCCGCGGGGGTGATGTCGGTGATGATGCCGCCGGTCACGACGATGTCGGCGGCCGGGCCGCCCAGCGGCCGGGTGCCCCGCAGCAGCCAGGCAGCGGGGCCGCCTGCTTCCTGGCCGCCGTCCGTCCAGTCCCTCACCGCTGTGCCTCCGATCCGCCCAGCAGCAGGTACAAGACCGCCATCCGCACGCTGACTCCGTTGCCTACCTGCTCGACGATCGTGGACCGGACCGAGTCCGCCACGTCGGCAGCGATCTCCACGCCGCGGTTCATCGGGCCCGGGTGCATGACGATGGCATGCTCGGGCAGCAGCGCCATCCGCGCCGAGTCCAGGCCGTAGCGGCGGCTGTACTCCCGGACGGTCGGGAAGTAGGCGGCATTCATCCGCTCCTGCTGCACGCGCAGCATCATCACCACGTCCGCCTTGGGCAGCGCCGCGTCCAGGTCGTAGCCGACCTCGCACGGCCAGCTGGTGACCGCGACCGGCAGCAGGGTGGGCGGGGCCACCAGGGTGACCCCGGCGCCCAGGGTGTGCAGCAGCCAGACGTTGGACCGGGCCACCCGGCTGTGCAGGATGTCGCCGACGATGGCCACCCGCAGGCCGTCCAGCCGGCCCAGCCGGCGCCGCATGGTGAAGGCGTCCAGCAGGGCCTGGGTCGGGTGCTCGTGCTGGCCGTCGCCGGCGTTCACCACGCTGCCGGCCACCCAGCCCGCCAGCCGGTGCGGCGCGCCGGAGGCGCTGTGCCGGATGACGACCGCGTCCGCGCCCATGGCCTCCAGCGTCAGCGCGGTGTCCTTGAGGCTCTCCCCCTTGGCCACGCTGGAGCCCTTGGCGGAGAAGTTGATGACGTCAGCGGACAGCCGCTTGGCCGCCGCCTCAAACGAGATCCGGGTGCGGGTCGAGTCCTCGTAGAACAGGTTGACCACCGTGCGGCCGCGCAGTGTCGGCAGCTTGGGCACCGCCCGGCCGGATACCTGGGCCAGTTCCTCGGCCGTGTCGAGGATGCGCAGCGCGTCGTCGCGGCTCAGGTCCGCCGCGGAGATGAGGTGCCGGTTCATGCGCCGGGCCTGCCGTGGCCGGGCCCGGTGTCGCCGGGACTGCTGCCGGGCCCGGTGTCGGCGGAGCTGCCGCCGGCTGGCTCGCCGTCGCCCAGCAGCACGGCGTCCTGCCCGTCGACCTCCTCCAGCAGCACCTTCACCACCTCGCGCTGCGAGGTCGGCAGGTTCTTGCCCACGTAGTCCGGGCGGATCGGCAGCTCGCGATGGCCCCGGTCGACCAGCACGGCCAGCTGGACCGCGCGCGGCCGGCCCAGGTCGTTCAGCGCGTCCAGGGCCGCGCGCACGGTCCGGCCGGAGTACAGGACGTCATCGACCAGCACGACGACGCGGCCGTCGATCCCCGAGGCCGGGACATCGGTGTGGCCGAGCGTGCGGGCCGGGCGCAGCCGGAGGTCGTCGCGGTACATGGTGATGTCCAGCGACCCGGCCGGCGTCGCGCGCTCCTCGACCTGCGCGAGCCGCTCGGCCAGCCGGCGCGCCAGGGTCACGCCCCGGGTCGGGATGCCCAGCAGCACCACGTCGGCCGCGCCGTCGGTGCGCTCCAGGATCTCGTGCGCGATCCGGGTCAGGGCGCGCCGGATCTCAGTGGCGCCCAGGACCGTCTTGGCCCCGTCGGGAAGGGGCCGGGCCGCCCCGCTGCCGGCGCGCGCGGCACTGCCGGGTGCGGCGTGAGCTGCTGCGCTGCCGCCGGGAGCAGGCTCGCCGGCCGCATTGTCGCCGGTACTGCCGGGTGACGCGCTGCCGCCGGGGAAGGCCGCGGCGGGGTCGGCACCGCCGGGCGGAGCTCCGCCGGCGGCCCCATCGATAGCATGCATTGTTTACGGACCCCCTTTCCCGCCTCTCTGGACGGGCCTTAAAGGACGTCTGGCCGCATTCACCGTACCAGGCAGAGCTGGCCGGACGCCGCGCGGCACGCCATCGCCCGCAGCCCGGGTCAGCTGCCCGCATCCCGCGTCATCCCGCGCAGACGTGACTTGTGCCGCCTATCGGGCGGTCCGGCGGCAGCACGACCCCCGGCCATGCCGGCCCGGGCACCCGCCGCACCGGTCTGGGGCGGCCGGCTGGCGCGCTTATCAGCTCATCTTCACCATGATGCACACGGCGTAACAGGAAGTGATCTCTGTCACATGGCGGCTGGTTTTGTCCGGGAATACGGAGGTCTGCCCTGACTCGCTCATCCCGTCGTCACAGCCCGGAAACGCCGGCCGTGCAGGGCATCCCGGCCGCCGCGCGGCGGGTCGCACCGATCGCGCTAGGATGCGCCGACGCGCGTTAGTTCATCCGCTTTTTGGCGTTCGGCTTGACCTACTGCGCGCGGCGGCTTACCGTCACTGAGCGTAACCACCAACAGCAGACATCAGGCCAGGGGGCCGAGCACCATGCCATCTGATTACGCCAAGACTCTCGGCGCGAGGCTGCGCGCCATTCGCACGCAGCAGGGCCTCTCGCTGCATGGCGTTGAAGAGAAGTCACGCGGCCGCTGGAAGGCCGTCGTCGTTGGCTCCTACGAGCGCGGTGACCGCTCAGTCACCGTGCAGAAGCTTGCCGAGCTTGCCGAGTTCTACGGAGTGCCAGTGTCCGAACTGCTGCCCGGCGACGTGCTGCCCACGCTGCTGGCACCCGCGCCGAAGCTGGTCATTGACCTGGAGCGGATGGCCCAGCTCCCCAAGGAGAAGGCCGGGCCGCTGGCTCGTTACGTTGCGACGATCCAGAGCCAGCGCGGCGACTATAACGGCCGCGTGCTGTCCATCCGCCAGGAGGACCTGCGCTCGCTTGCGGTGATCTACGACCGGAGCCCGGCCGACCTCACCGAGGAACTGATCAACTGGGGCATCCTTGACGCCGACGCGCGCGGCGCCATCGACTCCTTCTGAGCACGAGCTGGGAGAGCCCGGGCCGCTTGGTCCGGGCTCTCCGCCTGTCAGTGTGCCGGCTCAGGTCAGGGCGCCCAGCCTGTGCGCAGTCCTGACTGCGCTCGCCGGCCGCGGCGCTTAGCCCGCCGGGCGCAGCGGCAGGGCGTCCTGCGCTGGGATCCCGAGCGCGCTCTCGGCCAGCCCGACGAAGATCCCGGCGTCCCGGAGCAGGTCATCCGCCTCGGCCGGGGTGACCGCGCGCGACAGGCCCGCCTCGGCGGCGGCACGCTTGCCCGCGCCGGCCGCGAAGAATGCCGCCCACTCGCACAGCGCGGGCTCGACCCGCGGCAGGAGTTCCCAGACGCTCTGCGGCCTGCGGCGGCGCCCCGTGCTGCCCGGCTCGGCCCGGGCGGCCACCACGGCGGCGGCGGCGCGCAGGGCCGCAAGGTGGGCGGCCACGTACCGGGCCCCGGCCGAGGTCTCGCCCTCCGCCGCCGCGAGACCGTGCCGCGCGGATGCCATCAGCGCCAGCGCGGACGGCGCGACTCTGGCCCGCGGCCGATCCGGCCGGGCCTGCACGATCGCGCTCATCTGTGTCCTCCTCCTCGTGGCGGCCCGGTCACCGGCCAGGCGCTCACGCACCCGGCCCGACCGGTGCCCGGCAGCCCTGGGGGGCTGGGCTGCCGAGCACCGCACACTTATTCGAACATAAATTCGGTCCGCTGTCCATGCTCTTGCAATCTGCGTTCGAAGATAGCCACGGGGTCCGACAATCCCGTCCGGGGGCGGCACGCCGGCCCGGCGGCCACTACGCTGGCGCCCGTGCCCGGCACCGCCGAACTGCGCGAGCTCAGCCGGCCTGACTTCCTGGCCAGCCTGGAGAGCCTGCTCGCCGTCTACACCGCCGCTATGCAGCCCGACCGCACCCAGCTGGGCGGACGGCTGTCGATCATGGAACGGCACGCCGGGTACCCCGGCTTCCGGGCCATCGCGGCCGTGCCGCCCGGCGCGCCCGTCGCCGGCGCCCTGCCGCAGGACCAGGTGCTGGCCTTCGCCTACGGCTTCCGCGGCACGAGCGGCCAGTGGTGGCACGACGTGGTGAGCACGGCCATCACCGCGGCCTCGGGAACCGCAACCGCCACCCGGTGGCTGGCGGACTCGATGGAGATCGCCGAGGTGCATGTCCGCCCCGAGCATCAGCATCAGGGCACCGGGCGGCGGCTGATGCATACCCTGGCCGCGGCGCGCCCCGAGCGCACGGCTGTCTTGTCCACTCAGGACAGCAACTCGCCCGCCCGCTCGCTGTACCGCAGCCTCGGCTTCACCGACCTGCTGACGGGATTCAGCTTCCCCGGCGGCGGCCCGCCCTACGCGGTGATGGGCGCGGTGCTGCCCCTGCGCGGTGCGCCGGCGCCCAGGCCGAGCAGCTGATAAATCTCCCTGGTCGCCCGCGACCCGTTCAGCGTGTAGAAATGCAGGCCCGGCACGCCCTCGGCGAGCAGCCGCTCGCACATCCGCGCCGCGTACTCCACCCCGATCTTGCGGACTGCGGGCTTGTCGTCGGCGTGCTCGCGCAGCTCGGCGGCCAGCCCGGCCGGGAACTTCGCGCCCGACAGCAGCACGGCCCGCTCGATCATCGGGACGCTGATGATCGGCATGATGCCGGCGATGATCGGCACGTCGCAGCCGCGCCTGGCCACCTCGTCGCGCATGCGCAGGTAGTCCTCCACGTAGAAGAACATCTGCGTGATGGCGAAGTCGGCGCCGGCCCGGCACTTGGCCACGAAGTGGTCGACGTCCGCCGCGAAGCTGGCCGACCGCATGTGACCCTCGGGGAAGGCGGCCACGCCGACGCAGAAGTCACCCGAGGCCCGCACCAGGCGGACCAGCTCGGCGGCGTACTGCAGGCCCTCGGGATGCGCGCGCCACTCCCCCGCCGGGTCGCCGGGCGGGTCACCGCGCAATGCCAGCACGTTGCGGACGCCGACCGCGGCATAGGACCCGATCACGTGCCGCAGCTCGGCAACCGAGTGGCTGACCGCGGTGAGATGGCCGACCGGCGTCAGGGTCGTCTCGGCGGCGATCCGGCCGGTGACCCGCACGGTGCGGTCCCGGGTGGATCCGCCGGCGCCGTAGGTCACCGACACGAACGTGGGCTGCAGCGGCTCCAGCTGGCGGATGGACATCCACAGCCGGCGCTCCTCCGCCTCGGTCTTGGGCGGCATGAACTCAAAGGAGCATGACCGCTGCCCGGCGGCCAGCAGGTCCTTGATCACGGGCGTGAGCGCCGCTTCCGGCGAAGCCATCGTCCCAGCCTAATGCCGGCGCCCCGGCCGGCCAGGCCTGGATGGCCGCGGCGGGCCGCGGCGGGCGGCAGGCCGGCGGCAGGCCGCGGGCGGCGGGAGCCAGGCAGCCGGCCCCGCGCGGCGGGCGGCTTGCCGCGGGAGTCAGGCAGCGCGCAGGCGGTCGGCCAGCCGGGCCGTCGCGGCCGCCGGATCGGCCGCCTCGGTGATAGCGCGGACTACCACGACCCGGCGGGCCCCGGCGGCCAGCACCTCGTTCAGGTTCCCCTCGCCGATGCCGCCGATGGCGAACCACGGCCTGCTGGTGCCCAGGCCCGCGGCAAAGCGGACCAGGCCGAGGCCCGGCGCGGCGCGGCCCGGCTTGGTCGGCGTCGGCCAGACCGGCCCGGTGCAGAAGTAATCAGCGCCCGGCTCGCCCGCGGCGCGCTCGGTCTCCGGCTCGGCGTGCGTGGACAGCCCGATGACCGGCCCGGGGCCGAGGATCTTGCGTGCGACGTCCGGTGCCAGGTCATCCTGGCCCAGGTGCAGCACATCGGACCCGGCGGCGTAGGCGACGTCGGCCCGGTCGTTGACGGCCAGCAGCGCGCCGTGCGCGTCGCAGGCTCGCCGGAATATCTCCAGGAGGCGCAGCTCGGCGCCCGCCTCCAGGCCCTTCTGCCGCAGCTGCACGATGTCCACGCCGGCGCCGAGCACCGCGTCCAGGAACGGGGCCAGGT
This sequence comes from Streptosporangiaceae bacterium, assembly GCA_035763085.1. Taxonomy (GTDB): domain Bacteria; phylum Actinomycetota; class Actinomycetes; order Streptosporangiales; family Streptosporangiaceae; genus DASUBV01. The sequence goes on along the minus strand of DASUBV010000366.1, from coordinate 15,599 downwards.
CGCCCTGAGCCTGCCGGGCGTCGGTGCACAGGTACAGGCGCGCCCCGGCCAGCCGGGCACGCACATCGTCGGTTGCCACGACTCCATCCTGCACCGGGCGCGCTGCACCGGGCGGGCCGCCCCGGCTCGTCCGGGCGTGCAGGCGCGCGGCATCGACGCCGCCGCCTGTACCGCCCGCGCTGCCGCTCGGGTCAGAACGCCAGGGCCTGCGCCCGCCGGTTCACCTCGGTGCCGCGATGCTCGGTGATCGCCTGGATGGGCGTCCCGGGCAGCGAGTCATCGATGGTGAACAGCCAGCGCAGTGCCTCCGGCTCGGTGAAGCCGCAGTCGAAGAGCACTGTCAGGGTGCCGTGCAGGCCACGGACGATCTGATCACCGTCGAGGAACGCGGCAGGCACCGAGTACTTGCCTTCGGGTCGCTGGACCGCCAGCAGCTTTCGCTCCCGCAGATGCTGCTTCACGCGGCTGGCCGGCAGGCCGAGCCGATCAGCAACCTCCGGGATGGTCAGCCAGTCGCCAACCATGGCGTCGGTCGGGGGGTCGATCTGTGCCACGTCTCCAAACTTTCCATATCAGTCGATGGCAAAACCTGGGCATCGCCAGGTTGTTCAGCGGGCAAACAGCCGCCGCCCGGAACGACATGAACGGGCCGGTGCTGCCGGAACAGCGACAGCAAGGCCCCAACCATGACGTTTGCCACCCGCGCTGGCGGGGCGGATGGGGTGAAGCGCGGCTGACGGGACGGGTGGCGTGAAGCAGACCAGAGATATGAGGCACACCAGAGACTAGGGCAGCGGCACGCAAAGTGAGCAGTCGGAGCAGCAGCCGGAGCCGCGGGCCTGGCTACCTCAGCACCGTGTCCCGGACGGCGTTTGCGGGATCGGCCAGGCGGGCCGGGTCGACGCGGGCCCCGGAACTGATCACCCGGCGGCCCTGCAGCAGGTCGCGCGGCAGGCCCACGGTCAGCAGCGCGACCAGCCGGCCGGCGGCCAGCCAGGCCACGGCCCACCGGTCGGCAGCCGGGTCGCCGCGCCAGATCAGCTGGTCAGCGCCGCCGTGGTAGCCGACATACTGGACCATCCGGCCGAACTGCTCGGACCAGAAGTAGGGCACCGGGTCGTACACCGCGCTGCCGCCCAGCACGTTCTCCGCCACCACCTCGGGAGCATGCAGGGCGACGTCCCAGTGCTCGAACCGCAGCCGGCGCCCGTACCGGGCCGACTGGAAGGCGGCGCAGTCACCCGCCGCGTACACCCCCGGCACGCTGGTCCGGAGCTGGCCGTCGACCGCGATCCCGTTGTCCAGCTCGATGCCGGACCCGGCCAGCCAGGACACCGCCGGCCGCACGCCGACGGCGGTGACCACCACGTCGGCGTCCAGCCAGCCGCCGTCCGCGAGCGCCAGGCCCCCGGCCTGCACCTCGGCGACGCCCTGGCCCAGCCGCAGGTCCACGCCCGCGTCGGCGTACCACCGGGCGGTCAGGCCGCCGACCTGGGCGGTGATGGCGGCCGCCACCGGGGCCGGGCCGGCTTCCAGGACGGTTACCCCGCAGCCCAGGCTGGCCGCCGCGGTGGCCAGTTCCGCGCCGATCCAGCCGGCGCCGATGATGGCCAGCCGCAGGCCGGGAGCCAGCAGCTTGCGCAGGGTCAGCGCGTCATCGATTGTGCGCAGCACGTGCTGCGGCCCGTCGCCCGGCAGCGTCACCGGGCTGGCCCCGGTGGCCAGCACCAGCGCGTCGTAGGCGTACTCTCCCGCATCGGTGGTCAGGATGCCGTCGTGCAGCCCGGTCGCGGCCTCGGCCAGCCGGACGTGCACCTGCAGCTCGTCCAGGTGGGGGCGCAGCGAGGTGTCGTCCAGGGCCCCGATCATCAGCTTCTTCGACAGCGGCGGCCGGTCATACGGCAGCCGCGGCTCGGCGCCGATCAGCGTGATCTGCCCGGCGAACTCCCGGCCGCGCAGTTCCTCGATCGTGCGCAGGCCGGCCAGGCCGGCGCCGACCACGACGACGTTCGCGGGCTGGCTCACTGGTGCCGGTCCTTCATGGCGGGCGGCCCTCCCTCGCATCCGGCGCGATCGCCTCGGTCCGTGCCGGCTGGCCTGTCAGCCGGCCCTTCATCATCGCCGACCCGCGGCCCGGCCGGAGAGAGGGGCGGGCCGGAGAGGGCCGGGCCGGGCCGGGCGAGGCTGCGGGCCGGCGCTGGCGCAGCCGGGCGGGACTCCGGCGTGGCGCCGGGACCCTCTGGCCGGGGCCGGGCGGGTGCGCTGGCCGGGCCGGGCATCGCTCTGCCGGGCCGGGCGGGGGCTCTGGCCGGGCCGGGCGGCGCTTTGGCCCGGCGCTGGGCGGCACTCCGGCCGGGACCGGGCGAGGCTCCGGGGCGCCTCCCGCGCGACGGCCGCGGCGGCTGGCCGCCGCGACACCGGCTAAGCTGAGGCTAACGCGCGGGAGTCCGGTATGGACCGGACTGAGAGGGCGGCTGGTAGCCGCCGACCGCAGGAACCTGATCCGGGTCATGCCGGCGAAGGGAGCGGCTTGATGTCCGGCCACAACACGACCGTCCCGGCCTCCGACCGTGGGGCGGCCGGAACCGGGCCCAGCGCGGACGTTCTGGTCGTCGGAGGCGGCGTCATCGGCCTGGCGGTTGCCTGGCGGGCGGCCCAGCGCGGCCAGCGGGTCGTCGTGGCCGATCCCGCGCCCGGCTCGGGCGCCAGCCACGCCGCCGCGGGCATGCTCACGCCGGTCGCCGAGGCCGCGTACGCCGAGCGCGAGTTGTTCGCCCTCGGCAGCGAGTCCCTGGCCCGCTATCCCGCGTTCACCGCCGAGCTGACCCGGCTGACCGGGCTGCCGACCGGCTTCCGCCAGACCGGCACCCTGCAGGTCGCCTACGACAGCGACGACCTGGCCGTGCTGGCCGAGGCACACCAGCTGCAGCAGTCATTCGGCCGGGCCGCGACCCGGCTGACCGCGCGCGAGTGCCGGGAAGCCGAGCCGCTGCTGGATCCCTCGGTCCGCGGCGGGCTGCTCGCCGCCGACGACGGGTCCGTGGACCCGCGGCTGCTGGTCCGGGCGCTGCTGGCCGCCGCCCGGCAGGCCGGCGTCCGGCTGATCCGCCAGCCTGTCGCGCAGATCAGCGTGGCCGCCGTGCCGGGCCGCGGGGACCGGGTCACCGGGGTCCAGCTGGCGGATGGCAGCGAGGTGCGCGCGCCGCAGGTCGTCCTGGCCGCGGGCTGGCAGACGGCCAGGCTCGCGGGCCTGCCGGCCGGGACGCTCCCGCCGGTCCGCCCGGTCAAGGGCCAGATCCTGCGGCTGCGCCCGGCACCCGCGGCCGGCGGGCCGCTGGCCGGGGCGCCGCCCGCCCTGCTGGCCCGGACCGTGCGCGGGGTGGTCCGCGGCTCGGCTGTCTACCTGGTGCCGCGCGAGGACGGCGAGCTCGTCGTCGGCGCCACCCAGGAGGAACTCGGCGCCGACACCACGGTGACCGCGGGCGGAGTGTGGAAGCTGCTGCGCGACGCCCGCCTGATTGTCCCCGGCATCACCGAGCTGGAGCTGGCCGAGACAGTCGCCCGCCTGCGGCCCGGGACCCCGGACAACGCGCCGGTGATCGGCCCCGGGAAGCTGCCGGGCCTGGCCCTGGCCACCGGGCACTTCCGGGGCGGGGTCCTGCTGGCCCCGGTGACCGCCGACATCATGGCCGATTTTCTGGAATCACAACGAATACCCTCCCTGGCCGCGCCGTTCACCGCGCAGCGGTTCGCGGCGGCCAGGGCGTGAGGACGGGCTCAGTGGACATCATGCTCAATGGCCAGCCACGCCAGGTAACCGACGAGGCGTCGCTCGCCGGCGCCGTCTTGCTGGTGACATCGGCCGCCACCGGCGTCGCGGCGGCGGTGAACGGCGAGGTCGTGCGGAAGGCCGCCTGGGACTCAACCCGGCTGGCCGCCGGCGACCAGGTCGAGGTCCTCACCGCGGTGCAGGGAGGCTGACATGGACGATCCCTTCGTGCTCGCCGGAGAGTCGATGAACTCCCGCCTGATCATGGGCACCGGCGGCTCGCCCAGCCTGGACGTGCTCGACCGCGCGCTGGCCGCGTCCGGCACCGAGCTGACCACCGTCGCGATGCGCCGGGTGGACCCGGCGTCGGCCGGGTCGGTGCTGGACGTGCTGAGCGCACGCGGCATCCGGGTGCTGCCCAATACCGCCGGCTGCTACACCGCCGCCGAGGCGGTCCGGGTGGCCCGGCTGGCCCGCGAGGCGCTCGACACGAACTGGGTGAAGCTGGAGGTCATCGCCGACGAGCGGACCCTGCTCCCGGACGGGGTTGAGCTGCTGAACGCGGCCGAGCAGCTCGTCGCCGACGACTTCGTCGTCCTGCCGTACACCACCGACGACCCGGTGCTCGCCCGGCGGCTGGAGCAGGCGGGCTGCGCCGCGGTCATGCCGCTCGGCGCGCCCATCGGCTCGGGCCTGGGCGTCCGGAACCCGCACAATATCGAGCTGATCGTCGAGGCGGCCGGCGTGCCGGTGATCCTGGACGCGGGGATCGGCACGGCCAGCGACGCGGCCATCGCCATGGAGCTGGGCTGCGACGCGGTGCTGCTGGCCACGTCGGTGACCAGGGCCAGGGACGCGGAGATGATGGCGGCGGCGATGCGCGCGGCGGTGCACGCCGGGCGGCTGGCCCACCGCGCGGGCCGGGTGCCGCAGCGGCGGTACGCGCTGGCGTCCTCGCCGCCCGCGGGCTAGCCGGCAGCCCGGTATCGTGCCGCCTGGCCTGGGATAACAACGCGGGCAATGCGCCCGGGAACGGGCCGGGCATGACAGGGCAGCGAGGGCCTGTCTCTCAGCGTTACTGCCTGAGTGCGCAGCGCCGTTACCGAGGCATGCACTCCAGACCCGTCTTACACTGCTCCCGATGGACACGACCTTGTCGCCCCCGACCGGGCAGCTGCTGGACGGCCGCTACCGGGTGGAGTCTCAGCTTGCCCGCGGCGGCATGGCAACGGTGTACCGGGGCCGGGACATCCGGCTGGACCGGCCCGTGGCGCTCAAGGTCGCGCACGCTGACCTGGCCCGTGACGCCGAGTTCGTGCGGCGCTTCATCACCGAGGCACGCGCCGTCGCGCAGCTGTCCGACCCGAACGTGGTCGCGGTCTTCGACCAGGGCTCCGCCGGCGACGTGCACTGGATCGCCATGGAGTACGTGCCCGGCCCGACGCTGCGCGAGGTGCTGCAGGCGCGCGGCTCGCTGAGTGTCGGGGAGTCGCTGGACATCATCGCCGGCGTCCTGGCCGGGCTCAGCGCGGCGCATCAGGCCGGCATCATCCATCGCGACGTCAAGCCCGAGAACGTGCTGCTCGGCCGGAATGGCGTCGTCAAGATCGCCGACTTCGGGCTGGCCAGGGCCGCCGCCGCGGTCTCCCAGACGAAGACCGGCATGATCATCGGCACGGCGGCCTACCTCGCTCCCGAGCAGGTGTCGGCCAGCGCCTCCGACGCCCGCACGGACGTGTACGCGGCCGGCGTCATGCTGTTCGAGATGCTGACCGGCGTCCAGCCGCACGTGGGCGAGTCACCGCTGGCGGTGGCCTACAAGCACGTCACCGACACGGTCCCGCCGCCGTCCAGCCGGGTACCGGGCCTGCCGCCCGCACTGGACGCCCTGGTCGGACCGGCTACCAGCCGCGATCCCGGCCAGCGGCCGGCTAACGCCGGCCAGTTCCTGGACGCTGTCAATGCGGTGCGCGGCAGCGCGTCGCTGGCAGGCGGGCGGCACGGCCAGCAGACCGTCCCGCCCGGCGGGGCGGCGCTCGGCGCCGCTGCCCTGGGCGGAGCCGCCCTGGCCGCGGCCGCGCACGGCGCCAGCCAGGGCACGGCCCGGCTGCCAGAGACTGACCTGAGCCCGGCCAGGCCCGGCGGCACGGCTCCCGGCGGCGCGCCACCGGGCGGCCGGGCCGGCGGACGGCACGGGCGGCCCGCCGACGGGCCGGGCCCGCTGGCCGCCCCCGGCGAGCACGACGACATCTTCCGGCCGGCCAACCCGACGCTGGTGGTGTCGGACAACAGCATCGTCCCCGGCCTGGGCGAGGACGACGACTACGGCAGGCGCTGGCGCGCCAGTGCCCCGCCGGGCGGCCCCGGCGCCGGCGGGCGCGGCCCTGGCGCCGAGCCGCCGCTGCAGCGCCTGCTGTTCAGCCGCCGCCTGTTCTACATCCTCGGCGGCCTGGCGCTGGTCCTGGTCACGGTGCTGCTGATCTGGTGGCTGACCGCCGGGAAGTCCACCACGGTGCCGCAGGTCAGCGGCTGGTCGGCCGGGCTGGCCAAGACCGAGCTGACCGGCCTGGGCTTCAAGGTCAGCGAGGGCACGCCGCAGCACAGCAACATCCCGTCCGGCCATGTCATCATGACCACGCCGAAGGCGGGCGCCAAGAGCGGAGATGGCTCGACGATCACGCTGATCCTGTCGCTGGGGCCGGTCAAGGTCAAGGTGCCGTCGGTCACCGGGCAGCAGCTGGCGCAGGCCGAGCAGGTACTGCGAGCTGCCGGGCTGACGCTGGCGGCACCCCGGGAGGTCACCTCCGCCACCGTCCCGTCCGGGGTAGTGATCAGCACCACCCCGGTGGCCGGAACGCGCTGGCCCAAGAACAAGCCGGTCGAGATCACGGTGAGCGACGGTCCGCCGCTGCCCAACTTCAAGGGCCAGCAGGTGGCCACGGCGCAGGCCGCGGCAGCAGCCGGCGGGTACAGCATCAACCCGGTCCAGGCCCCCAAGAGCAACCAGCCATCCGGCACCATCGTCCGCCAGTCGCCCCCGGCCGGCTCGCCGATCAAGTCCGGTGAGGTCGTCACGGTGTACGTGTCGGCCGGCCCGCCGCAGGCGGCCGTGCCGGACGTGCGCGGCATGGACGTCCACGAGGCGGAGAAGACGCTGCGGGAGGCGGGCTTCCAGGTCCAGGTGAACAAGGTCGGGCCGGGCAAGCGCGTCTTCAGCTATGGCCCGACCGGCAGCGCGCCGCAGGGCACGACGATCACCATCAACGTCGGCTTCTCGTTCTTCTAGCGGTGCCCGCGAGTTCTCCCCCGCCGGCCCGCCCGGCGGGCTGGCGGCCGGCCGGCGCGCACGCCCCGGTGGCGGGCGGCATGGCCGCCGCGCTGCGCTACGCCGGCACGGTGGGCGCCGAGGCCATTCAGGTCTTCGTCTCGAACCCCCGCGGCTGGGCGCCCGCGCCCGGTGACCCGGCCCAGGACGCCGAACTGGCCGAGCACGCCCGGCTGACCGGCCTGCCGGTGTTCGTGCACGCCCCGTACCTGATCAACGCCGGCTCCCCGGACCCGGTGCTGCGCGAGCGGTCCGCGGCCGCGCTGCGGCACTCGGTGCGCCGCGGGGCGGCCATCGGGGCTCGCGGGGTGGTCGTTCATACCGGGTCGGCGACGGACGGGGACCGGGCGGCGGGGCTGGCCCGGGTACGGCAGACGCTGCTGCCGGTGCTGGACGGGCTCGGCGATACTGACCCGGATGTGCTGCTGGAGCCGATGGCCGGGCAGGGCCAGATGCTGTGCTGCGCCGTCGGTGACCTGGGACCGTACCTGGAGGCGCTGAGCTGGCACCCGCGGGCCATGCTCTGCCTGGACAGCTGCCATGTCTTCGCCGCCGGGCATGACCTGGCCGGGCCCGGCGGGCCGGCCCGGATGCTGACTGAGCTCGACGCGGTGGCGCCCGGCCGCCTGCGCCTGGTGCACGCCAACGACTCGCGCGACGGCTGCGGGTCGCTGCGCGACCGGCACGAGGCGATCGGCCGCGGGCAGATCGGCGCGGCGGCGTTCGCCGCGCTGCTGGCCAGCCCGGCCACGGCGGGCGTGCCGTTCATCGTGGAAACTCCCGGCGGCGAGCGGGGTCACGCGGCGGACGTGGCCACGCTGCGCGGGCTGCGCGACGAGTCCGGGCAGGCCGGCGGGTCAGCCGCGGGGGCGGCTGGCGGACCGGGCGGGACTGGCGCACGTCAGCCCGTAATGGCTCACAGCGCGGGACCCTCGCCGTCGTCTTCCTGATACGAATACCGCTGCTCACGCCAGGGGTCAGCGGTGTTGTGATACCCGCGCTCCTCCCAGAAGCCGCGGCGGTCCTTCGTCAGGTACTCGATAGCCCGGATCCACTTGACGCTCTTCCAGGCATACAGCGACGGCACCACCAGGCGCAGCGGGTAGCCGTGCTCGGGGGTGAGCGCGGTGCCGCCGAGATGGGTGGCCAGCAGGGTGGACTCCTCGGCAAAGTCGGCGATTCGCACGTTGGCGCTGTAGCCGTAGTCGGCCCAGATCATCACGTGAGTCACCGAGTCGGCCGGCGGGACCGCGCGCAGCACCTCGGCGGCGGCGATCCCGGCCCAGTGGTTGCCGGGGATGGTGAAGCGAGTCACGCAGTGCAGATCGGCAGTGACCTCGGCGCGCGGCAGGTCACCGAGGTCGTCCCAGGTCCAGACCTGCTCGGCGCCGGACTGGGTGGCGCCGCAGATGCGCAGGTCCCAGGTGTGCTGGTGGAAGGCGGGGACGGGCCCGTAGTGCAGCACCGGCAGCTTGCGCGGGATGTACTGACCGGGCGGCAGGGGATGGTCGGCGCCCGGCTGGCAGCCACCGGGCGGGCAGTCCGGCCCGCAGGCGCCGGGATGCGCAGGCCGGGCGGCACCAGGCTGCGGGGCATCCGCCTGGGCGGCACCCGGCTGAACGGCACCCGGCTGGGCGGCTCCGGGCTGAACGGCACCCGGCTGAGGAGCGCCCGGCTGGGCGGCTCCGGGCGGCGTGCTCCCGGCGCCAGGGTCGGGCGCGCTCGTGGTCGCGGACGCTCCTGGCCATCCGCCGCCAGTCTCGCGCGCACCGGTATCCGGCTGCCTCATGTCCGGCTGACCTGCCCCTTTCCGCAAACGCAGCCGTGCCGCCCTGACGCTTGGCCCAGTCCTCTCCCGTAAGTGGAGCTATCTTGCCACTTCCCGTTTCGCGTCCGGACCGCGGCTACCCGTGACGAGACTGGCGGGGCCAGTGCGATAGGCTACGGCTCGTGCAGCGCGAGTACTGGTTTTACTACGGCTACCGCCCCGGCCCTGGGACGGTCGCCCGCCAGACTCTGCGCTGACGCGAGCGACGTGACAAAGCCCCGGGCCGGATCGGCCCGGGGCTTTTCGCATTTAATGAATCCGTTGTGAGACCAGGAGGATGCGCAGTGGTGGTGGTGATGGCCCCCGAGGCCAATCAGGACGATATTGACGCGATCGTGGAGCTCGTGCGCACGGCCGGCGGGGAGGCATTCGTCTCCAGCGGTGTCTCGCGCACGATCATCGGCCTGGTCGGCGACGTCGACCAGTTCGGGGCGCTGAACCTGCGCAGCCATTCCGGGGTCGTCGACGTGGTCCGCATCTCGGTGCCCTACAAGCTGGTCAGCCGGGAGCATCATCCGAGCCGCTCGGTGGTCACCGTGGGCGGGACGCCGATCGGCCCGGACACCTTCACCGTCATTGCCGGGCCGTGCACCGTGGAGAACCCCGAGCAGACGCTGACCGCCGCCAAGATGGCTCAGGCGGCCGGCGCCTCGCTGCTGCGCGGCGGCGCGTTCAAGCCGCGGACCTCGCCGTACGCGTTCCAGGGCCTGGGCGAGGCGGGGCTGCGCATCCTGGCCGACGTGCGCGCCGAGACGGGCTTGCCGATCGTGACCGAGGTCATCGACCCGGCGTCGGTCGACCTGGTCTCGTCGTACGCGGACATGCTGCAGGTCGGCACGCGGAGCATGCAGAACTTCGCGCTGCTGCAGGCGGTCGGCTCGGCGTCGCGGCCGGTCCTGCTCAAGCGGGGCATGAACGCCACCATCGAGGAGTGGCTGATGGCCGCCGAGTACATCGCCCAGCGCGGCAACCTCGACATCGTCTTGTGCGAGCGCGGCATCCGCACCTTCGAGACTGCCACCCGCAACACCCTCGACATCAGTGCCGTGCCGGTCGCGCAGCGGCTGTCGCACCTGCCGGTCATCGTTGACCCGTCGCACTCGGGCGGGCGGCGCGACCTGGTGCTGCCGCTGAGCCGGGCGGCGATCGCGGTGGGCGCCGACGGCATCATCGTGGATGTGCACCCGCAGCCCGCTGCGGCGATGTGCGACGGCGATCAGGCGCTGACCGGCGACGATATCCGCGAGCTGGCGCTGGCCGCGAACACGCTGCCGCGGCTGGTGGGCAAGTCGCTGACCCCGGCGCGCCCGGTCCAGCCGGCCCAGCCGGCGCCGGTCGGCTGAGCACGGGCGAGCCGGGCCGAGCGCATGCCACCCGCCTCGCCCGGCCCGCCCGTCCGGCCGCCGGTGGACCCGCCCGTCCGTTCCGCCGCCGACCGCGGGGCCGCTTACAGGCCAGCCACCGCCGGGAGCACCTCGCTGCCGATGATCTCCAGCGGCTTCACGTCCCAGACGTTCGCCACCATGCCGATCGCGGTGCTGAACCCCATCGCGGCCAGCTCACCCAGCTGATCGACCACCGCGCCGGCGTGCTCGCCGCTGCGGCCCACATCGAAGCGGAAGTAGCAGGTCTTCTCGATGTCGTCGAAGTCGCGGCCCTCGGCCTCGCAGTGCGCCCGCAGCACGTCCAGCTTGCGGGTCAGCTCCGGTCCGGGAAATAGGTTGCAGGCCTGGGCGTACCGGGCGACCAGCCGCAGGGTCTTCCGCTCGCCTCCGCCGCCGATCATGATCGGCGGGTGCGGCACCGACAGCGGCCGCGGGTGGCAGATCGGCCGCTCGAGCTGGTAGTGCCGGCCCTGATAGGGCGACTGGTCGTCCCGCCACATCTGCAGGCAGATCTGCAGCGTCTCCTCCAGGCGCTCGAAGCGCTCGGGGACGGGCGGGAACGGGATGCCCAGGCTGCGCGACTCCGCCTCGTTCCAGGCCGCGCCGATGCCCAGCCAGGCCCGGCCCCCGGACAGCACGTCCAGCGTCGTGACGATCTTGGCCAGGATGCCCGGATGCCGGTACACCGCCCCCGTGACCAGCGTCAGCAGGCGCGCGCGACTAGTGCAGGCGGCCAGGTAGCCCAGCGTGGTGTAAGCCTCCAGCATGTCGTTCTCGGGCGGGCCGATCGTGCCGATCTGGAAGAAGTGGTCCATCACGGCGATGAAGTCAAAGCCCGCATTGTCGGCAGCCCTGGCCACCGTGGCCAGGTCGGCACCGAGAGTGTCCGGGCCGGCCACGCGAGTGAAGTCGGGAATCTGCAGTCCGAGACGCACGCGATCACCTCCGGGCTCAGCCTGCCACAGCGGCGGGCCGGGCCGGGCGAGCCCGCCTGCAGCTCTGCTGGTCAGCAGCCCGGCTGCGGCGGCGGCGGCCCTGGCTGATTCTTTGCCGGACCAGCGCCAGAGCCATAACCTGGCAACTGTGCGTTCCCCGATGGCAGCGGTTCCGGCGCTGAGCCGGCAGCGCGCCAGCCTGGCCTACCGCGTCGGGGCGCGGGCTGCTCACGCCAGTTCCGTTCTGGTGATCGTCATCGCGCTGACCATGGCCTGGGCCATGGCCGCGCGTCCCGCCAGCGCGGGCTCGTCCGGCTCGCGCGCGTCCTGGCCCGGCCTGGCCGGCGCCGCCGCGCGCCGGCTGCAGTCGGCCAGTTCCCGCGACTGGCAGGTGTCGGCCCTGCGGCACTACGGCGCACCCGGCCACGCGTCCGGCTTCTCCGCCATCGTCGCCCCTGGCCCGCGCTCAGCCTGGGCGCTGGGCGGCACCAGCCCCGGCCGGGCCAGCACGCCCGTGGCCCTGCGCTGGAACGGCACGAGCTGGCGGTCCTGGGCTCTGCCGCACGGCCTCACCGGCTTCGTCGGCGACGCGAGCGCGCCGTCGGCTCGCGACATCTGGGCCGTGAGCTACGGCGCCGGCTACGTACTGCACTGGAACGGCTCCCGGTGGCAGGTCGCCCGGCGCTGGCCCGAGAAGCACATGCTGAGCAGCGTGACCGCGCTGAGCCCCGCCAACGTGTGGGTGTTCGGCACCAGCACCGCCGGCACCCACGGCATGGGCACCTGGCACTACAACGGCCGGTCCTGGGCCCGGGTACACGGCCTGGCCGGCCGGATCTACCGGGCCAGCGCCGTCTCGGCCCGCGACATCTGGGCCGTCGCCGCCAGCCATCGCGGCGGTTTCGTCGAGCACTATGACGGCCGTGGCTGGCGGCGCGTCCCGACGGTGCCCGCGCTGGCCAGGGCCAGCCTCGACGACGTCCTGGCCCGGTCCCGGCACAACGTGTGGGTCGTCGGGAACCGGTGGGCACGACGCGGCGAGGGACGCCTGTTCCTGGCTCACTTTGATGGCCGGCGGTGGTCCCTGATCACGACCGCCCGCACTGCCGACACGGGCCGGCTCGCGGCGTCCGGGTCCAGGGGTCTATTCATAACGGCTGACGAATCCGGGTCTCGCACCGAGGCGCTGGTCGGGCACCTGGCCAGTGATTCGGACGGCCGCCCGCGGCTTAGCTGGACTGTGGTGCGCGGCGGCCTGGGCAGCGGCATCAGCGCCATCGCCGCCGCGCCTGGCTCCGGCCGGATCTGGCTGAGCGGCGGGTACCTCACCCGCTTCGGCGGCAACGCCGCGGTCTGGTCCCGGCCGGGCCAGCGGGCTCATCACGCGAGCCCTGCTCACGCCGACCCTGGCCACGCCGATCCTGTCTACGCGGGCGCCGACCAGGCAGAGGTCCCGTAACTGGCCGCACCACTGGAGCTCTGGTCCTGGCGCCGGGAGCCTGGCCTGCTGCAGCCCCGCCACCTCGCGGCCGTGGCTGGGCGGCACTGACCAGACAGGCTGGTGACGCGGTAGCCGAGCCGAGGCCAGTCCGCTGCGGGCGTGCCGGGGCGGCAGTCAGGCCCGTGCCGCCAGGCGCGAGCCGTCAGGACCAGGCTGGGGTGTGCTCCTGCGCGGCCGTGGCTAGTTCCTCGGCCAGGTCGTCGGCCTCCATCCGGGCCTCGATCCGGCGCAAGTCCGCGATCCGCGCCCGGGTCTCGGCCTGCCGCGGGGCCAGCAGCGAGCAGCAGTCCTCGTCGCGCAGCTCGGAGATCCCCAGCGTGGCGATCGCCCGCGCCTCGGCAATGATCTCGAGCTTGTCCAGCCCGATCAGCGGGCGCAGGATCGGCAGCGAGACGGCGTCGTCCAGAGCCGTGAGGTTGGTCAGGGTCTGGCTGCTGACCTGCCCCAGGGAGTCGCCGGTGATCAGCGCGGCCGCGCCGAGCCGGCGGGCCAGGGCCTCCCCCGTCTTGAGCATCAGGCGGCGCTGCGCCATGATCTGCAGCCGGCCAGCCCCCGAGGACGCCAGCCGCCGCTGCGCGTTCCCGAATGCCACTACGAACAGCCGGGAGCCGCCCTGGAAGCGGTCCAGCTGCCGGACCAGGCCGTACGCCTTGTAGACCGACTCAGGGCCGGTCAGCGGCATGCCTGAGAAGTGCAGGTAGCCGCAGCGAAGCCCGCGGCGCATCATCCGGTAGGCCGCCACCGGGGAATCGATCCCGCCCGACACCAGGACCAGTGCCCGGCCGCTCATGCCGACCGGCAGGCCGCCCTGGCCGGGCAGCCCGTCGGTGTACACGAAGATCTCACGCTGGTCCACCTCGACGTGCACCGTCGTGCCGGGATTGCTCAGGTTGACCGTCAGGCCGTGCGCGCGCCGGATTCGCTCGCCCAGGTCGACGGCGATCTGGGCCGACGTCACCGGGAACCGCTTGTCCCGGCGCCGGGCCCGGACGGCAAAGCTCCCGGTGCGTCCCGCCATCAGCTCGATGGCGGCCGCCGCGGCGGCGTCGGTGTCCTTGGCCACCCGAACCGCCCGGCACACCCGGGCCAGGCCCATGACCAGCCGCATCCGCTCGGCGACCAGGTCCGCGGCCGCGTCGGCCGTCAGGCGGCCAGGACCACCCGGCGCGCGAGTTGTCGTGCTAGCTGCGGAGTTGCTGAGCGTCGTGCTGAAGGTGCTGTCAGCGCTGCAGGTCCTGTCGGGGCTGCCGGTCGTGTCAGGGCCGCTGGCGCTGCCGGTCGTGTCAGAGCTGCCAGGGCTGTCGGGGCTGACAACGCTGCCGGGGCTCGTGCGGAGCACGATGACACCCTCGCGCTGCCAGACGCGGATCCCGACGCCGAGGTCCTTCACGGAGCGCCTGATGTTCTCGTGCAGCAGCCGCTCGAAGCGCTGCCGATTCCGGCCTTTGAGCACGACCTCGCCCAGCTTGAGCAGGACACATGGCTCATGCAACACCGGACCGGCAGTCATCACCGGCGGCACCGTAAGCGGGCTGGCCGACATAGGTCCAGTCTGCCAGCATGCGCGGCACGCGATGACCGGACGACTGGCCAGGGACCGGAACTCACCGGCGAGACGCGGTCAGAGTTGGCAACTGGCTGACATCCGAGAGTGTCTGAATAGATACTGATAGTGATGACCCTGCGAAAGAGCTGGTAGAGGAGGCCGGCGATGACGTGCACGCGATGCAGCCGGGAAGCGATGATCGGTGCGCCCGTATGCGCGGCGTGCGCCACGCTCGATGGCGCCGCGCCAGCCGACCCGGCCTCCGCCGACCTGGCTGACAGGTGGCTGTTCGACGGCTCCGCACCAGAGACGGAGGAGCCGTTTTTACCGGCTGGATTAGCCCGGCCGTACACGACTCCGGCCGCGAGCTCGATCCCGGTCGCCAGTTCTGACGTTGCGCCGCCGGCTGTGAACCGGTCCCCCGGCGGGAGCACCTGGACGATGGATCACCCTGGCGTGACGGGCGACGAGGGGGCGCCCGCCATCCAGGCAGCACCGGTCCCTCAGCCAGCACCGGTCCCCCAGGCAGCACCGTTCGCCGCTGCGTACCCCGAAGGGACCGCGTACCCCGAAGGGACCGCGTACCCCGAAGGCGCCGCGTACCCCGAAGGGACCGCATACCCCGAAGGCGCCGCTCGGCCTGAAGCGATGAGCCTCTGGGGGGCCGAGGCCGGGAACGCCCTGACGTCCTCCCCCGCGACCCCTTCCACGCCGCCGCCCGCGGCTGCCGGGCCGACTGCGGCTGCGGCGGGGCCCGCCGCGCCGCCGCCCGCATTCGCGCCGACGTCGGTGTCTAAGTACGACCGCAAGGCACCTGCGCCGGGCACCGTGAGCAGCGGCAGGCGGGTCGTGCTGGGCTCGGCGGCCTTGGTCCTGGTCATAGCCGGCGCCGGAGTAGCGGCGCTGGTCACCACTCACGCACCAGGTTCAACGGCCCAGGGGCAGCTCCTGACCCAGCCTGACCAGTCTGCCTCCCCGGGCGAGAGCGCAGCAGGCAGCGCAGGCGGCTCATCACGCGCCAGCGGAGAGGGAACCAAGGCGCGCCGCGGACGCCCGGCAGTAGCGGTAGCCCCGGCTGTCGGACTGCAGCCGTATGCCCAGCCGGTTAGCCACTTCCTAGTCCGGTACTTCCGGGCGATCAACCATCATGACTACCGGTCCTACCTGCGCCTGTTCACCCCGGCGAGCCGCGCCGCCCTGTCCGAGAGCGGGTTCCTGGCCGGCTACGGCACCACTCGCGACTCAGCCCCGCGGTTGATCCGGCTGACGTCCGAGGGCATGCGCCGGCTAGCCGCGACCGTGACGTTCAC
>DASUBV010000365.1:0-2204 GCA_035763085.1 Streptosporangiaceae bacterium | reverse complement strand
CAGCTGCTGCCCGATGGCCGGATGTTCGTGGGCTGGGGAACGCTGCCGTATTTCTCGGAATTCGCCGCGGACGGGACCCTGGTCGCCGACGGCCAGATCGCTGAGACCTGCCAGTCCTACCGGGCGTTCAGCTCCGACTGGACCGGTCACCCGGCCGAGCCGCCCGTGGCCGCGGCGCGGCGCCGGCCAGGCGGCGGTTCGCGCGTCTACGCGAGCTGGAACGGGGCCACGAGCGTCGCAGCCTGGACGGTGCTCGCCGGGCCGTCGGCATCGTCGCTGTCGGGAGTCGGGACCTTCCGCCGGACCGGCTTCGAGACGGCCATGACCGTGCACCACCGCGCGTCGCACATCGCGGTCGAGCCGCGCAACGCGGCCGGGCACGTCCTGGCCCGGTCCGCTCCGGTCCGGCTATAGCGCTCCCGCCGGCGGCGTCATGAGGCGGGTGAAGGTGACCGTGATCCACTCCTCGTAGGCGTCCAGGTCCCAGTTCGTCTGCCGGGTGATCAGCAGGTAGGTCTCGGCCGCCGCCAGGATGCTGGTGGTGTTAATCAGCCAGGCCAGGTCGACGGCCGGGTCCAGCAGCCCGTCCTGTGCCATCCGGGTCCAGAAGATCTCGTAAACCTGGCGGGACTGCTCGCGGCCCTCCTGCCAGTGGCCGGCGATGGTCGGCTCCACGGCAGCCGCCTGCTGGGCCACCATGAACAGCGCACCCGTCCGCTCCATGATCTGCCGTCCCGCTGCCGCGCTGGCCGCGATCCGCTCGGCTGCCGTGGGAGCGGTCAGTGCCAGGCGCATCCAGTCCCGGCCCAGCACGTCGACCGGAGCCGTGTCACCCACGATCGCCACGTCCACGACCCGCTTGAAAAGCGCAGCCTTGGTGCCGAACCGGACATAGACCGTGCGCGCGCCGACCCCCGCGCGCCGGGCCACCGCCTCCAGCGTGGTCGCCAGGTAGCCGTCGGCCAGGAACAGCTCCGTGGCCGCCGCCACGATCCGCTGCTCCGTCAGCGCGGTCTGAGCCTGCCGCAGCGACTGATGGTGAACGGGCTTGACGCCGGGCTTCATAGAGTGCAGTATAACTGCAATGCAGTTCCACTGCATTTTATAACTTTCAACTGCACACAAGTGGATACTCAGTAACGAGCGCTGCGGGGTAACCGCGGGCGGACGGCGCTCATGATGCCCAGGGGGGACCATGACCATGTCCGACGCGCCCGCGCTGGCCGGCATTCACCACCTCAAGCTGCCCGTGACCGACCTGGCCAGGTCGCTGGAGTGGTACCGCAGCCGCCTGGGCTACGAGGTGCAGATCGAGTTCGTCGAGCAGGGCCAGCTGATGGGCGTCGGCCTGGCCCATCCCGGGGGCGGGCCGGACCTGGCCCTGCGCCTGGACCCGGACCGGGCCAGGGCCGCGGCCGGCTTCGACTACTTCGCCATCGGCGTGCCGGACAAGCCGGCCATGGAGCGGCTGGCGGCGCGGCTCGACACGATCGGCCAGCCGCACGCCGGCGTGCACCAGGCCAGCCTCGGCTGGATCCTGCCCGAGGTTCTCGACCCGGACGGGCACACGCTGCGCTTCTACACCGTGGAGCATCACACCGATCCCGGCCCCGGCGAGGTCACCACGATTCATGATCCGCGGGAGAGTGCCGAGCGCGCGGAGCGCCTCGCGGATGTCTCAGCTGGCAAGACGCCCGCCGGCCAGGCCGGCTGATCGACCGGGGGCCAGGAATCATGATCAGCCTGATGTCCTGCCCGGAGTGCGGCGCGCCGGCCGAGGTCACCGATACCTTCAGCCTGCCGGGCACCAGCGGGCCCGTCGAGCACCTCGCGGTGCAGTGCGTGGACGGCCACCACCTGCGGATGCCCGCCGACATGCTGCCCAGCCCGGGGCCCGGGCCTGCACTTCTCATGGCCTGCGCGATGGCAAGCAGCCGTGACGGATGAGTAGGAGCACGGCGCGGCTGGACCGCGTCGGACCTGGGCTGCGGGCTGGGCTGGGCAGGGCGCCCATATCCGGGATCCGCGGACCGTCCTAGTCCCGGTGCTCTGCTGCACCGCCCGGGGCGTCAGCCGGCCCGGCCAGGCTGGGGCAGATTTCCCGGCGCGGCGATGAGTTTCCCGGCTGTCGTGCGTCTGCACCGTCAGTGGGCTGTGATTGGGTCCTTGTGCAGGCAGGCCCGGCCGGGGGGATCATGGCCAGG
>DASUBV010000364.1:0-9967 GCA_035763085.1 Streptosporangiaceae bacterium | reverse complement strand
GTGGCCGTGGCTGCACCGGGTGGGACAGGTCCTGGCGACGGCCACGCCGCCGGTCGTCGTGGCGTGCTCGGCACTTGCCCGCCGGTACCGCGACGTGATCCGCCAGCACGCCGGCGACGCCGTGTTCGTGTTCCTGGACGGTTCTGCGTCATTGCTCGGTGCTCGCCTCGCCGAGCGTGAAGGCCACTTCATGGGCATGTCGATGCTCGACTCTCAGCTCGCGGCACTCGAGCCCCTGGCCGACGACGAATGCGGGATAAGCCTGGATGTCCGGGCCCCGCCGGGGGACGTCGTCCTAGCTGCCGCCACTTACCTGACTTGTGCCAGGAGCGCTGATGAAGATTGACAGAGCCGAGGTCATCGTCACGAGCCCAGATCGCAACTTCGTGACGCTGCGGCTAACGACCGACGACGGGCTCGTCGGCCTTGGCGACGCCACCCTGAACGGCAGGGAACTGGCGGTAGCCACCTATCTGACCAAGCACGTCGTACCCATGCTGATCGGGCGGGACGCCCACCGCATCGAGGACACCTGGCAGTTCCTGTACAGGGGTTCCTACTGGCGCCGAGGGCCGGTCACCATGGCCGCGATCGCGTCCGTCGACATTGCCCTGTGGGACCTGAAGGCGAAGGCGGCCGGCATGCCGCTCTACCAGCTGCTCGGCGGGGCAAGCCGCACCGGCCTGCTCGCCTACGGGCATGCCAGCGGCAAGGACACCGACGAGCTGTTCGACTCGGTACGAAGCCACCTGGCGCAGGGATATCGCGCCATTCGCATCCAGACGGGAGTTCCCGGCCTGACGACCATCTATGGCGTGGCATCGAACGTCGTCAGCGAAGGCAACGCGGGCAAGCGCTACGATCATGAGCCCGCACAGCGCGCGCCACTCCCAACCCGGGAAGACTGGGATACCCGCTCCTACCTGCGTCACGTACCTGCAGTCTTTGAGGAAGCCCGCAACGAATTCGGCCCGGAGCTTCCGCTGCTGCACGACGCCCACCATCGCCTGACTCCGATTCAGGCGGCCAGGCTGGGAAAGGCGCTCGAGCCATACGACCTGTTCTGGCTGGAAGACTGCACTCCTGCTGAGAACCAGGAAGCGCTGCGACTGGTTCGCAATCACACCACCACGCCGCTGGCGATCGGGGAAGTATTCAACTCCGTGTGGGATTATCACACGATCATCAAAGAGCAGCTGATCGACTACGTCCGCTCGGCGGTGACCCACACCGGCGGCATCACGCACCTCAAGAAAATCATGGACTTCGCGGCGCTGTACCAGATCAAGTCTGGCTTCCACGGACCCACCGACGTCTCCCCCGTCGGCATGGCCGCCGCACTGCACCTCGGCCTGGCGATCCACAACTTCGGCATCCAGGAGTACATGAGGCACGGCACCAAGACCGACGCGGTGTTTCAGCAGTCGTTCACCTTTGCCGGCGGGCTTCTGCACCCCGGCGAGCGACCGGGCCTTGGCGTTGATCTGGACACCGACGAGGCCGGCAAGTACCCGTATCAGACGGCGTACCTGCCGTACAGCCGGCTGGCCGACGGGACTGTCCACGACTGGTGACGAAGGGGCCCGGCCGCGTGCATCCGCCGCGGCGAACTGGTCACATGCCGGCTCGTCATCGGGGCCATGACCGCAGCTGAGGCGGCGAGCAGAGCGTTATGATGACGGGGCGCGCGGAGGGCGCGCCCGGGTCCGCGGGAAGGACTGAGTCCGCCTCAGCAGCACATCTTCTGTTGCGCGAAGTGTCATCTTCTTGGCGCCCCAGTCGCGGGCCATGAGGCGCTGGCAAGGAGATGACATGTCGTCTGACCCGCTTCCGCCCCGGCCTGACCTGAGTCAGCTCCGCCGCCGGGCCAAGGAGCTTCGTGATGCCGCCCGGTCCGGTGAGCCGGCCGCGCTGGCCCGGATCACCGCCCACACGCCCGCGGCCAGGCCCGACGCGGTGACGCTCGCTGCCGCCCAGCTGACCATTGCCCGCGAGCATGGCTACCCCAGCTGGCCGCAGCTCGTGGCCGAGGTTCAGGCCCGGACCGCGGAACTCGGGCAGCGGGCGGATGAGTTCCTGGTCGCCAGCATCGGCGACTGGACCGGGCGGGCAGCCCGGATGCTGACCAGTGACCCGTGGCTCGCCAGCTATGACTTCCGCACCGCGGTGATCCTGGGCGAGGCCGCCCGGGTCCGGGAGATGCTCGCGCGCGACCGGGGGCTGGCCACCCGGCTGGATGCCCGGACCGGGTGGACCGCCTTGCACGCGGCGTGCGCGTCCCGGTGGCACCAGCTGGACCCAGCCCGCGCCGGCGGGCTGACCGAGGTCGCGCGGCTGCTGCTGGACGCCGGAGCTGACCCGGCCGCCACGGCACCGCCGTCCGGCCGTCCGGACGAGCCGGCCCGCCAGTGGTCGCCGCTGCTGTGCGCGGTCGCGGGCGCGCCCAACCCGGGCATCACCCGGCTGCTGCTCCAGCACGGCGCCCGGCCCGATGATCACGTGCTGTACCTGGCGGCGTTCGACGCAGACCACGAATGCCTGCGGCTCGTGCTGCCCTGCGCGCCGGACATCACCGCGACCACCGCGCTGGCCGCGCCGATCAGCAACGGCGACGTCACCGGCGCCAGGCTGCTGCTGGACGCCGGCGCCGACCCCAACCATCGGCTGGCTTCAGGCCTCCTCGGCGAGTCGCATGAACAGTCCCCGCCTGTCCCGCCGCTTTCCGCTGCGATCGAGATGGAAGCGGGGCCGGAACTGGCCGGGCTGCTGCTCGATTACGGCGCAGCCCCTGACGAGCCAGGCTGGGACGGCCGCACTCCCTACCAGCAGGCGGTCCGCACCGGGCAGGACCAGGTCGCAGAATTGCTGGCGCGCCATGGTGCCAGCACGACGCTGTCTGCGGCCGATGAGTTCCTGGCCGCATGCCGCCGCGCGGACCGCGCCGCCGCGACGGCGGTTCTCGACGCCACTCCCGGCCTGGCCGCCCAGCTCACCGTCGAGGACCACCAGATCCTGACCAGCGCCGCCGGCCACGGCCACACCGCGGCGGTCCATCTCATGCTCGACCTGGGTTTCCCGCCCGGCACCCGGTCCGGGCAAGACGACGGGGCCACGGCGCTGCACCTCGCCGCCGCCGCCGGCAGCACCAGCACCGTCCGGCTGCTGCTGGAGCACGGTGCGGACATCGAGGCCCGGGACACCACCTGGCACAGCACCCCGCTGGAGTGGGCCATCGTCGGCAGCGGCATGCGCCTTGGCCACGATCCGCACCCGGACTGGCCCGCCACCGTCGGCGTCCTTCTCGACGCCGGCGCCTCCAGCACGGGGATCGTCTTGTCACTCGATGACCCCAAGCCGCCCAGCCCCGAAGTCGCCGCCCTGCTGCGCGCCCGCGGAGTCCCCGGGGAAGCAGGCCCGGGGCCGGGCGGCTGACCCGGCCGGGCGCCCCCGGGCCTGCGCCGGGCATGCTGTCCGGCGAAGCCGCTCAGGGTCGTGTCGCGCTGGTGTCAGCCTCAGGTCTGCCGGGCGTCGCCCGGCGGGCATTGACACCGGCCGCAGGCTGGGGCGTAAACTGACTGAGTAGTCAGTCATTTATTGTGAGGTGGTGGCGCAGTGAGCTGGCAGCACCACGGTGCGGACCCGGCCCGGCCGGAGGCCGGGGACACGGTCACGCTGGCCTCTGATGATGACCGTGATGCTGCCGCCCGGCTGCTGAACGAGGCGTTCGCGGAAGGGAGGCTGACGGCAGACGAGCACGGCGAGCGGGTGCGATCCGCATATGCCGCGCGGACCTGGCACGATCTCGCCCAGGTCACTGCCGACCTGCCCGCTGCGGCGCAGGCGGCCAGACCGGCAGCGACAGGAACGGATGAGGGCCTGGACCGATGCCTGCTGTGCGCGCTGCTGATCTGCTGCCCGCCGGTCGCAATCGCCTCGCTCGTGGTAACCCGGCGCCGCGCACGCGCCGCGCAGCGCCGCGCGCTGACTGCCGCCGGCCCGCCCTCTGCTGCCTGTGGCCCGGCGGCCCCGACCGCGGTGGCGTGGCGTGCCGAAGATCGCTGAGCAGGCGCGGGCGGCACGCCGGCAGCAGATCATCGCCGCCGGACTGGCCTGCTTCGCCCGCTCCGGCTATCACGCCGCCACGATGGCCGACGTCGCCGCGCAGGCCGGGGTGTCCAAGGGCACCCCCTATCTGTACTTCGCGACGAAGGAAGCGCTGTTCCTGGCCCTGCACGAGGAATGGGACTGCGGTGCCGGACAGCGGGTTGACGCGGCGATCGCCGCCTTGCCCGACGGGAACCGCAGCTCCCCGCGGCGAGTCCTGCACGCCGTCGCCGCCGCCATAGCTGCACACGTGACCGCCGAGCCGCAGACCTGCCGGGTGCTGATGGAGGCGCGCGCGCTGGCCGCCCACGAGCCCGCCGTCGCCGCCGCCGTCCGCGCCGCCGACACCCGCACCCTCCAGCAACTGGAAGGGCTGATCGCAGCAGGCGTCAGCGCCGGGGAATGGCCGCCAGGGACTGACCCGGCGCTGTCGGCCCGGCTGTTCACCGCCGGCCTGTACGGGCTGATGGCTCAGTGGCACCTGGCACCGGGCTCTTTTTCCTGGGACGCCGCCGCGGCCGCCCTGGCTGGCGACCGGGCACCGGCAGGCACGGCAGCTTCGCCGCCAGCCGGGCAACCCGGCGCTGCGCGCAGAGCCCGGGGTAAGCAGTGAATGCCAAAATGGCGACCCGGGCCAGGCGCGTCAGCAGCCCGGTCTTCACTGGCAGCCCGCCACCGTAGCCAGCAGCCAGCTCTCGTCAGAGCTGCTGTCGTGCTCTGGCCGGCATGGCTCATCCGGCGGTCAGCCCGCGGGGTTCGGCGCGCAGGATCTCCAGGGCGGTCAGGGCGCAGTTGCCGCAGATCCAGACGCCGGGCCCGGAGACGAGGGGGCCGAGGTCTGCGCAGCCGCAGAATGAGCAGGCCCGGCTGGTGGCGGTCCGCTTGCCGATGCGGCGGTGCCGGCGCTGAACCGGGGCGATCGATTCCTGCAGCTCCTTCTTGACGTGGGCGGGGTCAATGCCGAGATCGTTCAGAACCCGCCGGGCGGACGAGCCGCGGTCCATGGCCACGCAGAACAGCAGGTGCTCGGTCCGGAACTGGGAATGGCCGCGGCGGGCGGCGATCCGCTGGGCCCCGGTCACCGCCTGCTCGGCTTCCCCGTCCCCGACGACGCGGCGCTGGCCGCCGTCGGGACCGGCGACCAGCGCGGGCTCGAACAGCCGGGTGCTGGCCTCGCGGACCCTGTCACGGGTCACGCCGAGCCGGTCCAGGATGCTCGCGGCCGTGCCGGAGTGCATGAGGCCGAGCAGCAGATGCTGGGTGCCCGGCACGCTGTCGTCGGCATCTGCCGCGGCCTGAGCTGCCTGCAGGCAGGCGGACAGGCGCGGTGCCATCACGGTGGTGTCCGCCGCCGTCCCGATGAGATCGCTGACCTCCAGGCGGTGCGCGAACTTCTGCCGGGCAGCCTGCTTGGAAACCCCCAGGCACTCACCGATCAGCGTCCAGGACACATCCGCGGCCCGTGCGGCCCCCACATAATGCTCGATCAGGTCATCGGCGGCCCCGCCGGCCTCGCCCGCCACGGCGACCGCCGTCCGCAAGAGCACCAGCGGGTCGTCGCCTGGTGCCCTGTCCTGCACCGCCTCGGCCAGCTGCCGGACACTCACCTCTGCCATGCGACAACCATAGATTGTCGATTACAGCTCGACAACATCAGGTTGTCGGATCTCGTCAGAGGCGGGCGCGCAGCAGCGAGCCGAAGATCCGGTTGCCGGCGGCGAGGGCTTCCTTCTGGCTCAGCGTGCGGCCGGTGACTTCCGGGTGCGCGGCGGCCCAGGCGGCCGCACTACCGCGGCTGGCGAAGAAATTGATGAAACCGCAGCACGCGTCCGCGGCGACCGACGGCACGACGGCGTCGGGCGGAGCGCAGCTGCCGGAGGAGTGCTGCTCGCCCTCGTACACGACGGCATCGCCCGGGTCCCAGACGGCGCGGTCGCCGCCCGCCTGCACGGTCACGGTGACCGGGACACCGGTACCTGGCTCGGCCGAGCAGATTGTCACGGCCCGGTCGGTCATCGCCGCGATGCCCAGCGCGTCTATCGCGCACATGGAGAACACCTCCGGGCCGCCGTCAATCCGCACCACGTGCGGGGTCGGCACAGCGGAGAACGGATAAGCCGTACTGATCGCGCCGGCCGGGTCCAGGCGCAGGAAATCCTCGGCGTGCATCTGCGCCAGCACCGCGCGGCCGCCGGCGCCGTACGGCGCGGCAGCCTGGTCCAGTTCAGTCATCGCCGGCGGCCCGCCATTCTCGGCGAAGGACCGCAAGACCCGCTGCTGCACCGCCCGCAGCCCGCCCGACACCGGAGCGAGGCGGCCAAGACCCGCCCGGCCGGCCGCGCCCCGGCCAAAGGACCGCAGGACCCGCTGCTGCACCGCCCGCAGCCCGCCCGCGACCGGAGCGAGGCGGCCAGGAGCCGGGCCGGCCGCGCCCGGCATCTCCGGGCCAGCCGCGGCCCCGGCTGCCTGCCGTACCGCCCGGCGCAGCGCCGCCACCGACGGCGCGCCCTGGCTCTGCCCGGACTCATCGCGGTAGACCCGGCAGGACAAGCTCGCCTGGCTACCCGGCGCGGCGAACGGGTCGGATCCGTTCACCAGCAGCGTCGGCGAGCCGCGCATCCCGAGCCGCACCGCCTCCGCCTCATCCGTGACGACGTGCCGGGTCACCCGGGCGTCCGGATAGTCGGCCAGGACCGGGCCAAGCCGCTCCAGCAGGACCGGGCAGTTCGGGCAGTCCCGCACAGCCAGCACCGACAACTCCAGCATGACTACCTCCCGGGCAGGCCCGCGTTCGCCCCGACGATAAACCCTCCACCGCACTGGAAGGTCAACAGTAGGCTGGCGGCATGCGTATCGGTGTCCTGGCCGCCCGTGCGGGCCTGACTACCAAGACCGTCCGCTACTACGAGGACGCGGGCCTCCTGCCCCCGCCTCCCAGGACCCCGGCTGGCTACCGGGACTACTCACCGCCGGCGCTCGCCCGGCTCGCGTTCGTCCGCAGCGCCCAGGCAGCCGGTCTCACCCTCGCAGAAATCCGTAGCGTCCTGGCCATCCGCGACGGCGGTCAGGCGCCATGCCAGCACGTCACCGGCCTGATTGACCAGCACCTCGCCCAGGTCGGGCAGCGCCTGGCCGAGCTCACGCAGGCGCAGGACGTCCTGCGCGACCTCAGGTACCGCGCTGCCGGCACCGACCCGGCAGCCTGCCCGAGCGAAGACGTCTGCAGCATCCTGACCGCAGTGCCACGCCCGCGGCGCTAGCGGCCCACATTGAATGCGGCGGCAAGAGCCACACGGGACCAGGCCAGCTGGCTGGCCCATGCTGGCCCGGGCGGCAGGTAATCCGCCGGAACGAGCAGCACCGGCGGCGCGCCGATTCAGGATCTGTCATCAGCGGTCCTGGAATACAGGCGAAGCACGGTTGAGTGCACCCGCCACTGCGCGACCAGGTGCATGGTCCCGGTCGGCCTGAGCTCCGCCTGGCTCATCCCCGACAGGCGTACCTGGCCCTGCACCACCTTGCCTGACAACACGAGCCAGACCCGGCGGGCCCCGGTCAAGCGCTGCGTCAACGAGGCTGGCGAGACAGGCAACCCGGCCAGGCTGGCCGAGGCGGCCGGCGAGCGTGCCAGCGCAACATCCCGCAGCCGCGCCCACACGGCCGGATCGGCATATGTCATGGCCCGCAGCCTGGAGGGCACGAACAGGACCGCATCCCCCGGCCGTTCGTGCTCGGCGACAACAGCCGCGACCTTGCCCAGGTTGTCGACCCGGGAATCGGGCCGCCGCACCGCCCACTGCGGCCTGACCAGCAGCACCGCCAGCAAGACGAAGACCAGGATCGCCGGCGCCCAGGCCAGTCTGGTGTGGGTCCCGGCGAGGCGAGACCTCGCCGCGACCCGGGCCAGCCAGCTGAGCCCGGCCGCGACCAGCAGCGCCAGCGCCGGGAGGCTGAAGGCCACATACCTGGCGTTGTAGACCGGGTGACTCTGGGACACCACGAGCAGGACGGCCGCGGGCAGCACCAGCCACGGCACCGCCACCGCGGCCAGCGACAGCTCACGACCGCCCCGGCGCCGCCAGCCGCCGATCACACCGCACAGCGCGACCGCGGCGACCAGCCAGGCCAGCGACTTCGAGCCAGTGAAGCTGATCATCAGCCTGACGATGGCATGCGGTCCGGGCCTGGTCAGCCAGCCCACAGCTCCGCGCTGGAGATAGCCGCAATAGATCACTGGCGTCAGCACCGCGACCGCGGCCGCGACGGCAGCCAGCCAGCGCATGCGCACCCGCCCGCCGACAGTCAGCAGCGTCACTGCATGCGCCCCGGCCACCAGCAACGCGAACACACTAAACGCCCCGGTTGCTACCAGCGCCGCGCAATAGCCAGCCCACCAGCCTGGCCGGTCATCGGCTACGGCCCGCACCAGCAGATAGGCCGCTGTGACCGCACAAAGAGTGACCAGCGCATAAGGCCGGGCGTCCTGCGCATAAAACGTCGTCCGGGGCAGCGCAGCCAGCACAACACCGGCGAGCATTCCGGTCAGCGACGGTGCTGGCAGGCCCGTCGTCCGTGCCAGGCTGCGGCCGAGTACCGCGGTGAGCGAGGCTGCCACCATCGCGGCAGCGAGCGAAGGCAACCGGATCGCCTGCGCCGAACTGCCGAGCGCGGCGATCTCCACATGCATGAGCAGGTAATACAGGCCATGTACTGCGTCCATGTCCCGCAGCAGTGCGAAGATCTCGCCCACCGAACGGCTCGCGGCATCAATGGTGTACGCCTCATCCCGCCACAGTGCCGGGGCGCCTAGCCGGTAGCCGCCAAGAACAAGTTCCGCCAGCGCCGGAACAGCAAGGAGGATCCAGCCGGGCATGTCCCGCCTGGGCCGGGACTGAACCGCAGGACTTCGATGCGAGTCAGCAGTCTCCAACCGGACTCGGGTGGAATCCATGAGTCCACTGCCTGGCTCGCTGGCTTGCCCCCGGACACCGAACACGCCGTTCCCCGTTTGCGACGCTCAGCCGCGCATGAACCTGTGTAGCCGATTGCTACGTCATGGTTACTTAGCGTTCTCCACGTACCCAAGCCGATGACCGAGAACCTATGGCCGGCGTAAATGATCAGTAACGAAGGCCTCAGAGAATGGCGCGGCCAGCCGTTAATGCTCGATCTCCTGCCCTGGGGACGGCAGGAAGCTCGCGCCTACCTTTTCGGTGCCCGGCTTGGCGGCAGGTCATTGTGACTGTGGGAGAATTTCATAAGGTCTACTCCAGAGGCGAAGGCGCGAAGCTACTCGTGAGCAACTGGATGAAGCGATGCCCCACCTGGCAACTTGCCTTGGCCTGGGGCGGCTTGATGGCCGTGGCGGACGTCGTGAGCGCGGCCGCATCGCAGTGGATGTCGCATGGTCACCTTAACTTCAGCGCTCTCGTCGGCTGGGCCGCCGGAGCCATGCTTGTCTCTCCCATCGCTGCCCTGGGCTACCGGACGATCAAGTCGCAGGACCGCTGAGGCCGCCCCGATCGAGCAGACATCGCGTCTGGCTGGCCACACATCCGCAACAGAGACGATCTACCGCAAGCAGATCCGGCCGGTCCCTGTCGAGGGCGCTGGCGCCCATGGATCAGGTCTTCCCGCCGGTCGCCCCGGAAGCTTAGTTACTCAGATAGGTACTCAGGGAAGCAGAAAGGCCATCCGCCTGCCTGGTGGATGGCCTCTGAGCTGGTCGGGGTGGCCGGATTTGAACCGGCGGCCTCTTCGTCCCGAACGAAGCGCGCTGCCAAGCTGCGCCACACCCCGCCGACCGCGGCAGAAGTCTAGCCGATCCGGGGGACCAGTGTGAGCAGCGATGCCTCCGGCCGGC
>DASUBV010000363.1:0-21875 GCA_035763085.1 Streptosporangiaceae bacterium | reverse complement strand
GGCCCAGCCGGGGCCGGGCGTGCCGAACTGTGCCTCGGGCAGCGCGAGCGTCACGGTCTTGCTGGCCTGGTCGGCGACCATGACGGCGGTGCCGACCTGGTTGCCGGTGGGGTCGGTCCAGCGCGGGGACGCGAAGCCCTGAGCCTCGACGAGCTCGCTCCAGGCGCCGGATCCGCCGATGGCGTAGTTGCGGGAGGCGTGGGCGGCCTGGGTTGAGGTTGTGCTGGCGGCCGGGTTGTGCACGTAGACGTCGAGCAGCTGGGCGCCGAATGCCGCGCCGAAGGTCGGGTCCAGGTTGGCCAGCGAGGCGCGCAGGTAAGCGGTGGTGCCGTCGGTGATGACCTGGAACCCGGTCAGGTCGAAGGCTCCGGCATGGAAGTCGGAAGCCGTCGGGTACTGGTAGGTGCCCGGGCCGTTGTCGTCTCCCGCGGGGTCGGTCACGTTCAGAACGGTCGTCCCGCCGGTGACGTCGCCGGTCACGGCGGCCTGGGCGTAGCCGGTGCTGCGCTCGCCCACGGCCGTGGCCGTCGCGGTGATCACGTCATCGCCGAACCCGACCGGGACGGTAGCGGAGAACGACCCGTCCGCCCCGGCGGTCACTGTCGCCACCGCCGCCGTGGCCCCGGTGGTGGTGTCGGCTGACTCGATGGCCACGGCCGCGCCGGGCGCGGTGGTGCCGGTGACGGCGGTGGTCGCCGACCCCACCGTGATCCCCGGCGCAGGGGCGGTCAGGGTGACTGGCAGCGAGCCCGGCGGCCCGTGGCTGATGTACCGGGCGCGGGTGACGGCCGGGGCCTCGATGGCGTGCCCGGCGCCCAGGTCCAGGATCAGCCGCAGCTCCTGGGCCTGGGCCCAGGTCAGCGGCGACGCCGATCCGGCTGCCTTGCCGTCGGTGAACCCGATGGACGCGGTGGCGGGGTCGCTGCCGTAGGACGAGGCGGCCAGGTCCGGGTCTTCCCAGGCCTGCTCGGGCACCAGGCCGGCGCCGGAGGAGAAGCTCAGCATCGCGTTCAGCAGCCCGGCCGCCGCGCCGCCGTGGCCGTCGGCGATGTCGCTCTCGGCGCGCTCGCCGGACAGCACCGGCCACAGGTGCCCGGTGCCGGTGCCGGTGGGCGGCCACGGTGCGCCGGTCGTCGTGCAGCTGGTCTGGCTGGGCTGGTAGCAGTCGCCGTAGCCGTCCGCACTGCCCTGCGCAGCCGAGGTGCCGTAGCGGTAGTAACCGGTCCCGCTGGGCGTGCTGACCGAGATCTGCTTGTCCAGTACCGCGAGCGAGGCCTGCACGTCCGGGTCGCTGGCCGGCAGCTCGCCGAGCCGGACCAGCTCCTGGAAGCCGCCGTCGATGACGGCCCGCTGGTCGGCGGCCGGGCCGCCGTTGCCCAGCCCGTAGCTGATGGCGGCGTTCGGGTCACCGGTCTTGGACAGCCGGATGAAGTACCGCGGCCCGTCCGGCCCGGTGGTGGTGACGGTCCAGGCCTTGATGCTGCGCTGGAAGTAATCGGCGGTGGCCTGGTAGATCCGGGCCCGCGCGGTGTCCCCGTGCCGGGCGGCGATCGCCGAGGCGGCGGTGAGCCCGGCGATCTCGGCCGCGATGGTGGACGGCGAGTAGCCGGTCTGCTCCTCCCACCGCTCGACGCCGTCCGACGGCCCGCTGGCGACCAGGAAGTCCGCGGCCGGGCGGATGTGGTCGCGCCACAGGGCCGTGTCCCCGCCCAGGCCGGCCTGCAGCGCCATCAGGATCGGGTAGGCGGTCTCGTCCAGCTGCAGCCCGCCGGTGTCGGGCGCGGTCTTGCCGTTCAGCAGCGAGTTGCGCGGCAGCGCGCCGCCGGGCAGTTGCTGGTGGTCGAGCAGGAACAGCGTCGCGGCTCGCGCGGTGGCCAGGTCACCGTCGGCCAGCAGGCCGGTGAACGCCTCGTACAGGTCGCGGGCGAACACTTCGCGGTAGGAGCCGAAGTAGGCCGGCGCCCCGCCCGATTCGGTCCCGGCCGGCACGGCCTGGCCCCACGGGCTGGCGAGCGAGGCCACGATCGCGCCAGGGAAGGTCTTGTCCTCGCTGGCCTTGAGCACGTTCGCGGACAGGTAGTAGGCACGGCTGATCCGGGTCATGGCGCTGGCGGGCTCGCCCGGCAGCCGGGCGGGCGGATGGTTCAGGCCGGCATCGTAGGCCGTCCAGCCGCTCAGGTAGCGGCTCTGCGTCCGGGCGAACGGCGCGCTCAGCGAGGCACGCGCCGTGCCGACGGCCTGAGCCTGCGTCCGGCCGAAACCCAGGGCCAGGGTGAGGCTGCCGTCCGGTGCCGGGGTCAGCTCCTCGGTGGCCACGATGTGCCCGTCCGGCGCCGAGTCGTAGGGCGTCAGCGTGCGTGCGCTGTCCAGCTGGGTGAGGCCGTCGCTGGCCGTTCCGGCGTAGCCCACGCTGGCGGTCGGCACCTGCGTGCTGGATTCCAGCGCCATGAACGTAGGCACGGCGTAGCCGCGGTTGACCGCGTCGGTGACCGTGTTGGTGCTGGAGATGACCGGCACCTTGGCACCGCCTGCAGTGGTCACCACGCCGGTGTTGGCGCCGGCGTTCTGGCTGCCCCCGCCGCCGTTCCCGTTGACGTGCGCGTCCAGCCGCGCGTACAGGTGCAGGCCGCCCACCGGGGTGCCCGATCCGGGCACGGCCGTCAGGCGGGTGCGCATGAGCACGGTGTCGCGGGCCGGGTCGGTGAGGTAGGTGGTGACGAGCCGGTAGCCGTGCGCGGCGTCGGTGGCGGTCACGGTGCAGGCCATCCCGGTCGGGCCGGCCTGGACGGTATAGGTCATGTCCCGGGCCTGCAGGTCGGTGAAGGATGACCCGTTGGTCACGATGTACTGCAGGGTGGCAACGTTGGTGTTGTCGATCGTCGGCTCGTAGGTATCGGACAGGACGCCGCCGGCGACGGTGTACCAGACCTTCGAGGTGGTGCCGGCCGCGGTGCCCACGCAGTCCTTGCGGGCCAGGTCGAAATAGGACATGGCACCGGGTGCCCCCGGCGCGGCCGCTGCAGCCGCGGCCGCTGCAGCCGCGGCGGCCGCACCCTCGCTGGGGCCGGCCAGCGGGACAGCGATCAGGGCCGCCAGCGAGAGTCCTAAGCCGACGGCCATCCGGCGCCGTCCGCCAGCCGCCTGCCGCTGCGCCCGCCCTCGCATCATCTGCCGCCCTCCGTCCGGGGCCGATCAGACCCCGGCCAAACGTCTCCCCGCCGCATGGCGGTGTCAAGAGCGCGACGTCGCGTCAGCCGGGCGCCGGGCGGTAGCGCAGGCCGTCCATCAGCAGGTCCAGCATCCGGCCGGCCCGGTCGCGGGCGGCGGCCTCGCCGGCCACCAGCGACACTCCGCTCAGGCAGGCCAGCGCGTCGCCAGGCTGCACGTCGGGCCGGATCGTGCCGGCCGCGGCGCCGGCCGCCAGCAGGTCGGCCATGGCCCCGGTCAGGCGGGCGCGGCTCTGCTCGAACGGATTGCCGCCGGAGGCGACCACCGCGCGCAGCGCGTCGGCCATGCCGCGCTTGGTGGCCAGGTAATCCACGAAGCGGTCCATCCAGGTCCGCAGCGCGGCGTCGGGCGGCAGTTCCGCCAGCAGGCCGGTCACTGAGTCGCACAGCCGCGCCAGCTCGCTGCGGTAGGCGGCCACGACGAGCGCCTCACGGGTGGGGAAGTGCCGGTAGAGGGTGCCGATCCCGACGCCGGCCTCGCGGGCGATGGCGTCCAGCGTCACCTCGGGCCCGCCGCCGGCGAACGCCCGGACCGCGACCGCCAGCAGCCGGTCCCGGTTGCGCTGAGCATCGGCCCGCAGCGGCCGCTCGCGGGCCGTCGCCGGCCTGGCCCGAGCAGCCGGTACTCGCTGGCGCTCTGGCGTCACGGCAGTCACCTTCCCGGAGTTGATGAGCAGAGGGTCCTCCGCTGAGATTAAGCCTTGTAGCGGAGCATCCTCCGGTTTCCTATCGTACCGGCCCGGTCCGGATGCGGGCGGCATAGCCTCCAGGAGGCGGCCCGCTGCCCAGGCGGGCGGAGCTGGAGGAGATCAGTGACGAGCCAGCCCGGCATCCCGGACACGATGCGCGTGTCCGTCCTGGAACATCCTGGCCAGCTGGTGCTGACCGAGCGGCCGGTGCCCCGCCCGGCTGCCGGGCACGTGCTGGTCGCCGTGCGCAGCGTCGGGGTGTGCGGCTCGGACGTGCACTACTTCGAGCACGGGCGGATCGGCGACTTCGTGGTCCGGGCACCGCTGGTGCTCGGGCACGAGGTCTCCGGCGTGATCGTGGCCGCGGGCGCCGGGGTCCCCGCGGACCGGGTGGGCAGCCGGGTGGCCATCGAGCCCGGCGCCGCCTGCGGGGCCTGCGAGCCGTGCAAGGCGGGCCGTTACAATCTGTGCCCGCAGATGCGGTTCTTCGCCACCCCGCCGGTGGACGGCGCGCTCGCGGAGTTCGTCGAGGTCCGTGCCGACCTGGCGTTTGCGCTGCCGGACTCGGTCAGCGATGACGCGGCAGCCCTGCTGGAGCCGCTGTCGGTGGGCCTGTGGGCGACGGGCAAGGCGGGCCTGGCGCCGGGCGGCTCGGTGCTGATCGCCGGCGCGGGTCCGATCGGCCTGGTCACCGCCCAGGTAGCCCGGGCTCGCGGGGTGGCCACGATCGTCGTCAGCGACATCGCGCCGGACCGGCTGGCCGCGGCGCGGCGCTGCGGGGCGACCGCCACCTTGCTGGCGAGCGGGCCGGGCAGCGATCCGGGCGGGGGTCCGGGCGGTCAGCGAAGCGGGGTGCCGGGGGGCCAGCCGGACGGGGAGCTCGACGCCTTCATCGACTGCTCCGGCGCACCGTCGGCGGTCCGCGCGGGCCTGCGGGCGCTGCGCCCGGCGGGCACCGCTGTCCTGGTCGGCATGGGCCCCGATGAGGTGCCGCTGCCGCTCGGCCTGATCCAGCAGCGCGAGCTGATGGTGACCGGGACGTTCCGGTACGCCAATACCTGGCCGGCGGCCATCGCGCTGGCGGCCTCGGGGGCGGTGGACGTCGATTCCCTGGTGACCGACCGCTACCCGCTGGATCAGGCGGCCCGCGCGCTGGGCTCGGCGAGCCAGCCGGGCTCGATCAAGTCGATCATCGAGCCCTGGCGGTAACGCGGCCGGCCGCTGCCGGCGGGAGCGGTTAGCCGGCCAGGCTGTCCGCGCCGCGCAGCCGTCCCGGCGGCAGCCGCCGCCCGCACACGGCCAGGGCCAGGTCCTGTGCCGAACCGGTCACCAGGGTGCTGCCCGAGCCCGCCGACCAGTCGATGTCGTCGGGCCGCAGGCTGATCCCGGTCAGGTCGGTGCCGAAGAACTTCAGGCTCCGGTCCGCGGTGATGCCCGCCAGGACGATGGCCATCCGGCTGGCCGGAACCTTCCGGTCAATGCCCAGCGCCACGGTGATGTCCAGGCCGTGGATCACGTCATGGGTGAGCGCTCCGGTGAGCCCGCCGCCCGGCGGCCGCCACGGGTGCTCCGCGTTGTCCCGCAGCGCGGCCGTCAGCTCTTCGGCGGGCGCGGCCGCGTCGCGGCGGGCGCACCGGTCGGCCATCCGGGTGAAGTTCCCGCGCGAGCGGGCCATCTCGAGCGCGAACCGCGGGGTCGAGTACCGGAACGGCATCGTCATGTGGGCCACGACCTCGCGGACCCGCCATCCGGCGCACAGGCTCGGCTGCTCCCAGGCTTGCGGGGACAGGCCCGCCAGCACGTCGGCCAGGTCGCGGCGCTCGGCGGCGATGGCGGCCGGCAGGCCGTCGCGGGTCCCGGTGCCCGGCCCGGGCGGCCCGGCCGCGGGCTGAGGGCGGCTCACCGGGAGGCCTCGCCGGACACGAGCCGGCTGAGGTAGTCGGCGCAGCGATCGAGTGAGGTGACAAAGCCGGCCTGAGCCTCCGGGCTGCGGAACGGCTCGGGCACGTTCACCTGGTGGATGCGGACCTCGGTGCGGTTGCCGCCCAGGTCGGTGAACGTCGACGTGGTCGTCATCCCGGTGCCGGGATCGGTCCACACCAGTCGCTCCGGCTCGCTGATCTCGACGTAGACGGCGTGCATCTCGTAGCTGCTGCCGTCGGCGTCATTGACCATCACCGCCTCGAAGGCCCCGCCGGGGCGCAGGTCGACGGTGATGTTCTCCCGTGGCGTGCTAACTCCGGCCGGCCCCCAGAAGTGGGTCAGGTGCTCGGGCTCGGTCATGCACTGGAAGACGAGCTCCCGCGGGGCATCGAAGACCCGGGTGTAGGTGAGCTCGCCCGCCTGCGGCTGGTCACTCATGAATGTCCTCCCCGTGCTGTGGCGGTGCTGTTCCGGGCATCCCCTGCAGGCCGCGCAGGTGCTGGTCGAGCTTGTCGAACCGCTGCGACCAGATCCGCTGGTTCTCCGCGATCCAGTCGGCCACCTCGTCGAGCGCTGCTCGTTCCAGGTGGCACGGCCGGAACTGGGCGCTGCGGGTCCGGGTGATCAGCCCGCAGCGCTCCAGCACCTTCAGGTGCTTGGAGATGCCGGGAAGGGTCATGTCGAACGGCGCGGCCAGCTCGTTCACTGTCGCATCGCCCCTGGCCAGCCGGGCCACGATGGCCCGCCGGGTCGGGTCGGCCAGCGCGATGAACATGTCGTCGAGCCGGCTTGCTGCCGCTGTCATCTGACCTCCCGTCGGTGTGTGCTTAACTTTACGGTTAATTAACCAAGAAGTCAAATAAGCAGCCAGAAGCCGATGCAAGCTGACTGCGTGGCGCCGATGCGCGGGTGCGTGAGTCAGCTGGTCCGGGCGCCTGAGCCCGGTGGCAGGAGTGTCAGGGCGCGACGGCGGCGAGCCCAGGCCGGGGCTGCGAGCGGGTCACGGCGCGGTGGCGGCGAACCGGATCCGGTCGCCGGCGACCTCCACGTCGGCCCGGACGAACCCGGCGGCGCGGAGCCGGCCGGGCAGCGTGGCGGGATCGACCGGGACGAAGATGTCGCCCGCATGTATCTGGCGCCGCTCGGCCGTATCCAGGCCGTCCGCGCCGACCAGGACGCCCCCCGAGCGCACGACCCGGGCCAGCTCGGCCAGGGCGCGGTCCTGCTGGGCGACGGTCGGGATGTGGTGCAGCATCGTGAGGCACGCCGCCGCCGAGAACCGGTCCGCGGGGAACGGGAGACTGGCCGCGTCGGCCTGGACGACCTCCACGTTGGTGCCGGCCAGCCGGGCGGTCAGCTGGCTGGCCAGGTCCTCGTCCAGCTCGACAGCGGTGACCCGGGCGGAGTGCCGCGCCAGCACGTCGGTGGTCAGGCCGGGGCCCGCGCCGATCTCCAGCAGGTCGTCGCCGAGATCATGACCGGCCACCACCCAGGGCAGCAGTTCCTCTTCGACCAGCCGTGCCCATTCCGGACTGGAGCACAGGACAAGATGCGCCTCATTCACCCGTTTATCGTAGAGACACTGGCGGCCATCCTCAGTAACCGGAGGCGCGGATGCGCACGGCCTTCACCGACCTGCTCGGCGTCCAGCACCCGATCGCCGGGTTCAACCGATCGCCGGCCGTGGTCGCCGCGGTCACCAACGCCGGCGGGCTGGGGGTGCTGGCCGCGACCGGCTACAGCCCGCGGGAGCTCGATGCCCAGCTGACCTGGATCGATGAGCAGGTCGGCGGGCGCCCGTACGGGGTGGACCTGCTGGTGCCGGAGAAGCTCGCGACCGCCGAGCCGGGCGGCATCCGGGCCAGCCTCCGCGCTCAGATCCCCGACCGGCACCTCGCCTTCGTCCGCGACCTGCTCGCCAGGTACGACATCCCCGCCGGGGACGGCCCGGACTGGATGGACGAGGTCGGTGCCGCGCTCAGCCCGGCTGCCGCCACGACGCTGCTCGACGTGGCGTTCCGGCACCCGATCGCGCTGGTCGCCAGCGCCCTGGGCACCCCGCCGCCCAGCATGGTGAGCCGCGGCAAGGCGGCCGGCATCGTGGTGGCGGCCCTGGTCGGCGCGCCGCGGCACGCGCAGCGGCAGATCGAGGCCGGCGTCGACCTGCTGATCGCGCAGGGCACCGAGGCGGGCGGCCACACCGGCACCATCGCCACGATGGTGCTGACCCCGGAGATCGTCAGCATGGCCGGCGAGCGGCCGGTGCTCGCGGCCGGCGGCATCGCGTCCGGCCAGCAGCTGGCCGCCGCCCTGGCACTGGGCGCGGCCGGCGCGTGGTGCGGCTCGGTCTGGCTATCCAGCGAGGAAGACGTGGCCAACCAGGCGATCAAGGCCAAGTTCCTGGCGGCGACCAGTTCCGACACGGTGCGGTCGCCGACCCGGACAGGCAAGCCCGCCCGGCAGCTGCGCAGCGCCTGGCACGCGGAATGGGAGCGCGCTGGCGCGCCCGAGGCGCTGCCGATGCCGCTGCAGCCGATGCTGGTCAGCGAGGCCTGGCAGCGCATCGACGCCGCCGCGGCGGCCGGTCATCCCGGCGCGCTCGAGCTGGAGTCCTTCTACATCGGCCAGGTCGTCGGGTCCTTCCGCGAGCTGCGCCCGGCGGCCGAGATCACCACCCAGCTGGCCGCGGACTGCGAGCGGCAGATCGCGGTGCTGGCCCGGCTGGCCGGACTGCCCGGCTGATGGCGGGCCAGGGCTATGACGCGCTTGACCCCCGCACCCCGGTCGTGGCCGGAGTCGGCCAGGCCGCCGAGCGGCTCGCCGATCCCGGCTACCGCGCCCGCTCCCCGGCCGACCTGGCGGCCGATGCGGCCCGGGCGGCCCTGGCCGACGCCGCAGCCAGCGCCGGCGAAGCCGCCGTCGCGGCCGCGATCGGCACCGTGGCCGGAGTCCGCCAGTTCGAGATCTCCCATCCCCGCGCCCCGGCCCCGCTGGGCCGCTCCGATAACTACCCCCGCTCGGTGGCCGCCCGGATCGGCGCCGCGCCAGGCCGGGCCATCCTGGATGTCGTCGGCGGCCAGGCCCCGCAGCACCTGGTGACCGAGCTGGCCGGCGCCATCGCGGCCGGGCAGGCCGAGGTCGCCGTGGCGTTCGGCGCCGAGGCGATCTCCACGGTCGAGCATTTCGCCGGGAAGCCAGGCCGGCCCGACTTCACCGAGCACGCCGGCGGCAGCCTGGACGACCGCGGCTACGGGCTGGATGGCATGTTCTCCCGCTACGAGGTGGTGCACGGGCTGGTTGGCGCGCCCAGCCAGTACGCGCTGATCGAGAACGCCCGCCGGGCCCGGCTCGGACTGACCCGCGCGCAGTACGCCGCCGCCATGGGCGAGCTGTTCGAGCCGTTCACCCGCGTCGCGGCGGCCAGCCCGCACGCCGCCGCCCCGGTCGAGCGCAGCGCGGCGGAGCTGGTGACGCCGACCGCGGCCAACCGCCTCATCGCCGACCCCTACACCCGCTACCTCGTGGCCAGGGAGAAGGTGAACCAGGGCGCCGCCGTGCTGCTGATGTCGGTCGCCGCGGCGCGGCGGCTGGGCGTCCCGCCGGACCGGTGGGTGTTCCTGCACGGCCACGCCGACCTCCGGGAGCGGGACCTGCTGGAGCGCGCCGACCTGTCGGCCAGCCCGGCGGCCGTCATGGCCGTCCGGCATGCGCTGGAACTGGCCGGCATCACCGCCGCCGACCTGGCCGCCATCGACCTGTACAGCTGCTTCCCGGTACCGGTCTTCAACATCTGCGACGGCCTCGGCCTGGCCCCCGGTGACCCGCGCGGCCTGACCGTGACCGGCGGCCTGCCGTTCTTCGGCGGCCCCGGCAACAACTACTCCATGCACGCCATCGCCGAGATCGTCACCAGGGCCCGGCAGGCGCCGGGCACGTTCGGGCTGGTCGGCGCCAACGGCGGCATCATGACCAAGTACTCGGCGGGCGTGTACTCGACCCGCCCGGCCCCCTGGCGCCCCGGCAGCAGCGCCGCGCTGCAGGCCCGGATCGACGGGTGGGCCGCCCCCGCGCAGGCCCGGCACGCGGACGGCCCGGCCACCATCGAGACCTACACCGTCCGCCATGAGCGCGACGGGTCGCGGGCCGGCATCATCGTCGGCCGCCTCGACGACGGCGGCGCGCGGTTCGTCGCCCGCGCCGACGACGCCGACGGCGAGCTGCTCGGCCTGCTCACGGCCGGCGAGCCGGCCGGCCAGCCGGTGCGGGTCCGGTCCGCAGGCGAGAAAAACGTGGCCGTCATTTCCCAGCCCGTCTGCGACGATGGCCGCGGCGCTGGCCGGCAGCGCCCCTAGGGCAGCGGCAGAAGGGCCAGCATGGACACCTCCGAGAGCGGCTTCATCACGGCGGGCGGCAGCCAGCTGTACTACGAGACGACCGGGGACGGCCCGGCGGTCCTGCTGATCCACGGGGCGTCGGTTGACCTGCGCATGTGGGGCGAGCTGGTGCCCGCGCTGGCCGGCACCTACCGGGTCATCCGCTATGACCTGCGCGGCCTGGGCCGCTCAGCGCGCCCGGCGGCCGCTTACCGGATGGCCGACGACGCCGCGGCCGTGCTGGACCACCTGGGCGTGGCCGCCGCGGCGGTTGTCGGCTTCTCCACCGGCGGCGCGATCGCGGTGGAGCTGGCGGCGCGGTACCCGGACCGGGTGCGCGCCCTGGTGCTGATCGGCGCGATCGCGGCGCCTCCGCCGCAGGAGCTGCCGGCCGGCTGGGCAGCCGCCTCCGACGAGGCGAGAGCGCTGCTCGAGCCGCGGGAGCGGGCCAGGGCCGCGGGTGACCTGGCCGCCGCGGTGGCGGCCGACCTGGACGTGTGGGCCACCGCGCATCACGGCCAGGGACGAGCCGTGCTCGAGGCCTGGGGGACGGACAACCCGTACTTCCACGAGATGGGCGATCTCGAGGAACTCGGCCCGGTCAGCGCCGCCGACCTGGCCGGCATCACCGCGCCGGCGCTGGTCATCGTCGGCGACCAGGACATCGCGCTGTCCCGGGTGTCCGCCGGCCACCTGGCCGCCAGCATCCCCGGAGCTCAGCGGCGGGTCTTCGCCGGCGCGGATCACTTCGTCAGCAGTGCTCAGCCGGCCGAGTTCAGTGCCGCCCTGAGCACATTCCTCGCAGACTGCCAGCCAGCCGAGCCGGGCCGGGCGCGCTAGCGCGGCTGCTGTGACCGGCAGCGCCATGGCCAGCAGGCCGGACCTCCTTGACGACCCCCCGGCCAGTGAGGTTAGGTAAGCCTTAGTTAGGGTTGCATTACCTAACTTCCGCCAGGCGGCTAGCACGAGACGGGCCGGGCGGACCAGGACACGGTCCACCGGACCGCGGGAGACGGAGGCTGACCCGGTGCTGCCGACATTCGTGATCGGGCTGCGCGAAGGACTGGAGGCCGCGCTGATCGTCGGGATCATCGCGGCGTTCCTCGGCCAGCAGGGCCGGCGCGATGCCCTGCGGCAGGTCTGGATCGGCACGGCCATTGCCGTGGTCATCTGCCTCGGCATCGCGATCGGGCTGCAGGCGGTCTCCTCGAGCCTGCCCCAGGAGCAGCAGGAAGGGCTCGAGACCGTGGTCGGCGCGCTGGCCGTCTGCATGGTCACTTACATGATCATCTTCATGCGGCGGCACTCCAGGGACCTGAAGGGCAGCCTGGAGGGCGCCACGGCGTCCGCGCTGGCCGCCGGCTCCAGCCGGGCACTGGTCGTGATGGCATTCCTGGCCGTGCTGCGCGAGGGTTTCGAGACGGCCGTGTTCCTGCTGGCCACCTTCGATGCCTCTGGTGACTCGGCCACCGCCTGGCTCGGTGCCGTGATCGGCATCCTGCTGGCCACCGCCATCGGCTACGGCATCTACCGCGGTGGCGTGCGGCTCAACCTCAGCCGGTTCTTCCGCGCCACCGGGCTGGTCCTGGTCCTCGTCGCGGCGGGCCTGGTCATGACGGCCCTGCACACCGCCAACGAGGCCGGCTGGCTGACCGTCGGGCAGACCCAGGCCACGGACCTGTCCTGGCTGGTCCAGCCCGGCAACCCGCTGTCGGCGCTGCTCACCGGCGTGCTGGGCATCCAGCCCTTCCCGGTGTGGATTGAGGTCGCCGGCTGGCTCATCTACCTGGTGCCGATGGCCGTCATCGTGGCCTGGCCGACCCGCCGCCCCGGGGCCGGCTCGCGCGCTGCCCGCCCGGCCGCCGCCCGGCAGGCCACTCAGCAATGACGTGCTGGCTGGCCAGCAGCGCACGCAGGTAGCCAGTCCCGGTGCCCGGCACCGGTCCGCCCGGCCGATGACGACAAAGGAGCACGGAGATCGTGAGCATGCACGGCAGGCGGCAGGAGCCGCCCGAGATGACGCCCGGCCCGGCCGGGCATGGCCCGGTCCCGGCCCGGCCCGTGCCCGCTACCCCGCGGCCGGCCCGGCGCGCGGGCGGCGCGGGCATCACCGCCCTGGCCGCGGTCGTGGCACTCGGCGTCGTGGCCGGGTGCGGCAGCTCGGCGGGCGGCGCGGGCTCCGCACCGGGCTCCGGCTCAGACTCCCGCACGACCACCGTGTCGATCGACATCACCCGGCAGGGCTGTGAGCCCAGGCCCGCCAAGATCAGCGCCGGGCAGGTCCAGTTCAACGTCACCAACAAGAACGCGGATGCCGTCTCCGAGGCCGAGCTGCGCACCGGCGACCTGGCCAAGATCCTCGGCGAGCAGGAGAACCTCACCCCCGGCCTGTCCGGCGGCTTCGCGCTCACCATCCAGCCCGGCAGCTACAAGATCACCTGCCCTGGCGCGGCCCAGCCGCACTCGACCCTGACGGTGTCGGGGCAGGCCAGCGGCGCGTCCTGGCAGTCCAGCCCGCAGCTCAGCGCGGCGGTGCACGGGTACTCCAGTTACATCAGCGACAACACCGCCAGCCTGGTCGCCCGCACGCAGCAGTTCTGCACGGCCATCAACGCGGGCAGCATGGAGCGGGCCCGGGTGGCGTACCCGCAGGCCCGCGTCTACTACGAGCACATCGAGCCCGTTGCCGAGATCTGGGGTGACCTCGACACCCAGATCGACGGCCGGTGGGAGAACCCGGTCACGGTCAGGTCGCAGTTCACCGGCTTCCACCGGCTGGAGCAGCTGCTGTGGGAGGACAACACCCTGGCCGGCGCCCCGAGGCTGTGCTCTGACCTGGTCAGGCACGAGCAGCAGCTGCTCAAGCTGGTCCGCAGCGCGCAGTACAACCCGCTGGAGATGGCCAGCGGCGCCACCGAGCTGATCAACGAGGCCGGCACCTCGAAGATCAGCGGCGAGGAGGAGCGCTACTCCAGCACCGACCTGCCGGTCTTCCAGGCCAACGTGGACGGCGCGATGGAGATCGTCAGCCTGCTCAAGCCCTACCTGGAGCAGAAGAACGCCAGTCTGCTGTCGCTGATCCAGCGCCGCGACGACGCGATCGCCCGGCAGATGAAGCAGTTCCAGGCCAGCCCGGGCTACGACGACACCGGCTACGTGGAGTACTCCACGGTCCTGGACAGCCAGCGGCGCAAGCTGTCGGCGGCGGTGAACGCCCTGGCCGAGGCGCTGTCGAAGATCTCCCTGCAGGTCAGCTGATGCGCCGTCGGGCGGTGCCGGATCCGGCTGCGGGCCCGGCCGGCCAGCGCCCGCAGGAGCAGGCCCCGGCCCGGCCGGCCGGCGGGCCCGGCCCGTCCCGGCGCCGGCTGCTGGCGGGAGCGGCGGGCGCGGGCGCGCTGGCCGGCGGCCTGGCCGGGTACCTGACCCGGACGGCCACCGAGCCGGCCGCCACCGCGGCCGCCCCGCTCGCCGGCGCGACCCAGACCATCCCGTTCTACGGCGCGCACCAGGCCGGCATCGCCACCCCGGCCCAGGACCGGCTGGCGTTCGGCTCGCTCAACGTCGTCCCCGGTGCCACCCGCGCCGACCTGCGCGACCTGCTCCGCGAGTGGACGCAGGCCGCGGCCCGGATGACCCGCGGCGCCCTGGTGGGCGAGGTCACCGAGCTGGACGCGCCGCCGCTGGACACCGGCGAGGCGGTCGGCTCTCCGGTGTCCCGGCTGACGATTACTCTCGGCTACGGCCCGGGCCTGTTCGACCACCGGTTCGGGCTGGCCGGCCGCCGGCCCGCTGCCCTGGCCGACCTGCCGCCGCTGCCGAACGAGAACCTCGACCCCGACTACTGCGGCGGCGACCTGTGCCTGCAGGCCTGCTCGGACGATCCGCTGGTCGCCTTCCATGCGGTCCGCAACCTGGCCCGGCTGGGCATGGGCGTGGTCGCGCACAACTGGATGGAGCTCGGCTTCGGCCGCACCTCGACTACCACCACCGCGCAGGCCACGCCGCGCAACCTGCTCGGCTTCAAGGACGGCACCCGCAACATCAAGGCCGAGCAGACCCAGCTCATGCGCGACCAGGTCTGGGTCGGCGCCGAGACCGACCAGCCGTGGCTGCGCGGCGGCAGCTACCTGGTCGCCCGCAAGATCGCGATGTTCGTCGAGACCTGGGACCGCGACCTGCTGCGCGACCAGGAGAACGTCTTCGGCCGCCGCAAGGTCAGCGGCGCGCCGCTGTCGGGCGGCACCGAGTTCAGCACGCCGGACTTCACGGCCACCACCGCTACCGCGACCGGGACGCAGCCCGTGATCCCGGCCGACTCGCATGTCCGGCTGGCCAGCTTCGAGCACAACAACGGCACCCGGATCCTGCGCCGCGGGTACTCCTTCACCGACGGGATCGACCCGCGGACCGGGACGCTGCTGGGCGGGCTGTTCTTCATCGCCTTCATGAAGAACCCGGCGCAGTTCATCCGGCTGCAGCGGTCGCTGGCCGCGGACGCGCTGAACGAGTACATCCACCACGTCGGCAGCGCGGTGTTCGCCTGCCCGCCGGGCCTGCGCCCTGGTCAGCACTGGGGTGACGGGCTGCTGGCCTGACGCTGGCAGGCCGTCGCGGCACGGCTGGCGCGATCTTGATGCTTGCGGGAGCCGTGATCAGCGGGACAGACTGGCCCAGAAGGAGGGTGCCTTGGTACGCCGGCGAGCCCCGCGATGGTCAGAGTTCCAGCAGCTACTGCGGCCCGAGCGGATTCCGCTCGATCCCGTCGAGCGACGGCTGAGCCGCGCGCACACGATCGCTGACCTGCGCGCCATCGCCGCGCGCCGGGTCCCGCGCGCGGTCTTCGACTACACCGACGGCGCGGCCGAGCGCGAGCTGAGCCTGGCCCGGGCGCGGGCTGCCTTTGCCCGGGCCGAGTTCCATCCGGCCGTGCTCCGCGACGTGAGCACGGCCGACACCGCCACCATGGTGCTCGGGCGCCGCTGGCCGCTGCCCTTCGGGCTGGCCCCGACGGGCTTCACCCGGATGATGCACCACGAGGGCGAGCGGGCGGCCGCCCGCGCCGCGCAGCGGGCCGGCATCACCTTCACGCTGTCCACGATGGGCACGACCTCCATCGAGCAGGTCACGGCGGAGGCCCCGGACGCGCGCAAGTGGTTCCAGCTGTACGTGTGGCGGGACCGGGCGGCGGGCAAGGACCTGGTCGAGCGGGCCCGCGCGGCGGGCTTCGAGGCCCTGGTACTGACCGTCGACACGGCCGTCGCGGGCGCGCGGATGCGTGATGTCCGCAACGGCCTGACCATCCCGCCCGCCCTGACGCCGGCCACCGTGCTGGACGCCGCGCTGCACCCGGCCTGGTGGATCAACCTGCTGAGCACCGAGCCGCTGGAGTTCGCCAGCCTGCAGGAGTGGCGCGGCACCGTGGCCGAGCTGGTCAACTCGATGTTCGACCCGTCGGTGACGTTCGCCGACATCGAGTGGCTGCGCGCGCTGTGGCCCGGCCCGCTGCTGATCAAGGGCATCATCACGGCCGACGCCGCGCGGGCCGCGGTGGAGCACGGCGCGGACGGGATCATCGTGTCCACCCACGGCGGCCGTCAGCTGGACCGGGCCGCCGGGACGCTGGAGGTGCTGGCGCCGATCGTGGACGCGGTCGGGGACCGGGCCGAGGTGCTGCTGGACACCGGGATCATGAGCGGCGGGGACATCGTGGCCGCGCTGGCCCTGGGCGCGCGCGCCTGCCTGGTCGGGCGTGCCTTCCTGTACGGCCTGATGGCGGGCGGGGAGCGCGGGGTGGACAAGGCGATCGCCATCTTGTCTGCCGAGGTCACGCGCACGCTCCAGCTGCTGGGCGTGGCCAGCGTGGCCGAGCTGAACCGGTCGCACGTGTCGCTGCGCGGGCCGGGAGAGCACGGACTGGGATAGCACGGGCCGGGAGAGCACGGGGGCCGGAAGGCACCGGGGCTGGAAGGCACGGGCAGCCGAGCGCGAGAGGAAGTCGGTCGATGGAGGTTATCGAGTTCCGGCCGGAGCGCGAGCAGTACGCGTTCACCTTCGGCGGCGTCGCGCCGGTCCGGAAGATCCAGCCGGGCACGATGCTG
This sequence comes from Streptosporangiaceae bacterium, assembly GCA_035763085.1. Classification (GTDB taxonomy): domain Bacteria; phylum Actinomycetota; class Actinomycetes; order Streptosporangiales; family Streptosporangiaceae; genus DASUBV01. Next base: position 5,565 of record DASUBV010000363.1, on the reverse strand, counting down.
CGGCTGTGGACCGAGGACGCGTTCTGCGGCACCATCGCCAGCACGTCCGACCTGCCGAGCGCGGCGCTGAACATGCCCTTCGTCAACCCGCAGACCGGCCCGTTCTATGTCGAGGGTGCCGAGCCGGGAGACACTCTCGCGCTGCACTTCGTCAGCCTGACCCCGGCCCGTGACTACGGCGCGTCCTGCACCATCCCGCTGTTCGGCGGGCTGACCAGCACGGACCGGACGGCCACGCTGCAGGACCCGCTGCCCGAGCGGACCTGGATCTACGAGGTGGATTCCGCCCGGCAGACCGTGGCGTTCCAGGCGCAGTCCAGCGAGCTGCGGGTGGCGCTGCCGATGGATCCCATGCTGGGCACGGTCGGGGTGGCGCCCGCCGCGGGCGAGGTGCGCTCCTCGCTGGTGCCCGACACCTTCGGCGGCAACATGGACACCCCGGAGATGCGCGCCGGCGCGACCTGCTACCTGGGCGTCAACATCGAGGGCGCGCTGTTCTCGGTGGGTGACGGCCACTACCGGCAGGGCGAGGGCGAGGCGTGCGGCACGGCCGTGGAAGGCGCGATGAACGTCACGCTCATCGCGGACCTGATCAAGGGCGGCGGGCCGGCCTGGCCGCGCCTGGAGACCGACAGCCACCTGATGGTGGTCGGATCGAGCCGCCCGCTGGAGGACGCCTGGCGGGTCAGCCAGGTCGCTATGGTGACCTGGCTGAGCGAGCTCTACGGGCTGGACAAGCTGGATGCCTACCAGCTGCTGTCGCAGACCAGCGAGGCGCCGCTGGCCAACGTGGTGGACGCCAACTACAGTGCCGTCGCCAAGGTGGCCAAGGCGCACCTGCCGCAGGCGGCGGCCTACGGCGGCCTGCACGGGCAGCTGCGCGGGATCGGCGCCCGGGTGGGGTAAGGCGGGGCCGCAGTGCGGCGCGGGCGCGCCCGCCGTGCGGCCAAGGTACTTTGGGGCGTCTTTCGTAGCTAAAGGAGGCGCGAGGTGGATCTGGGCCTGCAGGGGCGGCGAGCTCTCGTCACGGGCGGCACCAAGGGGATCGGGCGCGCCATCGTGGACACGCTCGCTGCCGAGGGCGCGGCGGTCGGGTTCTGCGCGCGCAGCGAGGCCGACGTGGCCGCCACGGTCGCGGCGCTGGCCGACGGCGGCGCGCACGTGGTGGGCCGGGTGGCCGACGTGGCCGACGAGGCGGCCCTGCAGCGCTGGGTGGCGGAGTCCGCCGAGGAGCTCGGCGGCGTGGACATCGTGGTGGCCAATGTGAGCGCGCTGGCCATCGCCGACGACACGGCCAGCTGGCAGGCCAGCTTCAGCACGGACATGATGGGCACGGTCGGCCTGGTCAAGGCGGCAATGCCGTACCTGGAGCGCAGCGACGCGGCCTCGATCGTGACGATCGCCAGCGTGTCCGGCCGGGAGATCGACTTCGCGGCCGGCCCGTACGGCACGTTCAAGGCGGCGATCATCCACTACACCCAGGGCCTGGCCTACCAGCTAGCCGGCACGGGCATCCGGGCCAACAGCGTCTCCCCGGGCAACACCTACTTCACCGGCGGCGTCTGGCACAACATCGAGACCAGCAACCCGGAGCTGTTCGGCCAGGCCATGGGCCTGAACCCGACCGGCCGGATGGCCCGGCCCGAGGAGATCGCGCGGGCGGCGGTGTTCGTGGCCAGCCCGGCGGCGAGCTTCATGACCGGCGCTAACCTGCTCGTCGACGGGGCCCTCACCCGTGGCGTGCAGTTCTGACCCGGCGATGTCTATTCAGGCGGCGCAGGAGTGGCCCGCTACGCTGGAGATACAGCGCCTCCTGGATTCTGGCTGGCGGCCGGCGCCGTTCCGCGAATTCGTGGTTAAAGTACACAGCCGGTGCAACTTATCATGCGATTACTGTTATATGTATACGTTGGCAGACCAGGGCTGGCGGCAGCAGCCTCTGCGAATGTCCAGGGAAGTTATCGACCTATGTGCGCGGCGCATATCTGAACATACTGCGGCCCATAAACTGTCCCGGATCTGCGTTATTCTCCATGGTGGAGAACCGCTGCTTGCTGGCCAGGACCGGCTAGAGCGGATTGTCGTGAAGTTGCGATCTGCCCTGCCGGACGGAACAACACTTCGTGTCGTGCTGCAGACCAATGGCGTGCTTCTGACATCACGCCGCCTGGAAGAGTTGGACCGTCTCGGAATCCAACTGGGCCTGAGCCTGGACGGAGCCGCAGTTGATCACGACCGACATCGGCGGCGCCGGGATGGGCAGGGCAGTTATGGCGATGTCGTCCGGGGACTCCAGTTGCTGGGCGGGAGCCGGTTCCGGCACCTCTTCCGCGGCCTGCTCTGCACCATTGACCTGCAAGCCGATCCGATCGAGACCTACCAGGCGCTGCTCAGCTTTGGGCCGCCAGCAATCGACTTCCTGCTGCCGCACGGTAACTGGGCTTACCCACCGCCTGGCCTGCCGGCGTTCCCGGCAGCGCCGTACGCTGAGTGGCTTTGCGAGATCTTTGACAGCTGGTATGGCAGTCCTGCGCAGGATGTCACCATCAGGCTGTTCGATCAAATTATCCAGGCGCTGCTCATCGGCCGCGCTGACATGGAAGGGATTGGCCTAGAACCCGCCTCTGTCGTCGTGATCGAGACCGACGGGAGCATTGAACAATCAGACTTCCTTAAGTCTGCCTTTTCCGGCGCGTCCGCTACCGGGCTGCACGTCCGTGATCATTCATTTGACGAGGCTTTGCTAATCCCGGCGATGGCAGCTCGCCAGATTGGCGCGGCCGGACTGTCTGGGACGTGTCAGCAATGTCGGCTGCGTCGCGTCTGCGGCGGCGGGCACTATGCGCATCGCTACCGATCGGGCTCAGGGTTTCTTAATCCCTCGGTTTACTGCGCTGACCTCGCCCAGTTGATTACCCATATCGCTGGTCGCCTTGACGCAGACCTGACGCGGATGGTGGGATCGTGGCGAACTCGTATGTAATTCCGGGCACCTTATTCGCCGCACTGTCGCGAGGCCATGGCGGCGAAGCAGCGGGCCGCTGGCTGGCGGCGGCCGAGCGCACAAAGCACCTGCTTCTACTTCGCGGTGTCGTGGAGGCAGCGCGGGCCGCAGCACATCCCTGTGCCGATGAGTTCACCCAGGCTTACTGGACCCTGGCCGACATCCAGCGGCAGTCAGCCGGCGCCGTCGAGGCAGTCGTCATGCAGCCAGCTGTCGCGGCCTGGGCTGCTGAGGCCATCCAGCAACTGAGCTCGGGGATCGCGGCTGACTTGCCAGCCAGGCGGATGTCGGGCGTGGTTGCGGCTGCTGCCGTCCGCGCCGGGATACCGTATCGCTCGATAGTGGCTGCCGATGACGCGTGGGTGATGATTCCCTCACTCGGCCGGGCATGCTTGCCCTCTGCTCGCGTCAGCGGCCGCGCTGAGATCGAGGTAACCCGGGCAGGAGTCGAGATCAGCGCGGGCGGCGACCGCATCAGGCTCCCGCAGGATCCTTGTCAGGACGGGCCCGGCTGGCAGGCCATTCGCCGGATTTCGGCTCATGCGGGCGGGCGAACCCTGCGTCTTATGGTCGATGACATCGACCCGTACCGATTCGCGGCCTTTCCCGGTGTCGGCGGCCGACTCACCGGCGGAGAGCTATTGGCGCTAGCTGCTCGCCTGAATGAGGCGATAGGCATGCTGGTGACACATCACCAGCGGGTGGCGGGGGAGGTCTTTGCCATGGTGACGGTCCTGACCCCGCTGGCGATCGCCGCACCCAGCCAGGCTCAGGCTCACGCGACGTCTCGCGACACATTCGGCTGCGTCGCGATGTCGCTGCCGCGGGACGGGCGTTCCCTGGCACTGGCGCTCACGCACGAGGTCCAGCACGCCAAGCTTGCCGCGCTCCTCGACCTCGTGGCACTGGTTCGCCCTACCGCGACAAGTGCCCGCTATTACGCTCCCTGGCGCGACGATCCGCGGCCGATTGCGGCCCTCTTGCACGGGACGTACGCGTTTCTTGGCGTGGCAGGCTACTGGCAAAGACAGCGGCAGCACGAAACGGGTGAGCTAGCTCTCTCTGCACATGCTGAGTTCGCACGTTGGCACTCCGCAACGGCAGGCGCGGTCCGCGATCTAGCCACCAGTGGCAGCCTTACCGGGCTGGGCCGCCGATTCCTGGCCGGGATGGAGGCCACCGTGCAACTGCGGGGCCGCGCGTCGGTCCCTTCGGAGGCAGCCAGATTGGCCCGTACAGCTGCGATGATGCACCGCGAGCAGTGGCGTCGCCTGCATGAGGCTTAGGTGGGGGGCGGATCGAAGGTGTATTCCAGACGCTGCCGAGTGCGGGCAGCCTGGACCTCCGGATGGTCGGCCCCAACCGCCTCGGAGAGAGCCGTAAGCGCATCTGCGCGCATCGCATCGGCCTCAGTTGAGAGGCCGAGGGAATGTGAGTCAACCGCCAGGTTGAGTTCGGCCGCGATCGTTACCGGATGACCGACGGGCAGCATTCTCTTCATCCGGGCGACCACAGCGAGGCCGCGTTCTCGGGCTGCCTCGGTCTCGCCGAGAGCAGCCAGGTCGCTGGCTAGTCCCATTTCGCAGCCAAGCGTCTGCGGGTGGTCCGGGCCCAAGTCGGCAGTCAGGCGCGCCAGCGCCATCTCATCCAGGTTTCTTGCTGTCCGGGCGTCGCCGCCCAAGCGGCCCAGCACGGCCTGGGTGGCCACGCAGCTAAGCGCATAGGGATGCTCCGGCCTGAAGACATGCGCGTAGCTCGCCCTGGCCACGTCGATCAGAGGGCCAGCGGCAGCGAATTCGCCCGCTTCCTGCAGCGTATTGGCTAGCGCGATGGTTGCGGCCAAACTGTCGGGGTTCTCCTCACCACGCATCTTCCGGTGCCGCCCGAGCAGATCTTTCACTTCATCTAGCACGGCGGCGCCACCCTGTTCCCGCCGCAAGGCGATGGCCAGGTCCGTTGCGGCGAAAAGTGTTATCGGGTGACTAACGCCTAGTTGTTTCCGGCTGGCGGCATGGGTATCCCTAGCCATCGCGGCGGCATCGGCGTACTGCCCAGACAGGCGGACGGCGCAGGCGTGGTTGATCCGTGAGATGAGGACCGACGGGTGGTCATCCCTCTCGTAGACGCTGAGACCCTCGCGGTAAACATGCAGGTGGATAGCGGCTGCCTCGACGTAGCGGCCGAGGAGTACTAGGTCCACGGCGAGATTGTTCTGGGCTCTCAGGATGCGTCGGTCGCTGGCGGGCAGGACGCGCTGGTGTCTGGTGACATTCTCGGAGTCCAGATTGCAGGCCGCGGGGAACTCGCCGGCGGCGCGCAGGTCGGCGCCGTGACTGTTGATGGCCCGCAGCGTCAGGTCATGGTCAGGGCCGAGCAGCACTGTAGCTTCCTCGACCGTAGAAGCGCTGAGTTGGTAGGCCTCGCGATACTGACCGGACGCCCGCAAGATGTCACCGAGATGGCGTCGTACAGACAGCAAGTCCTCAGGCTGGGTCTGCGCGCCCGCTGACCACTTCGTCAGGACCCGGCGGGCAAAGTCCGTGGCGGCGAGGAAGTCCCCT
>DASUBV010000362.1:0-17365 GCA_035763085.1 Streptosporangiaceae bacterium | reverse complement strand
CCTGGCCTCCGCCAGGTGCAGCTTGACCAGCTCGAAGGCGGTGCGCACCTCGGGCGGCTGGCCGTCGGGCCCGGGCAGCAGGAACCACGACTGCAGGAACTGGCCCTGCGTGCTCCACCACACCGGGTCGTAATGGAAGTGGCTGACCATCCACATCGTCCAGCCCGGCTCGGCGATGGTGATGTCGGCGGGCTGCTCGGCCCGCCAGTCGCGGCCATCGCCGTCGCGGCCCGCGGCGATGACGGTGGCCGGGCGCACGCTGCCCGCGCTGGCCGGGGCACTGGCCTCGATGCCCACCTCGGCGACGTGCTCGCCGCCCGGCGGCAGTGCCGGGAGCACCGCGGGCTCGGGCGTGCTGATGCCGGGCCCGGCGATCCCGACGGTGGCCGGCTGGCCCACCGCGCCGCCTGGCCCGGTGCCCGCGGCATCGTCGGCATGCAGCGTGACCTGCACGATCTGCCGCGGCCTGGCGACCGGCCCGGCGAACAGCATGGTCGAGGTGACGGCACCGATCCGCATGCCCTCATGGTCGCACGCGCGGCCGGGCCGGGCCCGGCCCGCAATGCTGAGCCGGACCCGGGGGACACCCCCGGAACCGGGTGAATGCTGGCCCGCCCGGCGGCCGCCGCGGACCCCTCAGCGACTGCTGCGCTGCCGGGGACCGCCCCCGGACCCCCCGGCTGAATGCTGCGTGCCCGGGGCCGCCCCGGCGGACCCCGGTCGCCGGCGCCCGGCCGCGTCGCGCCGCCGGGCCGGCAACTCGATACGATTTCGGTAGCAGGCTGGGAATCCAACCCCGGCCGGGCACGCAGGGGCGGGAGCGTGATGCCGGTGCCGGAGGCAGTGGTAACGCTCAAGGACGTCGCCCGGCGGGCCGGGGTGCACGCGGCGACCGCGTCCCGCGCCCTGAACCCGGAGACCCGGCTGCTGGTCAGCGACGCGACCGCGCGGCGGGTGCTGGACGCCGCGGCCGCGCTCGGCTACCGGCCCAACGCGGTGGCCCGCAGCCTGCGCACCCGCCGTTCCCACACCATCGGCGTGCTGATCCCCGACCTGAACAACCCGCTGTTCCCGCCGATGGTCCGCGGCCTGGAGGACCGGCTGGCGGCCGATGGCTATGTCACCCTGATCGGCAACACCGACGGCCGCTTCGACCGCGAGCAGCAGGTATTCGAGCAGATGCGGGCCCGGCACGTGGACGGCTATGCGCTGGCCACCGCGCGGCTGCACAGCCCGCTGCTGGCCGAGGCGACCAGGGACGGCCTGAACGTGGTGCTGATGAACCGGATCTCCGAGGACTACAGCTTCCCCTCGGTGTCGGTCGACAACGAGCGCGGCGTCCGGCTGGCGGTGGCCCACCTGACCGCGCTCGGGCACACCCGGATCGCCTGCGTGGCCGGCCCGCAGGGGCTGTCCACCGGGCTCAACCGGTACCGCGGGTTCCTGGCCGGCATGCAGGCCGCCGGGCTGGAGGCGGAGCCCGGCATGGTCGCCTTCGCCGAGGCCTTCTCGATCGAGGAAGGGCACCGCCTCGCCCGGGAGATCCTGGCCGCGCGGCCGCAGTGCACCGCGCTGGCCGCGGGCAACGACATGCTGGCCATCGGCTGCTACGCCGCGATCGAGGAGGCCGGGCTGCAGTGCCCGGCGGACATCTCGGTCGTCGGCTTCAACGACATGCCGTTCATCGACCGGCTGCGCCCGCCGATGACCACCGTGGCCTTCCCGCACTACCAGCTGGGAACCGAGGCCGCCAGCCTGCTGCTGGACAAGCTGAACGGCACCCCGAAGCCGGTGAAGGTGCTGTACCTGTCGCCGGAGCTGGTGGTCCGCGGCTCCACCGCGCCGCCCCGCTAGCCGGGCGCCGGCGGCTGCCCGCGACGCGGCCCCGGCCGCGACGGCCTGACGCCTGATAACAGCAAGAGACAGGGCCGCCGGCCGGGCCCTGCCCGGTGCCCGCGAGACGTCCCGGCGGGCCCGGCGTTGACACCCGGATTCCTGTTGAGTTTTGCTATGAATAGTGCCAAGTGATGCAATCGATTGTTGATCAAGAACCCATTACTGACACGTGGTCACGTTCAGCTGGGCCGAGCAAGATCGCAAACGATTGCCACCGTGGGCTGACCGGATCGCCCCGCAATGACGCCGGGCGGATTTCGCCGGACACGACGACGCACAAGGAGATCGCTGCATGACTGACGGGCAGGACTGGCCGCGGATCGGCTGGCTGGGCACCGGCCGGATGGGGGCCACGCTGGTCTTGCGCCTGCTGACGGCCGGCTGCGACGTCACCGTCTGCAACCGGACGCCCGAAAGGGCCGGCCCGCTGGTGGCCAGGGGCGCGACCCTGACCGCGACGCCGGCCGGGCTGGCCGGCTGCGACCTGGTGTTCGTCACCGTCGGCACGCCGCAGGACCTGATCGACGCGGTCACCGGCCCGGCCGGGCTGGCGTCGGCGCCGGGCGCGCCGCGCGTGGTGGCCGACTGCTCGACGGTCTCCGCGCAGGCGTCCCGGCAGGCGCGCGCCGCGCTGGCCGCCCGCGGCACCGACCTGCTGGCCGCCCCGATCATGGGCAACCCGCGGGTGGCCGCGGCCGGGAAGCTGACGTTCGCCGTGTCCGGCCCGCGGGCCGCCTTCGACGCGGTGCTGCCGGTGCTGCGGCTGCTGGGCGCGGGAGCGACCTACGTCGGCGAGGACGAGGCGGCCCGCGTCGTCAAGCTGTGCCACAACCTGTTCCTGGGCATCGTGGCTCAGTCCCTGGCCGAGGTCACCGTCCTGGCCCAGCGCGGCGGGGTGTCCCGGCAGGACTTCCTGGCCTGCCTGAACGCCAGCGTGATGGGCTCGATGTTCACCCGGTACAAGTCACCGGCCCTGGTCAACCTGGACTTTGAGCCGACCTTCACCAGCGAGCTGCTGCGCAAGGACTTCGACCTGGGCCTGGGCATGGCGCGCGAGCACGAGGTGCCCATGCCGGTCGCCAGCCTGGTGCACCAGCTGGTGCAGAGCCTGGTCGGCCACGGTCACGGCGGCGCTGACTTCGCCGCCCTGCTGCTGCTCCAGGCCCGGTCCGCGGGGCTGGAGCTGACGAGTGAGAACGCCGTCGTCCGCGACGGCCTGGAGCCCGAAGCCGCCCCGGCGGCCGACAGCTCATCCGATTCCCCTTCAGTGGAAGGAGCGCCGGGATGACGTTCACGCATGCCCGGTTAGCAGTTCTCGCCGCGACCGCCGCCCTCGTCGCCGCCTCGGCGGCCGGCTGCGGCGGCAGCTCCGGCGGCGCGCCCGCCGCCAAGGCACCGCTGCTCATCGGTGCCTCCCTGTCGCTCAGCGGTGACTTCTCGGCCGACGGCCAGGCCTACAAGCGCGGCTACGAGCTGTGGGCCAGTGATGTCAACGCCCGCGGCGGCATCCTCGGCCGCAAGGTCAGGCTGATCATCCTCAACGACAACTCCAGCCCCACCCAGGTCGACACCAACTACACCGACCTGATCACCGTGAAGCACGTGGACCTGACTTTCGGGCCGTTCTCCTCGCTGCTGACTGCCCCGGCGGCGCAGGTCGCGCACCGGTACGGGCTCGCGTTCGTGGAGGGCGCCGGCGGCGCCCCGGCGGTGTTCAGCCAGAAGCTGAGCAACGTCTTCGACGTCAGCCTGCCGGTCGCCAACCAGCTGGACCCCTTCATCGCCTGGGTCAGGTCGCTGCCTGCCGGGAAGCGGCCGGCCTCGGCCGCCTACCCGATGGCCAACGACCCGTTCGCCACGCCGCAGGTGCAGCGGGCGCAGGGCCAGCTCGCGCCGCTGGGCATCACGACGGCCTACTCCAAGATCTTCCCCGAGGAGGTCCCCGACTACGCGCCCAACGCCACCCTGGTCGCCAGCTCCGGCGCGCAGGCCGTCGTGCTGGGCTCGACCGACGTGCCGACGGTGGCGGCGTTCATGCACACCTTCGAGCAGCAGCACTACAACCCGAAGGTGCTCATCGCGGCGGCCGGGCCGGACCAGGGCCAGTCGTTCACCTCGGCCGTCGGCGCCGCCAACGCCAGCGGGGTGATGGTGCCCGACGCCTGGTACCCGGGCTACGCCAGCGCGTCCAGCCAGGCGATGGTGCGCGAGTACGTCGCCCGGTACGGCGGCAGCGCGTCGGGGGTCAACGCCGACGTGGCCGAGGCCTACTCCGTCGGCCAGGTCACCGCCGCCGCGGTGCGGGCGACGGGCGGCACCACCGGCTCCCGGCTCATCCGCTACCTGCACAGCGGCGTCACGCTGAGCACCGTGCAGGGCCCGGTCCAGTTCAACTCGCTGGGCGAGAACGTCAAGGCCATCGCGTTCATCTTCCAGTGGCAGCACGGGAAGTTCGTCCAGGTGCTGCCCGCGGGCGCGGCCGGCTCGGTCCCGGTGGAGTATCCCAAGCCGCGCTGGGCGGGCTGAGGTGGCGCGGGCTGTCGCGGCGGGGATCCTGGGCGGTGGCGTCTACGCGCTGATGGCGGCCGGGCTGACGCTGATCTTCGGCGTGCTCGACATCATCAACATCGCCCAGGGGATCCTGGTCGTGCTCGGCGCCTACCTCAGCTACGCGCTGTCGGTGCACCTGCATATCGACCTGTTCGTCGGGCTGCTGATCACCGTGCCGGCCATGTTCGTCATCGGCGTGGCCATCTACTGGGTGTTCATCAGCCCGCTGCGCGGCAGCGAGCGCACCTCCATGACCCTGCTGGCCTGCTTCGCCGTCGCGCTGATCACCGAGGGCGTGCTGTACAAGGCGTTCGGGCCGGGCTACGTGTCGCTGGACGCCCGGTACACCACCGCCAGCGTGCACCTGGCCGGCTTCTACCTGCCGGTGATCGACCTGCTGGCCTTCGGGCTGGCGGTGGCGGCGCTGGCCGTGCTGTACGCGATGCTGTACCGGACCCGGTTCGGCCGGGCGGTGCGGGCCACGATGGCCAACCGCACGGCGGCCGCGCTGGTCGGCATCAGCGTGGGCCGGGTGGCGGCGCTCACCTTCGGGATCGGCGTTGCCGTGACGGCCATCGGCGGGATGGCCTTCGGCGCCACCAGCGGCGGCTTCAACCCCAACAGCGGCTATGACCTGATCTCCCGGCTGCTGGCGATCGTCATCCTGGGCGGCCTGGGCAGCGTCGGCGGCGCGCTGGTGGCGGCGATGTTCATGACCACCGCCGAGTCGATCGTGGATGTCTGGTCGCCGAACTGGGCGGTGGCGGTGTTCTACCTGGCCCTGGTGCTGGTCCTGGTCATCCGCCCGGCCGGGCTGCTGGGCCGGGCGGCGGTGCGGGCCCAGTGACGGGCAGCACGGGCGGGGCCGCCGTGGCCGGCCGGGCGGCGCCGGCTGCCGGGATCGTCGCCCTGCTGGCCGCGGCCGCGGCATTCCCGCTGGTCTTCACCAACGCGACGGTCACCAACTTCGGCGTGGTCACGCTGATCTTCGTCGCGGTCGCCTCGGCCTGGAACCTGTTCTCCGGCTACAGCGGCTACCTGTCACTGGGCCATGCGGTGTTCTTCGGCACCGGCGCGTACGTCACCGGGGTCGCTGCCCGGGACTGGCAGCTGGCCGGCAACGGCGTGTTCGGGCTGCTGCCGCTGGCCGCCGCCGCGGCGGCGGTGCTGGCCGTGCCGCTCGGGCTAGTCGGGCTGCGGGTGCGGCGGCACACCTTCGTGGTGATCACGATCGCGTACTTCTTCATTGCCCAGCTGGCGGCCTCGAACCTGGCCGTGACCGGCGGGTCCAGCGGCCTGCTGGCCCCGGTCCCCGGCTACGCCGCGGCGACCTTCAACAACCCCTTCTACTATGTCGCGCTGGTCCTGGCGGCCGGCACGGTGGCGCTGTCGTGGGCCGTCCGCCGCTCGGCGCTCGGGCTGCAGCTGCGGGCCATCCGCGACGACGAGGACCGGGCCGCCGGGCTGGGCGTGCGGGTGACGGCAGTCAAGCTGACCGCCTTCACGGTGTCGGCACTGATCACCGGCGCGGCCGGCGGCCTGTGGTTCTACTTCCTGGGCCAGGCCTACCCGCAGTTCGCCTTCGACCCGCTGTTCGACCTGGCCGTAGTGCTGATGGCCTTCTTCGGCGGCCTGGGCACGGTGGCCGGCCCGGTGCTGGGCGCCCTGGTGCTGGAGCCGGCCCAGCTGTACCTGACCCTGCAGTTCACCAACGGCTACCTGAGTGAGATCCTGCTCGGCCTGCTGCTCCTGGTCGTGCTGCGGTTCCTGCCGCGCGGGGTGCTGCCGGCCGGCGCTGAGCTGCTGACCCGCGCCCGGGCGCGGCCGCGGCGCGCTGCGGCCGCGCGGCCCCGCGCCCCGGCAGGCGGGGCACCGGCGGACCGGGCACCGGCCAGCGGGGGCGGACCGTGACCGCCACGCTGCGGGCAGCAGCGGTGTCGCGGGCGTTCGGCGGCGTCCAGGCGCTCAGCGACTGCTCCCTGACCGCCTCGGCCGGCCAGGTCACCGGGCTGATCGGGCCCAACGGCTCGGGCAAGACGACGCTGTTCAACATCCTCACCGGCTACGAGCGGGCCGACTCCGGCGAGGTGTACCTGGGCCGGGCCCGGATCACCGGGGCCGCGCCGCGCCGGGTCTTCGCCCTCGGGGTGGGCCGCACGTTCCAGCTGACCCGGATCTTCCCCCGGCTGACAGTACTGGAGAACATGCTGGTCCCCGCCCGCCAGCCGCCGCGCGGGCCGGGCTGGCGGCCGCTGGCCGGGGCGGGCAGCGCCGCGCAGCGGCGCCGGGCGGCCGAGCTGCTGGAGTTCACCGGGATCGCCGGGCACGCCGGGGCGCTGGCCGGCACGCTGTCCTACGGTCAGCGCAAGCTGCTCGAGCTGGCCTGCGTGCTGACCGCCGGCCCGTCGGTGGTCCTGCTGGACGAGCCGGCCGGCGGGGTCAACCCGACGCTGATCAGCCACCTGGCCGCCCGGATCCGGGACCTGAACGCCGCGGGCACGACGTTCCTGATCGTCGAGCACAACATGGACTTCGTGATGGGCCTGTGCGACCAGGTCATGGTGCTGGACCACGGCACGGTAGTCGCGGCCGGCCCGCCGGGCCAGATCCGCGCTGACCCGCGGGTGCTGGATGCCTACCTGGGGGCCGCGGGCGGCGGCCCGGCTGGCGGCGGCCCGGACGTGGACGGAGCACCGGGTGACTAGCTCGCCCGCCGCGCTGGCCATCGAGGGCGTGTGCGCCGGCTACGGCGGCGGCGACGTGCTGCGCGAGGTGTCACTGAGCGTGCCCGACGGCGGGATCACCTGCGTGGTCGGCCCGAACGGGGCAGGCAAGTCGACCCTGCTGGCGGTGCTGAGCGGGCTGCTGCGGCCGCGGCGGGGCCGGGTGCTGCTGCGCGGCGAGCCGGTCGCCGGCGCGACCCCGCGGCAGGTTCTGGACCGGGGCATCGTGCACGTGCCGCAGGCGCGCAGCCTGTTCCCGGCGCTGACGGTGGCCGAGAACATCGACCTGGGCGGCTACCTGATCCGGGACCGGGCGCTGCTGGCCCGCCGCCGGGCCGCGGTGCACGAGGCGTTCCCGGAGGTAGCCAGCTGGGCGGGCCGCAAGGCCGGCAGCCTGTCGGGGGGCCAGCAGCGGCTGGTGGAGTTCGCCCGCTGCCTGATGCTCGACCCGTCGGTCATCCTGCTGGACGAGCCGTCGATGGGCCTGGCGCCGCGGGTGCAGGCCACGGTGTTCGCCGCGGTGACGATGATGAACCAGGCCGGCAAGACGATCCTGCTGGTGGAGCAGAACGCGCGCGCCGGGCTGAGCCTGGCCAGTCACGGCGTGGTGCTGGAGAACGGCCAGGTCCGGCTGGCCGGCACCGGCCGCGAGGTCCTGGAGCACCCCGAGATCGGCGCCCTGTACCTGGGCGGCGCGCCGCGCGGCCCGCGCTCATGACGAGGCCGGCCGCTGCGGGCGGCCCTGCCGCGGGAGCGCCTGCTGCGGGTGGCTCTGCAGCGGGCGGCGCGCACGGGCCGGAGCCCGTGGTGGACATGCACGGCCACGTCATCGCCCCGGTCATGCTGACGCCGGCCGTGCCGGCCCGGTGGCGCGCCGCCGTGCGGCGCGGGACCGGCGGCCGCCCGGTGATCGAGTTCCGGGGCCGCGAGCTGACCTCGGCCGTGGCCGAGTTCTGCGACGTGGACGTGATGCTGGCGCAGGCAGCCGGGGACGGCGTAACCCACCTGCTGCTGTCGCCGTGGATCCTGCTGGTCCCGGCATCCGGGCCGGCCGCCGGCGCGGCCCGGCTGTGCCGGGTGCAGAACGAGTCGCTGGCCGCCCTGGCCGCCGATCACCCGGCCGCGGTGCGGGTCCTGGGCGCCGTGCCGCTGGCCGACCCGGTCGCGGCCGCGCTGGAACTGGAGTACCTGATGGGCCTGCCGGGGGCAGCCGGCGCTGAGGTCCCGGCCCGGATCGGCGGCTGCTACCTGGGCGACCGGCGGTTCCTGCCGTTCTGGGAGGCGGCGGCCGGCACCGGCGCGCTGATCTTCGTGCACCCCACCACGTCCGGGTTCGGGCCGCCGGCGCTGGCCGAGTACTACCTGTGGAACTCGGTCGGCAATCCGCTGGAGACCGCGATCAGCGCCGCGCACCTGGTCGCCGCCGGGGTGCTCGACCGGCTGCCGGGCCTCACGGTGCTGCTGGCTCACGGCGGCGGTGCCCTGTCGGCGCTGCGCGGGCGGCTGCGCCGCGCGCACGCCGTCCGCCCCGAGGCGGCCGCCGCCAGCCCGGCGGGCCCGGACGCGGCCCTGCGGCGGCTGTATTACGACAGCCTGACCCACGACCCGGCGGTGCTGGCCGGCCTGGCCGGGTACGCCGGCGCCGGGCAGGTGATGCTGGGCTCGGACCGGCCGTTCGACATGGGCTGCGCCGACCCGGTCGGCCAGGTGGCGGCCGCCGGGCTGGACGCCGGGCAGCAGCGGCTGATCCTGGGCGGCACCGCGGCCCGGCTGCTGGGCCTGGCCGCCAGCCAGCCCGGCAGCACCGGGCCGGGCTGAGGAGCCAGGCCCGTTACTGCATCGATGTCCCGAAGGCGAGCAGGCAGGAAGGCGGCTGGCAATGACGATTCACACCTACGGCCCCGCGGCGGTCGACTGGGAGCAGCGCGTCGACCTGGCGCGGCTGCGCGCGGACCGGCTGGCGCGGCTGCGGGCGCAGCTGGAGGCCTCGGAGCTGGGGGCGCTGCTGAGCTTTGACTTCGCCAACATCCGGTACATGACGGCGACGCACATCGGCACCTGGGCGGTGGACAAGCTGATCCGGTTCGCGCTGCTGCCGCGGGGCGGGGAGCCGGTGGTGTGGGACTTCGGCTCGGCTGCCCGCCATCATCAGCTGTATAACCCGTGGCTGGACCACACGCCGGGCCCGGCGACGGCCGCGGGCGCGGCACGGACCGGGGCGCGGGCCGGGATCTCGACGCTGCGCGGCGCGTTCCACCCGGACGCCGGGATCGCCGCCGCTGCGGCAGCCAGTATCGTCGCGGTCCTGCGCGAGCACGGCCTGGCAGATGAGCCGGTCGGGATTGACGTGGCGGAGATGCCGGTGCTGGCCGCCCTGCAGGCCGCGGGGGTCCAGGTCACCGACGGGCAGCAGGTGTTCCTGGAGGCCCGGCGGGTGAAGACCGGCGAGGAGATCAGCCTGCTGACCCAGGCGTGCGCGATGGTGGACGCGGCCTACCAGCGGCTGTATGAGTTCCTGGCCCCGGGGGTGCGGGAGAACGAGTGCGTGGGCCTGGTCGCCAGGGTCTTGTATGACCTGGGCAGCGAGCACGTCGAGGGGGTGAATGCGATCTCCGGTGAGCGGTGCTCGCCGCACCCGCACGTGTACTCCGACCGGCTGATCCGCCCCGGCGACCCGGCGTTCTTCGACATCCTGCACTCCCACCTGGGCTACCGGACCTGCTACTACCGCACCTTCGCCGTCGGCAGCGCGTCCCGCGCCCAGCGCGACGCCTACACCCGGTGCCGGGAGTACATGGACCAGGCCATCGCCCTGGTCCGGCCCGGCGCCACCACCGCCGACATCGTCTCGGTGTGGCCCGCCGCCACCGAGTTCGGGTTCCCCGACGAGCTGGCTGCCTTCGCCCTGCAGTACGGGCACGGCGTGGGCCTGTCCATCTGGGAGAAGCCGATCTTCAGCCGCCTGGTGTCCCTGGACCACCCCGAGGTGCTGGAGGAGGGCATGGTGTTCGCCCTCGAGACTTACTGGCCCGCCACCGACGGCTGGTCCGCCGCCCGCATCGAGGAAGAGCTCGTCGTCACCGCCGGCGGCTGCCAGGTCATCACCAGGTTCCCCGCCGAGGAGCTGCTCGTCGCCGGCCGCAAGTACTGGACGGCGGGCGGGGCCCTGAGCACCCTGCGCGACAGCCAGTCGCCGCTGAACACCCCGGCGGGCCGGGGCGAGCGCTAGTCGCTGCCTTCCTCCAGCAGCAGGTGGTACCCGTTGGGCGTGCGCGCGTGCAGCACCCGGTACTGCCAGTCCTCGCTGGGCGTCATCAGCTCCTCGCGGAAGCGGACCCCGGCCTCGGCTAGGCGCTTCTTGGCCAGTTCCAGGTCGGTGACGCCGAACTGCCAGGTCAGCACCTGATCAGGGCGCGAGGGCGAGAAGCCCTCGCGCCACTCGATGCCGAATTCCAGCTTGCCGTGCCCGAGCGCCAGGAAGTAGGGATACTCAGGCCCCTCGTAGGTGACATGAAAGCCGAGCCGTACGTAGAAGTCTCGTTCAGCCTGAAGGTCGCTGACGAAGAGAATCGGAATGATTCGGCTGAACAATGGCGCCATAGCGCGACATCGTAGCGATACCGCACCGCTAGGGTGGCCCTGTGCGCGCAGCATTCGATAACCATCTGGTACGTGTCGCCGCCTGCCAGGTCGGCCTGGCCGTCGGAAAGGTCGTCGGCAACCGCTCCGCGGCCCTCCGCGCTGCGCTCCGGGCGGCCGATGAGGGCGCCCGGATCATCGTGCTTCCCGAGCTCACGCCGTCGGGGTATGTGTTCGAGTCCGCGGCCGAGGCGCGGGCCCTGGCCGAGCCCGCCGACGGGCCCACCGTGACCGAGTGGGCGGACCTGGCCGCGCGCCGCCACCTGGTCATTGTCGGCGGCTTTGCCGAGCTGGGTGCCGACGGGCAGGTCTACAACAGCTCGGTGCTGGCCGACCCGGCCGGGGTCCGCGCGGTGTACCGGAAGGTCCACCTGTGGGACGCCGAGAGCGATTTCTTCGTGCCGGGCAGCGAGCCGCCGCCGGTGGTGGACACCGAGTTCGGCCGGATCGCGATGATGGTCTGCTACGACGTGGAGTTCCCCGAGTGGGTGCGGCGGCCTGCGCTGGCCGGGGCCGACCTGCTGGCCGTGCCGACCAACTGGCCGGCCGATCCGGTCCCGCCGGGGGAGCGGCCGATGGTGGTGGCCAACGTCCAGGCGGCGGCGTTCGCCAACCGGATGTTCGTGGCGGCCGCCTGCCGGGTGGGCGAGGAGCGGGGCGTCAGCTGGGTGGGCGGCAGCCTGATCGCCGGCCCGGACGGCTACCCGCTGGCCGGCCCGGCCGGGGCCAGCGAGCCCGAGCTGCTGGTCGCCGACTGCGACCTGGCCCGGGCCCGGGACAAGGCGACCAGCCCGCGCAACGACCCGCACCGCGACCGCCGCCCGGCCCTGTACGGCTGAGGCGAGACGGCCGGCCCGGGCCGGGTGACGCCGGCGGAAGGACGCTGCCCGGCTGACCGGGCGGCGCGCGGCTGCCTAGCGGCGGCGGGCCACGGTGAGCCCGTCCCCGATCGGCAGCAGCACCAGGTCGACGCGCTCGTCGGAGGCGGCGTGGTTGTTGAAGGCCCGCATGACCTCCACCGGCTGCTCGGTCGCGCCCGGATCGGCCACCTGGCCGCCGCGCAGGGTGTTGTCGGCCAGGATCAGGCCGCCGGGCCGGGTCCGGGGCACGATCTCCTCCCAGTAGCCGATATAGCCGGCCTTGTCGGCGTCGATGAACGACAGGTCCAGCGCGGTGCCGGCGGGCAGCGCCCGGAGCGTGTCCAGGGCCGGGCCCAGCCGCAGCTCGATCCGGTCGGCCAGGCCCGCCTTCTGCCAGTACTCGCGGGCCAGTGACGTCCACTCCTCGCTGACGTCACAGCAGGTCAGCCTGCCGCCGTCGGCCAGCCCGCGGGCGATGCAGATGGCCGAGTAGCCGGTGAAGGTGCCGACCTCCACGGCCCGGACGGCCCCGGTCAGCCTGGTCAGGATGGTCATCAGCGCGCCCTGGTCCGGGCCGATCTGCATGCCGGACGGGCCGGGAAAGCGCCCGGCGGTCTCGGCCGCCAGCGCCGTCAGCACCGGGTCGGGCGGCGCGCTGTGCGCGTCGAGGTAGTCCTGCACGTCCTGGCTGAAAAGTGCGCTGCGGCCGCTCATCAACGCCATGCTAGCCCGCCCGTTTTACGCGGGTCCTGTCAGCACACCCTCGCGCTGGGCATACGCTCATGGGCATGGAGCCCCACGCCGCCGGCATGCCGCTGAGCTTCCTGCCGAGCCCCCCGGATAACGGCTTCTACGTCGGGCCGCTGTTCGTGCACTTCTACGGCCTGATGTACGTGGTCGGGATCGCCCTGGCCATCTACATCACCCGGCGCCGGTGGCAGGCGGCGGGCGGCGCCCCGGCGCTGGTGGCCGACGTGGCCACCTGGGCCGTGCCGGCCGGCATCATCGGCGGCCGGATTTACTTCGACATCACCACGCCGGGCGACATCCCGCCGCACTGGTGGGGCGTGTTCGCGGTGTGGTCGGGCGGCCTGGGCATCTGGGGCGGCATCGCGGCGGGCGCGGCAGCCGGGATCTGGCGGGTGCGCCGGACCGGCGCCAGCGCGGCCGTGTTCGCCAACGCCATCGCGCCCGCGCTGCTGGTCGCCCAGGCCGTGGGCCGCGTCGGCAACTACTTCAACCAGGAGCTGTTCGGCCATCCGAGCACGCTGCCCTGGGCGCTGGAGATCTCCAGGCCGCACCGGCCCGACGGCTACGGCGCCTTCGCGACCTTCCAGCCCACCTTCTTGTACGAGATCATCTGGGACCTGGCCCTGGCCGCGCTGCTGGTCTGGCTCGGGCACCACCGGCGGATCCGGCCGCCGGGCCTGTTCGCGCTCTACGTCGCCGGGTACTCGGCGTTCCGGATTTTCGAGGAGTCGCTGCGGATTGACTCCTCCGAGCACTTCCTGGGCCTGCGGCTGAACTTCTACGTCGCCACGGCCGGGGTGATCGCCGGGCTGGTCTGGTTCGTGCTGATCCAGCGCCGCACCGGGCCGTTCCCGTCCGCCATGCCGCCGCCTGACGACAGCGGGGAGCCGGAGGCGGCGGGCCCGGCCGGCAGCGCCGGGGCCGATGACGGGCGCGGAACAGACGGCGGCACCGGCGACGACGCGGACGCGGGCCAGGGCGCGGGCCGCAGCGGCAGCGGCGGGCAGGGCAGCCAGCCGCCGGGGCCGGGCGGCGCCAGCGCGGTCTCGGCCCGGGCCGCCGACAAGTAACGGGGCTGCCGCGGCCGGGGCTGCCCGCGAGCCGGCGGGCTGCCCGGGCGGCCCGCCTGCCCTCGTCGCAGGCCCCTCGGCCCGGACGGCGCCGGCATGGCGCCGGCCCGTGCCCGATTTGCCGAAGTTTTCCGGGCCTGCGGGTGACCCGGGCGGGGTGTGCCCGGGATGCCGTCCGGGCGCCCGCGGCGGCCTTCCTGACGGGGCCTGACTCGGTCATGCTGGCAGCGGACAACCGCCCTGCTGGCCCGCTGCGACAGGAGTGCCCCCGATGATCATCGACTGTGCCCATTACCGGGACGGACGCCGGCAGGAGGACGGCGCGGTCTCGCTGTCCGAGGCGGCGCGCGCGTGCCAGCAGGATGGCTTTGTCTGGCTGGGCATGTTCGAGCCCACCGCGGCCGAGATGGACGAGGTCCGCGCGGCGTTCGGGCTGCACGAGCTGGCCGTCGAGGACGCGCAGTCGCTGCACCTGCGGCCGAAGGTGGAGGCCTACGAGTCGGGCGTGCGGCTGGTGATCCTGCGGACCGCCCGCTACGACGACCGGGCTGAGGAGGTCGAGTTCGGCGAGATCAGCGTGTTCCTGGCGCCCAAATTCGTGATCACGGTCCGGCAGGGGGTGGCCAGCGGGCTGCGCGGGGCACGGCAGCGGCTGGAGCAGCGGCCCGAGCTGGTCAAGGCGGGCAGCATGTCGGCGCTGTGGGCCGTCCTGGACGTGGTCGTGGACGGGTACGCGCCGGTCGTGGCGGAGGTGGAGCGCGACATCGACCAGATCGAGGCGACGGTGTTCTCGGGGACCGTCGCGCCGACCGAGCGGATCTACTCGCTGCGCCGCGAGGCCACCGACTTCTACCGCGCCGTCCACCCGCTGCTGACGGTCGTGGCTGCCGTCGAGCGGGCCGCCGGGCCGGAGCTGCAGCCGTACCTGCGCGACGTCCAGGATCACGTGCTGCTGGTCGATGAGGAGGTGGCCGCCCAGCGTGACCTGCTGGGCACTGTCCTGGAGGCCAACATGGCGGTGATCTCCGTCGAGCAGACCAGGGTCAGCGTCCGGCAGAACGCCACCATGGAGCAGCTGACGATCCTGGCCACGGTGTTCCTGCCGCTGACCTTCGTGACCGGCTTCTTCGGGCAGAACTTCAGCTGGCTGGTCGGCCACGTGGACACCTTCGTGGCGTTCCTCATCTTCGGCATCGGCGGCCTGGTGGTGCCGCTGGCGCTGCTGTACTGGTGGCTGCGGCGCAGCCGGCCCCGGGCGGAGGCGGCCCCGGCGCTGGCCGAGCCACGGGGCTAGCCGGGCCAGCTGCCAGCCGGGCCCCGGGGCACGGGGGCTACCCGAACCACGGGCGGCAGGGCTCAAGGCCGGTCACGCTCACCTCGCGGCCGTGCCCGGCGGCCTGCCACTGCGCGGCGGTCAGCCGCAGGTACTGCAGCTCGAGCGGGCCGTGCCCGGAGTCGACCAGCCCGGTGCCGTTGTCGGCGTAGCCGATGCGGCGCGAGACGCCGAGCGAGGCCCCGTTATCCAGGTCAGCCGAGGTCACCGCGGCCAGCGCGGCGAGGTGATCGAAGGCCAGGCCGAGCACGGCCATCCGCATCGCGACGCCGACGCCCCGGCCCCGCACCTCGCGGACCAGCCAGGACCCGGAGTCGACCGTGCGCAGCACCGGGAAGTTCTCGGCCTCCAGCTGCTGGACCCCGACCACGGCGCCGGCGTGCTCCACGGCCATCGGCAGCTGCCAGGAGGCCGGGGACCAGGTGCCGAGCGCCCGCCAGTACTCCTGATACTGCAGCCGCAGCCGGTTCTGCGCGGCATCGAGCCCGGCGAAGCGCTCGCTGTGCGGGTTGTCCTCCCAGTCGCCGGGCACGATCGCCGCCAGGCGGGCCAGGTCGCTCTCGCGGACCAGCCGCAGGGTCACGTCGCGGCAGCGCAGCCGGAGGCCGAACAGCGGCCAGGCGGTCATGTCCATGCCGTCAGGGTGCCAGGCGGGCGGCACCCGGCGCACCTGGAAAACCTGTGGACCGGCTGACCTGGATCGGGCAGCATGTCCTGCTGGTGGAGACAAGCGCTGGTCATGATGACTAGCCCCGGCCAGGAACGGCCGCAGGGCCGCGGGGGCGCCGTGCGGCAGGTCCTGCGCCGGATCCGCCCCGACATCACGCCGCTGCGGCACTCCGCCGACTACCGCCGCCTGTATGCCGGGCAGGGCGCCAGCATGGCCGGCTCGATGATCACCTTCATCGCGCTGCCCTACCAGGCCTTCCATCTCACCCACTCCACGCTGGTCGTCGGCCTGCTGAGCTTCACCGAGCTGGTGCCGCTGGTGCTGTCGGCCCTGCTGGGCGGGCTGCTCGCCGACGCCGCGGACCGGCGGGTCATGATCCTGGCCGCCGAGGTCATCGGCGCGGTGTCGGCCGCCGTGCTGGCCGTCAACGCCGCGCTCTGGCACCAGGTCTGGCTGCTGTTCGTGGTCAGCGTCGTCGCGGTGGCCGGCTTCGGCCTGCAGCGCCCGTCGGTGGACGCGCTGGTGCCGCAGCTGGTGCCGCGCGATGACCTGTCCGCCGCGGCCGCGCTCAGCGGCCTGACCTCGAACGCGGCCGAGCTGGCCGGCCCGCTGCTGGGCGGCGTGCTCATCGCCGCGGCCGGCCTGCCGGCGGCGTTCTGGATCGATGCCGCCACCAGCCTGATCGCCCTGGCGGCGTTCAGCAGGCTGAGCTCGTTCCCGCCCGCGCCCGAGGCTGACCGGCCCAGTCTCCGCAGCCTGGCCGAGGGCATCCGGTACGTCCGCAGCCGCCAGGAGATCCTGGGCAGCTACCTGATCGACATCGCCGCGATGTTCTTCGGGGCACCGTACGCGGTGTTCCCGGCGTTCGCGGCCCGGCTCGGCGGCCCGGAAGTGCTCGGCCTGCTGTACGCCGCGCCCGGTGCCGGCGCTCTGCTGGTCAGCGCGACCAGCGGGTGGACCCGGCACATCCACCGGCACGGCCGGGCCATCGCGGTGGCCGTCTGCGGCTGGGGGCTGGCCATCGCCGCGTTCGGCCTCGCCGCGAACCTGTGGTGGGCCGTCGCCGCGCTGGCCGCGGCCGGCGGAGCCGACATGGTCAGCGGCGTGTTCCGGACGACGCTGTGGAACCAGACCATCCCGTCCCGGCTGCGCGGCCGGCTGGCCGGGCTGGAGATGATCAGCTACACCACCGGCCAGCCGCTGGGCGACCTGGAGTCCGGCCTGGCCGCCTCGCTCACCGGGTCGATCCGGGTCTCGGTCGTGTCGGGCGGCCTGGCCTGCCTGGCGGGCGCCGCCGCGGTGGTGGCCGTGCTGCCGCTGATGTGGCGCTACGACGAGCGCACCTACCAGGCGGAGCAGGCGCCGGGCGCGGCGCCTGCTGGCGGGGCCGGGGCCGGTGCGGCTCAGCCTGGCGAGGTCCCGGCCTCCTAGTCACTGCCCGGCGGCCGGCAGCCGGCGGCACCCTGGCCGCAGCGTGTCCTGGCCGCTGGCGATCGCGCTGGCCGGCGGGGTCGCGGGTGCTCCGCAGCGCGGCGTCAGCCGTCGAGCGGGAGCGGGCGGCGGGGGACCGGGGCGGAGTGCATGATCGAGGTGGTGGTCCGGCCGAGCGGGGCGAACTGGTCGAGAATGGCCTCCAGGTCATCCATGCTCCGCAGGTAGAGCTTGATCACGTAGCAGTCATCCCCGGTGACCCGGTAGCACTCGGTCACGCCGGGGATCCCGCGGGCCAGCAGCGGGATCTGGTGCAGATTGCCGCTGGACGGGCTGACCCGCACCAGCGTGCAGACCGGGTAGCCGAGCGCGCGCGGCTCGATCTCGGCCCGGTAGCTGACCACCCCGGTGTCCTCCAGGCGGCGGACGCGGTCGGCGACCGC
>DASUBV010000361.1:0-8206 GCA_035763085.1 Streptosporangiaceae bacterium | reverse complement strand
TCTCGGCAGTAATGCGCACCTGTTCGCCCGGCCGCACCGCCGCGCGGAGCTGGCCTGGTGCTTTGAGACGGTGCTCGGCTGCGGCCCGGTCGCGACCGTCGAGCATCCGGGCATGGACGAGCCCATGCTGATCGTCCGCTTCCCGGGCGGCGGGAACCTCAGCATCGAGTTCACCGATCGCGCCCCGGATGACGCCGATGGCCGGCTGGGTGCCTGGCTGGAGCTGCGGGCCGGCGACCCGGCCGCGATGATGCGCGCCGTCCTGGACGCCGGCCTGCCGCAGGTCACCCACCCGGGCCACCCGTACTACTTCCTCGCGCCCGGCGGCCAGGTGTTCACCATCGCGGCACAGAGCTGAATATCCCGTGGGCCCGCGCTCCAGACGTAGTTAGCCTTGCGTAGTGCCCGCGAGGCTCAGGGCCAGGAACGCGTTGACAGGACCAGGCGGTAGCCGTCGGGGTCCTCGATTGTGACACCCCAGCGGTCCCAGTACGGGTTTCGCGCGGCGACCAGGGTGCCTCCGGACCTGGTCAGCCTGCTGATCACGTCCTCGTCGATCTCGCCGCCGAGGTAGAGCACCAGCAGGTCCTCCTCGGTGGGTGCCGGCGGCGTCGTCCCGTCCGGGTCGCCGACCAGCTCCAGGTGCCAGGCCGCGTCCGGCCAGCCCATCATCAGCAGGGCATGCCCGCCCTCGGCGTCCTCATCGGCCCGGTACAAGACTTCCAGCCCGAGGCCGCCGACCCAGAAGCGCTCGGCGGCGCGCAGGTCGCGGCTGGGACGGGCGATACGCATGTGACTGCCGGGCTGAGGCTGCATGGCCTCATCCTGGCCGCGCCGCCCGGTTCCCGCCAGGCAATTACATCCGGCCTGCGGGCGCTGGCGGCCGCGGGACTCACGGCCATCCTGGGCCATTCCAGGCTGCTATCGTGCCCCGGTCAGCTGGCTCGCTCACCGATCGGGACGGCAACACGTGACCACACTTTCCGGCGATTCCGGACGCCTCGACGACGTGCCCTATTCCGGCTGGCAGATAGCCGGGGCGGCATTGCTCACCCTGGTCGTGCCCGGCATGTCCATCGCCGCCGGCACAGTCGTCGATCTGCCGTGCCACCAACTAGGCACATAGCGGAGGAGCTCATGCTGCCGACCGATGACGTCCGGAGCCGCCTGGCCCGCGTGGCTCGGTTCAGCCTCGATCCTGATCTAGCCGATGCCTGGCTGGCCATGCTCACGCCAGGAGTCCGGTTGCTGGCAGCGACCAGATCGGCTCCGCAGACGGGCCAGGAGCAGGTCGCCGGGCCGTGGCGGCGGGCGGGGACCGCTGATCTGCAGCGCCCGGCCGGTTCAGCCTCGGGGCTGACCGCCGGCTGGCTCGGTGGCCCTGCGCTCTTGCCGGAGGGGGTGCCGTGGCCGGAGTGGGACGGGCACGGGCCGCTGGCGCACATCGCGACCATCGACTGCACGCAGCTGCATTCTGTTGTGCCGCCGCAGTTGCGCGACTCAGGTTTCCCCGCGACGGGATGGTTGTCGTTCTTCTACTTCGATGGCTCGGTGGACGGCGGGGTCGAGGTCGTCGGCGCAATGTTCGCGGGCACCGCCGCAGGAGCCAAGGTCCAGTACACGCCACCGGGCCGGGCCGTCCGGGCGCACTCGCCCGCACCTGTCGACGAGTATCCGGCCGTCGAGATCACCGCAGAGCCGGTGCTGACCTATCCCACCTGGGAGCATCCCCGGCTGTACCAGGGCGGACGGCCGGCGGACGGCTGGGATGACCTGTACGAGGCAATCAACCAGCTCGAGCCGCGGCCGGCTATCCCTGTCCACCAGGTAGGCGGGCACCCCGATCCCGTGCAGGGACCGGTCGAGCTGGAAGTGGCCTGCGGCCTGGCCAGCCGCGGTGGCCAGGACAAGATCTCGAGGACCGATCCCAGCGTCATCGCCGTGGCGGACGACCTGGTACTGCTGGCTCAGCTCGACACCGATGATCGTGCCGGCTTCTTGTGGGGTGACGCCGGCGTGCTCTACTACCTGATCCGCCCCGCGGACCTGGCCGCCGGGCGATTCGACCGGGCCGTTTTCACCTGGCAGTGCGGCTAATTCCGCCGGGACCGCCCGCTGCAGCAGCCGCCCGACCTCGTCGGCGGTGCAGCGCGCCGGAAGCTGGAAGGATCGTGGCGTGAACTACATGCTGATCATGAAGAACGAGCAGCACGGACTCGTGGCCATCGGCCCGGTCGCCATTGAGTACCAGGCCGCGATGCTGCGCGACCAGATCGAGGACAGCGCGTCGTGGACCACCGTCGGCATCGCCCGGGTGCTCACCCAGGCCCAGGCTCGCGAGCAGGCCGGCCTCCCGGCCGCTGACGCCCCCAGCGGCCAGGGCTGATCCGGGCGCGGCCGACTATCCCCGGACTGGCCAGCAGGCGAGGCGCCGAGGTCATCGTCCGGGCAGGGCCTGCTGGTGCTAGCCGGGCAGCAGCTTGTCGTAGGTGACCGGCAGGTGCACGGGGCCGCGCAGCACCGGGCTGGGCCGGTACGGCGGCGGGTCCTGCGCCAGCCTCGGGTTCACCAGCCGCTGAGCGAAGCCGGTCAGCGCGGCGTAGGCCTCGATGCGGGCCAGCGGGGCGCCGAAGCAGTAGTGCACGCCGCTGCCGAAGCCGAGTTGCTCAATGTCGGGCCGGTCCGGGTCGAACTGGTCAGGCTCGGTGAACCGGCCCGGATCCCGGTTGGCCGCGGCGAGCAGCAGGATCATCCGCGCGCCCCTGGGGATGACTGTGTCGCCCACCTCAATGTCGGCCAGTGCGTTGCGGTTGGGCAGGTACTGGACGGGCGGCTCGTACCGGAGCAGCTCCTCGACCAGCGGCACCACCCAGCCGGGCTCGGCTCGCAGCCGGTCCAGCGCGGCGGGGTTGCGCAGCAGCGTCAGGATGCCGTTGGCAGTCAGGTTGACCGTCGTCTCATGGCCCGCGACCAGCAGCAGCACGCTGGTGGTGCTCAGCTCCGCGTCGGTCATCGCGTCGCCGGAGCTGTCGTTGGCCAGGTTGGACAGCATGGAGCCGTCCGGGTTCTTGCGGTGCCGGCCGAGCAGCTCAGCCACGTACATGAACATGGCCGCCTGGCACTCATCACGGTGCTTCAGCAGCTCCTGCGCGCCCTGCTGCTCCTGGGCGTCCAGGCCCTTCACGATGCCCTCGGTCCAGGCGTGGAACTGCTGCTCGTCCTCGCGCGGGACGCCCAGCAGGCGGCAGATGACCGCCACTGGCAGCGGGTAGGCGAGCTGGTCGACCAGGTCGGCGGTGCCCGACTCCGGCAGGTGGTCCAGCAGCTTCCCGACCAGGCCGGTGATCTCCGGCTCCTGGCCGGTGACCACGCCGGGGCTGACCGGCGGGCCGAAGTAGCGGGTCGCGATCGCCCGCAGCCGGTCGTGGTCAGGCGGGTCGCGCTGGATGAACGGGGCGTCGTCCACCAGCTTCGCCGAGCCGGGGTCGGCCGCGTTATGCGGGTCGGAGCTGACCCGCGGGTCGTGCAGCAGGGCGGCCACGTCGTCGTAGCGGCCCAGCGCGAACGCACCGTGGCTGAGCCGGTTCACCCGCTCGCGGCGCAGGTCGGCGAACCGGGGGAACGGGTCGGGGCGGCTGGCCGGGTCGGTCAGCGCGCGCATCAGGTCATCGGCCGGGCCGGCCCCGGCGCCGTTCCCGGGGTCGTACGCGCTGCCGGGCGCCGGGCCGCCGTGGCCGCTGACCGGGCCGTGCCGGGCCTGGCCGCCGGGGGTGCGCGCTCTGGCGTGCTGCTTGCTGCTCAACGGGCGCTCCTTCCGGCGGGCACGGCGACGGCCGTCATCTCGGTGGGCGAGTGGCCGGTGACGATGACGCTCGGGCCGTGATAGGAGCCGGCCGGGTGCGGGAACCGGGCGGGCTCGGGCTTGCCCGGCAGGCCCTCGCCGACCGGGTCGGGCAGCGGGGCCGCCTGCTCGATCAGCCGCCGGTAGTAGTCCAGGTAGCGGCCGTGGTTGAAGGTGACGGCAGCGACGATCCGGCCGTCGGCGTCGCCGTAGGCGGCGGCGAAGCTGGCGTCCTCCGGGGAGCCGTGGGTCATGATGATCTCCTCGGCCAGCGCCGGCACCCCGGCAGACTTGATGTTCACGTCGAACTGGACCGACCAGAACGTCGGCACGCAGGCATGCGGCCGCCGCCGGGCGGTGGGGCAGATCATGTTGTGCGCGGCCACCCGGGCGCCGACCACCGCGTTCTCCCAGTGCTCCAGGGCCAGGTACTGGTAGCCGAACAGGGCGTGCGCGAACCGCGCCACGTCCCCGGCCACGAACACGTCATCGGTGACCAGGCCGCCCACGTCAATGGCCCGGCAGCCGGCGTCGGCGGACACGCCCAGCGGCCCGGCGGCCAGCCCGGACCCGGCCAGCCACTCGGTGTTGCGCACCGCACCCAGGGCGATGACGGCCACCTCGGCTGGCACCTCCGAGCCGTCCGACAGCGCGGCGCCGGCGAGCCGGCCGCCCGAGCCGTGCAGCCCGGTGACGGTAACGTCGCAGCGCAGGTCCACGCCGTTGTCGCGGTGCAGCCGGGCGGCGATGTCGCCGACCACGCCGCCCAGCGCGGCCGCCAGCGGTGCCTCGCCCCGCTCGACCACGGTGACGTCGATGCCGCGATGGCGGCAGGCCGAGGCGATCTCCGAGCCGGTGAACCCGGCCCCGATGACCACCACGCGCCGCGGCCCGGCGTCGAGTAGCCCGGCCAGCCGGGCGGCGTCGGCCTGAGTGCGCACCCCGCACACGCCGTCCAGGGCGGCCTCGTCGGCCTGCGGCCAGGGCCGGTTACGCACCCCGGTGGCGATCAGCACCTTGTCGTAGGGGACCCGGCTGCCGTCGGCCAGGACGACCTCCTTCGCGTCCCGGTCCAGCCCGGCGGCCGGGGTGCCCAGCTGCCAGCGGACCCCGTCCAGCGGGCCTAGCCTGGCCAGCTCGGCGTGCCCGGCCGGGATCCAGCCGGTGAGCACCTGCTTGGACAGCGGCGGCCGGTCATAGGGCGGGGCGTCCTCCTCGCCGATGATGGTCAGCGTCCCGGAGAAGCCGTGCTGGCGCAGCGCCTCGGCGGCCCGCAGGCCCGCCAGCGAGGCGCCGACGATGACGATGCGCTCCGCGCCGCCCGTGTTAGCCATGGCTGTCCCCGGCGGCCGCGGCCGCCGCCTCCGGCAGCTCGACGGAGATGGCCTGGACCGGGCAGGCCGCCGCGGCCCGCTGGATCCGGTCCCGGGCCTCGTCATCCGGGCCGGGGTCATACATCAGGCCCTCGGGCCCGCTGAGCCGGAACGCGTCCGGCGCCAGGAAGGCGCACTGGGCATATCCCTGGCACACCGCCAGGTCCACGACAACACGCATGCAGGCCCCCGTCCCGGTGCCCTGGCGCTCAGCAAGCCCGCCCCGGCCGCTCAGCGCACCTCAGGCCCCCGCAGTCACTCGTGCGTCGGTAAACATGCCCCGCGGCCAGCTCCGTGAACGTGCCGCCAGCATGGCCTGAGCAGGGCTAATGGCCTAATCCGGGCGTTTCGTGGCTAGCTGGCCGGGGTGTCGGGGTGGCGGGTCAGGCTCTCGGCGCGGGCGTGCAGCTCGGGCACGAACGTCTCCGATTCCGGCTTCATCAGCACGCTGCGCACGAGCCGCGCCGCGTCCGCGTCGGCCTTGACCGCCGGGTGCCGCCGGGCGAAGGCGTCCGCGCTGACCCGCAGCGTGCTGACGTACAGCGGGCGGCCCGCCTCGGCCATGCCGGCCGCCAGCAGCCGCTCGCTGGCCCCGTCGATCGCCGACAGGCTGCGGGCCGCGGTGTCCGGGCCGGCGACCAGCGGGAAGTAGCAGACGATGTCCAGCTCGGGCTGCTGGTACAGGTCCAGCAGCAGCGACTCGTCCAGCAGCCGGGACCAGGCCAGCGCCGCCCGGCGGCAGGCCGCGACCACCTGGCCCAGCCCGTCGGGGGTGGGCGGCAGCAGCCGGAAGGTCAGCCACAGCGCCGCCGCCGCCGCGCCGGCCCGCGAGCACTCCAGGCTGATCTCGCCCAGGTGCAGGTCGCCGGAGGTGAAGTAGGTGTAGGGCGAGTCGTGCAGGTAGAACCGCCCGACCTCGGGGTCGGCGAACAGCACCGCGCCGCACCCGTAGGGCTGCAGGCCGTGCTTGTGCGGGTCGATGACTACCGAGTCGCACTCGGCGATCGCCCGCCACGGCGCCGGGTCCAGCCCCTCGGGGGCGCCCAGCCCGGCCAGCAGCGTGAAGAACCCGCCGTAGGCGGCGTCCACGTGCACCCGCACCCCGTGCCGCCGGGCCACTGCCAGCACTGCGTGCACCGGGTCGATGGCGCCCAGTCCCGTGGTGCCCGCCGTGGCCACCACGGTGCCGATGCGGCCCGCCGCGAGCAGCTCATCCAGCGCGTCGAGGTCCATCCGCCCGGCGCCGTCGACCGGCACCGGCGTGCCCGCCACGCCCAGCACGCCGCACATCCGGCCGTGCGTGTAATGCGCCTCCGCGCTGTAGGCGATGCCCGCGTCCGGGTGCAGCTCGCGGGCGACGTACAGCGCCTCCAGGTTGGCGATCGTCCCGCTGGTGGTCAGGTGACCCAGGTGCGCGGGCAGCCCGAACATCGCCGCCAGCTGGGCGACGACCTCCTTCTCCAGCTGCGCGGTGGCCGGCCCGCCGTCCAGCGCGTGGTTGTTCGGATTGATCAGCATCGCGGCCAGGTAGCCGGCCACCGCCGCCGGGTGCGGCGGCTTGAGCATCTGCCCGGCGTAGGAGGGATGGAAGAACGGGTAGTTGTCGTGCAGCCGCTCGGTCAGCTCGCCGAACGCGGCGGCCATCTGCTCGTCGCTGACCTGGAGCGAGCGGTGCTGCTCGAATCGCCCGAACTGCTCCTGCCACGCGCCGATCGCGTCCACCCCGGCGCCCAGCCACCGCCGCAGGTCCATGTCCACCTCGCACTCTCGCGCCAGCAGTCCCGAGAGCCGGCCCCGCGGCACGGCCGCGACGGCCCCCCTCCGGGGCAGCATGCCACGGCTGCCCGGCCGGCGGATCAGCGCCGCCTCCCGGACCCGGCCGGCCGCGGGCGGCCGGGTCGCCGGGTCGCCGGGCGTCAGCTGCCGGAGAAGTAGCGCCGCGGGTTGGCTACCAGCATCGTGTCGAGCTGCTCGTCGGTGACGCCGCGCTCGCGCAGCGCCGGGAAGACGTCGTCGAACAGGTGCCCGTAGTGCCAGGACGGCGCGAACGCCGGGATCTGCTCCTGCGGGAACCAGTCGATGTAGCACGAGGCGTCGTGCGACAGCACCAGCCTGTCGGCGTAGCCGCGGGCGCACAGCTGCGCCACCGTGTCCACGCGCTGCTCGAACGGCAGCAGGATGTCCAGGCCGAACCGGTCCATGCCCAGCAGGCAGCCCGCGTCAGCCAGCTCGGCCAGGTAGCCCACGTCGGCGGTGTCCCCGCTGTGCCCCAGCACCACCTTCGTCAGGTCCGCGCCTTCCTCGCGCAGCACCCGGATGGCGGTCAGCCCGGACCGGGACTCCGGGTGAGTGTGCACCGTGACCGGCGCGCCGGTCGCCAGGTGCGCCCGGGCCACCGCGCGCATCACCCGCTCCACGCCCGGCGTCAGGCCCTCGGACTCGATGGCGCATTTCAGGAACGCCGCCTTGACCGGCGTCCCGGCGATGCCCTCGGTGATGTCGCTGATGAACATCGCCGTCATCGGGTCGCTGGCCGGGTCGCCGGGCTGGCCGACCCGGTACCGGAAGTACAGCGGCACGTCGTTGTAGGTGTACAGGCCCGTCGCGGCGATGATGTTCAGGCTGGTCCGGGCGGCGACCCGCTGGATCCGCCCGATATCGCGGCCCAGCCCGAGCACTGTCGGGTCGGCGATGGTGGCGCAGCCGCGCTTGCGCAGCGCCTCCAGCTTGGCCACGGCGTCATCAGTCCGCTGCTGCTCATCCCAGTCGCCGGGGTAGTTCGACCGGACTTCCTCGTTCAGGATGAACACATGCTCGTGCATCAGGGTGGTGCCCATGTCGGCGGTGTCGATAGGGCCCCGGACGGTCTCGACCTGTCCCATGACCTGACCGTAGCGTGGACTCGTACCGGCCGGTAGATACGCTTGTCCGGACTTCGGAGGAGGCAGCCCAGGTGGACTTCGCATTCGACGCCCGCACCGAGGAACTGCGC
>DASUBV010000360.1:0-60018 GCA_035763085.1 Streptosporangiaceae bacterium | reverse complement strand
CCTGCCTTCTCGGCATCCGCGGATTTCGCGATTGACAAGCCTGCGGGCCGGCCATGCCCGAACCTGAGCCAGGATTTCCGCTGCTCGATCCACGACCGACTGCGGCAGCGCGGGTTTTCCGGCTGCAGCGCCTACGACTGTTTCGGTGCCGGGCAGCAGGTCACCCAGGTCACCTTCGGCGGGCAGGACTGGCGCGGTGCGCCGCAGCTCGCGGACCAGATGTTCGCGGTATTCGGGGTCGTCCGCCAGCTGCACGAGCTGCTGTGGCACCTGGGTGAGGCGCAGGCCCTGGCGGCGGCCCGGCCGCTGCGTGCCGAGCTGGCGGCGGCTGCGGCGCAGATCGAGAACCTGGCCCGCGGCGGCCCCGGTGACCTGCTGGCGCTGGACCTGGCCGGCCACTGGCAGCAGGCAGCCGGGCTGCTCAGCCGGGCCAGCGCGCTAGCCCGGTCCGGAGAACTAGCCGGGGCCAGCGAGCAGGCCCCGGGCAGCGGCGGCCTGCGCGGGGCGGACCTGGCCGGGGCTGACCTGATCGGCCGCCGGCTGCGCGGCGCTGACCTGCGCGGAGCCAGCCTGCGCGGAGCGCGGCTCATCGGCGCCGACCTCCGCGGCGCCGACCTGCGGGTCGCCGACCTGGCCGGGGCCGACCTGCGGGGCACCGACCTCCGCGGTGCCGACATCACCGGGAGCCTGTTCCTGGCGCAGGCCCAGCTGGATGCGGCCAGGGGTGATCACGCCACCCGGCTGTCGCCGCCGCTGACCAGGCCCGCGTCCTGGCTGACGGCGCCGGGATCGAGCTGACGGGCCGGCCGGGCGGGCCGTCCCCCGGCCCGCCGGGCGGGTCGCCGTCAGCGCGCGGGGTGCCGGTCCCGGCATGGAAGGTGGCTCGCTGGGCGCACGGGAGCCAGGCTCGCCAGCTCGTTAATGATATTCCTTGACATTCATATGACCCTAAAAGCATATTAGGACCATGGACGGGTTCACCCTGATCGCCGATCCCACCCGGCGGCAGATCCTGGATCGCCTGCGTGGCGCGGGAAGTGATGTCGGCGGGCTGATTGCCGCCCTCGGGCTGCCGCAGCCGCTGGTGTCGAAGCACCTGAAGGTGCTGCGCGAGGCGGGCGCGGTCACGGCCACGGTCGCGGGCAAGCGCCGCATCTACCAGCTGACGGCGGACCCGCTTCCGGATGTGCTCGCCTGGGTGACGCCCTACCACCAGCTGTGGCGCGACAGCCTTGACCGGCTGGCCCGGGTACTGGATGAGGAGGAGGAACATGACGAACACGACCGACCCGGTGACCGCTGAGATCGCCGCGCACGACACGACGGCGACGCTGGCGCAGGAGGACGGGCGCTGGGTGCTGACGATGACGCGGGAGCTGCGTCACCCGGTGGAGCGCGTGTGGCCGAAGCTGACCGAGCCCGGCGAGCTCGCCAAGTGGTCGCCGGTGGTGCCGGACCGGCCGCTGACCTCGGCCGGCCCCGCGACCGCGGCCGAGAACCCCGGCGACCCGGCCAATGACGCCGAGGTGCTGGTCTGCGATCCGCCGCGCGAGCTGGTGCACCGCTGGGGCCCGCACCTGCTGCGCTGGACGCTGACACCGACACCGGACGGGTCCCGGCTGACCCTCGCGCACGTCTTCGGCGACCGCGCCGAGGCCGGCATGTACGGAGCTGGCTGGCACCTGTGCCTGGCGGTGCTGGCCGTCATCCTCGGCGGGCAGGACGTGCCGCGGGTCACCGGCAGCCGCGCGCACGACTACGGCTGGGCCAGCCTGCGCCAGCGCTACGACGCGACGGTGGCCTGACGCCGCCAGCAGCCGCTGGCTGCCGTCGCTCGCCGTCCGCCGTCCGCTGCTGGGTGACGGCAGGCGGCCGGCGGCGGGAACCGGCGGGCGCCAGCGGCTGCTGGTCGCCGGCGGCCGGTCAGCGCTTGCCGAGGGTGCGCGGGGTCACGACCTTGTCCGGGGCGATGACCAGGATGATCCGGCCGTGCGGGCCGACCGCATCATCGAAGTCGGTCCCGCTGTAGCGGCGCGACAGCTCGTCAATGTGAGCGCGGGCCCGGTCACCGTCGATGGTCTGCGCCAGATGCCCGCGCACCTCGGCCCAGTCCCACGGATCGGCCGAGTGGATCATGACGGTGATCTTCGGGTTGCGGCGCGCGTTCTTTGCCTTCTGCCGCTGTGGCTCGGTGTTGACCAGGATGTTCTCGCCGTCATGGTCAATCCAGGTCAGCTGGGCGTGCGGCTGGCCGTCCGGCAGCACGGTGATCACCGTGGCCAGGTTCTGGCCCTTGGCCAGCCGGGCGGCATCCTCGTCAAGCGGCATGGTCGGCCTCTCTTGAAGCGTGGTTCCGGCGTCGCTGGCCGGGTCTCAGGGGTGATTTGTCATGATCTCACCGCCTGCAGCCTGGCCGGCCGGCGGCCGGCGGGCAAGTGCCTGGTCCGGCAGGTCCGGTGCGGTGCGCGGGCGGCCGGCGGTCCGGCGGGCAAGTGCCTGGTCCGGCAGGTCAGGCGCGGTGCGCGGGCGGGCGCGGCGGCCCGGTTGTCAGCCTGGGGGCCCGGAGTCGGCTATCGGGGTATGACAGCCTGGCCGGCGGGGGGCGGGCTCCGGTTTCACTTGGCCCGGTAGATCATGTCCTTCACCGGCAGCCAGTAGCTCCGGCTCTGCAGCGACAGCCGGCCGTCCTCCTTCATCGCGGCCAGCAGGCCCCGGATCTCCTCCTCGGTCTGCTCATCGGCCCCGCTCTGCCGCTGGCGCTCCTCGTCCAGCGTCACGGTGATCCTGATGGCCATGCGATCCCCCCGGTCAGCCTGCCGCCGTCCCCCTGCCTCACCTAGTACCCAGGCGGCCTGACCTCAGCCAGCCACGGCGGCTGGCTGAAAGCCAGGCTCGGCACCGAGCGCACCGTCCGCCGGCGGATCTGGCCTCGGCGGATCTGGCCTCGGCGGATCTGGCCTCAGCGGATCAGGCCGTGCATCGCATGGGGGCTGACCTTGACGGCCGGGGCTGGCAGCCCGGCCCAGTCCGCCTGGCGGATCTCGCGCATGGCCTGCTTGCGTGTCTCGGCGTCCATCCGG
The DNA here is from genome assembly GCA_035763085.1 of Streptosporangiaceae bacterium. Lineage (GTDB taxonomy): Bacteria > Actinomycetota > Actinomycetes > Streptosporangiales > Streptosporangiaceae > DASUBV01. The sequence goes on along the minus strand of DASUBV010000360.1, from coordinate 56,938 downwards.
TCGATGAACAGCACGCCGTCGAGATGGTCGGTCTCATGCTGGAGGCAGCGGGCCAGCTGCTGGTCGCCCACGATCTTCACGGGGCGGCCATCGGAGTCAAAGCCGGTGGCCACGGTGCTGAGCCGCCGCTTGACGTCGTAATAGATGCCGGGGAAGGACAGGCAGCCCTCGGGCCCCTCTTCCTCCTGGTCGTCGGGGAAGTCCAGCACGGGGTTGATCACGTGCCCGCGCACGTCGCCGACGTCGAAGACGAATACCCGCAGCCCGACGCCGATCTGCGGCGCGGACAGCCCGGCGCCGCGCTGGTCCCGCAGCGTCTGGGTGAGGTCCTTCACCAGCCTGCGGATCTGCCGGTCGAAATCGGTGACCTCCACGGCGGGGGTGCGGAGCACCGGGTCGCCGAACAGGCGGACGGGACGGACGGTCATGCGGCTTCCCTCTCGAGTGGCCGGCGGCGAGCCCGCCCGGCGACACGCTAGAATACTTTGCAAAGCATTACTTTGCAAAGTTAGCGCGGAAGGCAGGGCAGGCGTGACCGATCGGGCGAGCCGCGTTCGCGCAGGCCAGCCGGCGACCCCGGCGTCGCAGCCGTCGCGTGCAGCCGCGGGCTTGTCGTCTGACCCGGCATCACAGGCAGCCGCGGTACCGCAGGCGGACGGGGGGTCTCCGGCTGGCCCGGCGTGGCCGGGCGGCCCGGCGCCCGCGATCCGGCCGGGCCGGCCAGCTGAGGCGCTCGGCCATCCGCTGCGCGTGGCGCTCCTCGATCTGCTGGCCCGGCGCGGGACGCTGACCTCGACCGAGGCGGCCCGCGAGCTCGGCGAGAGCTCCGGGGCGTGCTCGTTTCACTTGCGCCAGCTGCAGCGCTACGGGCACATCGAGGAGGTAACCGGCGCGGGCGGCCGGGCCCGGCCCTGGCGGCTGGCGACCCCCGCCCGCCTGCGACAGGCTCCGGGCGGCCGGCAGCCGGCGCCGGCGGAGCAGACGCCAGGGGAGCCGCATCCGGGGGAGCGGCATCCGGAGGCAGGCATGCCGCGCGGTCTGGACCAGCCCGGCCAGTCCGGCCCGCCCGGGGGCTCTGGCCAGCCTGGCGATTCTGGCCAGCCCGGCGATCTTGGCCAGCACGGGGACGAGTTCGGCGCGCTGGCCAGGGAACTGGAGAACGAGGGTTACCGGCGCTGGCTGGCCGGCCGCCATACCGCACCGCCGGAGTGGCGTGACGAGGCATTCAGCGCGGTCGTCCAGCTCAGCCCCGGTGAGCTCGCCGAGGTGGCTGCCGCGATCCGGGCCGTCATCGCCCGGCGCGCTGAGTCCGGCGGCGGGCCCGGCGATGACGGCCGCCGGGAGCAGGCCAGCGGGGAGCGCGCCGGGGAGGATCGGGCGATGCCGGTGGGGGTAGTGGTGCGGATGTTCCCGCTGCTGCCGGCCAGTTCAGACAGCCTCAGTTCAGACAACCCCAGTCCAGACAGCTCCAGCTCAGACAGCTGAGGGCGCCGGCCGGGCCGGCTCCCCGCGGCAGGATGCGGAGAGCCGGGCCGGCCAGAGAGCGGGCACGGCCAAGGTCAGTGACCGAAGACCGGGATGAGCAGCGCCCGGCCGATCGTGTGGAAGCGCAGGTTGAAGCCCGCCACGGCCGGCGAGACGTCTGAGTCGATCCCTAGTTTGTCGGTGTCCAGCGCGTGGACGGCGAAGACGTAGCGGTGCGTCTCGCCCTGGGGCGGGGCAGCGCCGCCGAAGTCCTTGGTGCCGTAGTCGTTGCGCACCGAGAACGCGCCGCCCGGCAGCTGGGTGCCCGCGGCGCCGGCCCCGGACGGCAGCTCGGTCACCGACGCCGGGAGGTCCAGGACGAGCCAGTGCCAGAAGCCCGAGCCGGTGGGCGCGTCGGGGTCATAGCAGGTCACGGCGAAGCCCTTGGTCTCCGCCGGGTGGCCATGCCAGCGCAGCTGCGGGGAAATGTTCTGGCCGGTCATGCCGAAGCCGTTGTAGACCTGGTTATCGCCCATCTGCTGGTCGGCGGCGACATCGGTGCTCTCAACGGTGAATGACGGCACTTCCGGCATGAACTCGTACGGCAGCGGTGCCCGGTTCGTCATCGGTATTCTCCTTCGGGTCCGGTTCCTGGACGGGACCGTAACGGCCAGCCTCGTGGCGAGGACCACGGTACTCAGCCAGCCGGGCGGACGGGTGCAAGGGCGGCCCGGCGGACGGCGGGTGAGCGGGCCAGGCGGACGGGTGCGCGAGCATGCCGGGCCGGCGGCCCGCCGACAGCCACGAGATGGTCTCACTCGCGGCCGCCGGGCCACCGCCCCGGCGGGACCCGGCTACCGTGGAGCAGCAGTGATCAGCCCCGGGGCCGCCGGGCGGGATCGGGGTCAGAAGGGTCAGTTAGCAATCGTGGTGTTGACGCGCGGGTCGGCCCTGTGGGCGCGGCGGGGGATCCTGGCCGTCGTCCTGGTCGGCGCGGCGCTCATCCCGGGCCGGGCGCGCAGCCTGCCCGCGGCGCACTGCACCGGGCAGTCTTGCCATCCGGTGACGGCGAAGATCAGCTGGAAGCGGCCGCTGCCCGGCCGCTGGACGGCTCAGTCCGGCGCGCTGGGCACCGTGCTCAGCAAGGGCCAGGCCTACGCCGCCGCGGGCGGCGGTGTCGCGGCCGTCGGGTTCGGGGTCAGCGTGGTCGCCTACCGGCTGGCCACCGGGGCGCCGCTGTGGACGATGGCCCTGGCCGGCTTCCCGCCGCAGTCGGCCATCGTCTCGGTGCGGGCCTGGGACAATGTGGTGACGGCAGGCGTCTCGGTCCCCGCGACCCGCGGCCGGGCCGCGCACCGCGAGGAAATCGTCCTGTCGGCGGCGACCGGCGCCCGCATCCGGGACTATCCCGCGGCTGCCTACGGCGGCGCGGTGTGGGCCAGCGCGGCCCGCACCGTGGTGGTCGGGCCGCGGGCGGTCACCAGTTATGTCAACGCGACGGGCAAGGTGGCCTGGCAGGTCAGGACCGGTGCCGTGGCCCAGGCCTGGCGCGTGGCGCGCGACGACCTGTTCGTCGCTATCTCCAGGGACGGGTACCTGGGCACGGCGCCGGTGACCGCGCTGCGCCAGATCGACCTGCGGACGGGCGCGCAGAAGATCCTGCGCCCGGCAGGCGGCCCGTTCGCCGGGACGCTCAGCGCGGCCATCGGCGGCGCCGTGCTGTTCTCCGGCCCGGCCGGGATCAGCGCCTACAGCGGCACGGACGGGCGGCTGCTGTGGCACCGGCCGGGCGTTGTCCCCGAGGCGGCCGACGCGGTCCGGCAGACGATCTACGTCACCAGCGGCAAGGCGCTGATCGGGATCAACCCGTCGACGGATGCGGTCGTCACCAGAGCGTCCACGCCGGGCGCAGCCGGGCTGTACGCGGTCAGCAACGGCGTCGCGCTCGGCCTTGACCAGGGCGCGCTCGGTGATGTCTGGGGCTATGACCTGGCCACCAAGCAGGTGATCTGGACGGTGAAGGCCGTGCCGTGGCCGCACTTCTTCGTGGACCTGTCCGGCATCGGCGGCAGCGCCAGCCCGGCGGGCGGGACGATCGTGCTGGCGTCCTGCGCGCAGCCCGGCGCCGCCTCGTCCAGCGGCTCGGCGCCGCCGTGCCTGCGACCCCAGCTGGTCGCGATCAAGTCGTAGCGATCGCGATCAGGCCCGGGCGATCCGGCGGGTCAGCGGCCCGCCGGGACCAGCGCCGGCGGGCGGCACAGCCGCACGCCCTTGGTGATCAGCTTGCCGCGCGGGTGCGGCTTAGCCGTGGCCACCGCGCTGACCGACCCGCAGCGCGCCGGGCTGCCGAACCGGGCAACCAAGAAGATCGTCAGCGTCATCAGGGCCAGCGCGACGGGGAAGAACACCGCGACCCGGATCCGCCGCCGCAGCCGCCGGGCCCTGGCCTGGGCGTGAGCTGAGCGAGCGCCCGCCTGCCGTCTCGTCGCCGGGCGCCCGCCCGCGGCCCGCGCGCTGGCCGGCCGCCCGCTGGCGTACCGGTAGGCGGGCCGGGACGGGCGCGGCCGGCTGCCGCGCCGCAGTTCCCGCCGGCGCAGGTCGCGCTGGTGCTGACGGCGCCGCGGCCGCAGTCGCGTGCCGACCGAGCCGAGCACCAGGCGGATCCGCAGGAGCAGCATCGCTGCCCGGTGGCGGAGTTCCTCGATCCGCGGCATCTCCTCATCACGAGTCAGCCGGCCGAATATGACGAACATGGTCGCGAGCCGGGGATCTGATCCCCGCAGCTCACTCTCGATATTTTCCAGGACTCTGCGCTGGCGTGCGGGTAGGCCCACCGAGACCTCCGATCTGGCCCCAAAACTTCAATCTCCCCCGGCCTCAAACTAACAGGCCCGTCAGGTCGCCCGCGAAACGGTGCAGGTTTATGGCCGGCATCCGTGACAGATGTCATGTCCAGGTCAGGACGACGGGCACGGGAGGCCGGCCGCCGCCGCGCCTAGCGTGAAGACGGAAAGCCGGGGCGTGGGCCGGGGCCAGTGCTGGCTCCGGCACGCCCGGCTGCCGCAGGCGGCACAGGGGAGTAGTGAGCGTGGACAACCAGCAGGTACTCGATCTTGTCATCGGCGTCGCGGTCCTGGGACTGCTGATCTACCGGCAGCTGCGCACCCGGCCGGTCAGTGCCTCGGCCATGCGGATCAGCCTGGTGCTCGGCGTGATCGGCCTGGTAGAGACCGTGCAGTTCCTGCAGAAGCACCACGCCGGCACCGTGGAGCTCGCGGCGCTGGCCGGCAGCCTGGTCCTGGCCGTCGTGTTCGGCGCCCTGCGGGCCCGGACGGTGCAGGTGTGGCTGAAGGACGGCACGGCGTGGACGCAGGGCAACCTGGTCACCGCCCTGCTGTGGGTGGTGGCCCTCGGGGCGCACCTGGGCTACGACGCGCTGCTGGATCAGCTCAAGAGCACCAACGGCCTGGGCAACGCCACCATCTTGCTGTACCTCGCGGTCACCCTGGTCGTGCAGCGCTTCCTGGTAATCCAGCGGGCGGCCCGGCTGACTCCCGGCCAGGGCAGCACGGCCAGCTTCGGGGCGGGCGGGTTCGGCGGCGCCGGCCGCTGAGCCGCGCGTCCGAAACCCGTCCGGATGGCGCTCGCGGGCGTGCCGGCCACCGCAGCGTGCCCTCCGGTCCGCGCCCCTGACCCGGCGCCGCTGACCCTGCGCCCCCTGACCCGGCCGGGCTGCCTGGCAGCGTGCCGGGCACCCGGCAGCTGGGCGCGGGCCGCCGGGCGGGCTGGCGCCGCCGCGGGCGCCCGCCCGCCCGTTCCGGCTTCCTACATGGGCACGAGCTCGAAGATCTCCACGCTGAACCGGGCATCCCCGCCGGTCAGGAACGGGTGCTTGTCGGTCAGCGCCCGTGCCGCCGCCAGGTTCTCGGCCTCCACGATCGAGTAGCCGTTCTGGTCGGTCGGCGTGGCCGACGTGCCGTCGCCGGCCACCGCGTCGCGCGCCCCGAACGGCGCGCCGGCGTCGGCCAGCGCCGGGCCGAGCCGCTCCATCCAGGCCCCCCAGGCCTGCAGCTGCTCGGCCGACTGCTCGGGCGTGAACTGGTCCATCGGGGTGGCCGGACCGCGGTACAGGAACAGGTACTTGCTCATGGCTGGTCTCCTCACCTCGCGGGTCACCGGCCGTGCGGCGGCCCGCCGGCGCGCCGGGTGCGCGCCTTACCCTCCCGACGGACGGCCGGCGCCGGAATCGACAGGGCCCGCTGCGCGATGTGCGCGGGGGCGGTCAGGCGGGCGCGGCCAGCAGGACGGCGACGAGATAGGCCACTCCGAACGGATCCCCGGTGTACAGCACCTCGCAAGGCGGCCGGGTTCCGCGCAGCGCCCGGGCCAGGACCTGCCAGGACGGCCATCCGGTGGCCATCAGCTCGCGGGCCAGCACCTGGTCGGTCTTGCTCAGCGCGGCCATGTCGCCGCTGCGGATCGCCTGCTCGACGCCGGCGTCGAAGCCCGCGCTGCGCTCGTCCAGGGCGCCGGGCGCGCGCCGGCTGCGCCGGGCGCTGCCGTCGGCCATCACCAGCAGCGCCGTGCGCTCCGGCAGCCGGGCCAGCTCAGCACCGATCCCGTCGCAGCCGCTGGCCGGCTCCTCGTCCCCCGCGGCCTGCAGCAGGCGCCGCCCGTTGTACCCGGCCTGATCCAGCAGCATGACCCCCAGGCCCAGGGACGGCGGCAGGCCCGCTGTACCGCCGCCGCCGACGGCCGGGGCGTAAATCCCCAGGTCCAGGCGGCTGGAGGAGTCCCACACCCCGGTCTGCTCGGCCGGGCCGACGATCGCGATCACCTCGGGCCTGGTGCGCTGCAGTGCGCGCACCGCGGCCAGGCAGGCCTCGCGCAGCTCGGGCAGTACGGGGTCGCCGCCGGTGAGCTCGCGGGCGAGCAGCGGCGGCGCCGGGCAGAGGGCGGCGGCAGTGATCATCGCTAGGCCAGCCCCCGCACCGTGCGCGCGGGCGGGATGTCACCGCGGATGGCCGACACCATGTTCAGCACCTGCCGGGTCTGGCGGACCTGGTGCACGCGGTAGATCCGCGCCCCGTGCCAGGCGCTGATGGCCGTGGCGGCCAGCGTCCCGGTCACCCGCTCGTCGGGCGGCACGTTCAGGGTCTCGCCGACGAAGTCCTTGTTCGACAGCGAGACCAGCACCGGCCAGCCGGTCGCGGTCATCTCATCCAGCCGCCGGGTGATCTCCAGCGAGTGCCAGGTGTTCTTGCCGAAGTCGTGCGCCGGGTCGATCACGATGCGGGCCGGGTCCACACCGGCCGCGACGGCTCGCCGGGCCTGGGCCAGCGTCTGGTCCAGCACGTCGGCCAGCACGTCCGGGTACGACACCCGGAACGGCCGGGTCCGCGGCCGCTGGTGGCCCACGTGCGCGCAGACCAGGGCGGCGCCGAACTCGGCCGCGACCTCGGCCAGCTTGGCGTCATGCCCGCCCCAGCTGTCGTTGAGCAGGTCGGCGCCGGCCGCGCAGACCTCCCGGCCGACCTCATGCCGCCAGGTGTCGGAGCTGATCACGATGTCGGGATAGGCGGCCCGGACGGCGGCGACGAAGCCCGCGGTGCGGCGGATCTCCTCGCCGGCGTCGACCTCCGCGCCCGGTGCCGCGGGCACGCCGCCGATGTCGATGATGTCGGCGCCCTCGGCGACGACCTCGTGCACCCGCTCCATCGCCGCGCCCTCGTCCCAGGTGATCCCCGGCCGGTAGAACGAGTCCGGCGTGCGGTTCACGATGGCCATCACCAGCAGCTGGTGCGGAGCGAAAGAGTGCCGGCCGAGCCGCAGCTCACCGGGCGGGCGTGGCTGGCTCACCGGGCGCCGCCCGCTGGCCCGGCCCCGGCCGGGCTGCCGCCTGCCGTGCTGCTGCCGCTGGCCGGACCGGCGGCCGTCCGGGTCGATGCGGCGGGCGGCCGCTCGTGCACCGGGATAGGCCGTATCCGCGGCCTTGCCTGGCCGTCCTCGGCGCGGACGAACTGCCGCAGCTCGTCGCGCGGGGCCAGCTGCCGGCCGGCCGGGCGGCGCCGCTCGGCGACCGCCAGCAGCTCGGCCGCCATCAGCGCCAGGTCATGGTTGGCCTGGTGCTTGTGCGCCCGGCGGCCCAGGTCAACCTGGGCCAGCGCGTCCAGGCCGTGCCGGGCCGCGGTGTCCATCAGGGTGGCCAGCTCCACGCCGTAGCCGACGGGGATGGGCAGCGATTCCATCAGCTCCCGCCGCGCGGCCCATTCGCCGGCCAGCGGCTGCACGACGCTGGCCAGCTCGGGCCACCACATGCTCAGCAGCGGCCGGGCGACCAGCTCGGTGACCCGGCCGCCCTCGGTGGACACCGAGCCGTCGGACTCGGCGAACACCCGGGCGTAGAACCCCTTGACCAGCCGCACCTGCGGGTCAGCCAGCAGCGGCCCGAGCAGCCCGGTGACGAAATGCGTGCCCCACTGGGTCAGGTCGGCGTCCACGAAGACCAGCAGGTCGCCGGTGGTGACCAGCAGCGACTTCCACAGCGCCTCGCCCTTGCCGGGGTAGCTGCCCAGCTCCGGGGCGACCTCCCGGGTCCGGTACACGGTCGCGCCCGCCTCGGCGGCGGCCCGCGCCGTGCCGTCAGTGGAGTCGGAGTCCATCACGATCAGCTCGTCGACGAGCCCGGCCCGCGCCACCAGCTCCCTGGCCAGGGCGCTGACCACGCCGCCGACCGTGCGCTCCTCGTTGCGGGCCGGGATGACGACGCTGACCCGCGTGCCGAGGCGCTGCTTGCGGTCGGCCAGCCCGGCGGCCGGCCAGTCCTGCCAGCGTGATGTCCGGTGGCGGAACCAGGTCTGCTCGGGGTCCCCCATGCCCGGCATGGACTCCCTCCGTGGGACGGGCCGCATCAGCTCGGCCGTGATCATCGTCAGCCTATGCCACGTACCCCGGGTCCCCGTGGTTCAGGCTGCCGTTGACGCGGTGGCCGGGGCTCCGGGCTGTGGTTGCGGGCCCTGTGGTTCCGTGGCCGTGGTTGCGGGGCCGTGGCTCAGGAGGCGGGGCCGTGGCTCAGCAGGCGGGGTCGCTGCCCGGCTCCAGCGGCTTGCGCATCTGCAGCGCGGTGATCTCATACCCCGCGGACTCATACAGGCTGCGGGCCACCGCGTTGGTCCCGAAGACGTTCAGCGCGATCGCCCTGGCGCCGTGCCGGGCGGCCTCCTGCTCGGCCGCGGCCAGCAGCGCCCGCCCGTACCCCTGGCCGCGCCGCTGCGGCGCGACCACGATGTCGTAGATCCAGGCGCTGCCGCCCGGCTCGCCCAGCCGCAGGGCCACCCACACCGAGCCCACCTGCTCGCCGGCCGGCGTCTGCGCGGTCATCAGCAGCATGCCGGAGGTCGCCAGCCCGCCGGGCAGCAGGCCATCGGTCTCCGCGGCTGCCCGCTGCTCGGCCACCTCGGGTGCCCACTCGCCGGCCTGCGCCCTGTCGCGGGCATAGGAGCTGATCAGCTCCGCCCGGAACACAGCGAACTCCGGCTGGGTCATGGGTCGCAGCTCCAGCTCCGGCATTCTCGAAGCCTAGAACGGCCGCGGCGACCCGCGGGCTGCTTGCAGGGCCGGATGGCCGGCGGCGGCTCGCGGCCCCGGGGCTGTCCGGCCCGGACATTCTCTCCGCTAATGCCACATAAATGACGGCCTGATGTTAGCCAGAAGCTCAGCCACAGAACGCCCGGCGGCCCCCGCAATGCTGGTGGCCGGTCCAGGGCGCGCCGCCCTGGACCGGCCACGATGAGGAGGCCTTAGCTGGCCGGGATGGGGGTAACCGAGTCCCAGAGGCCGCAGTTGTGCTGGGCGGCCAGGGTGCGGGCCGGGACCATGACGCTGTCACCGGCGGGAACCAGTGACATGACCTCGGGGCTGTGGTGGCTGTAGGCGGTCCACAGCGGGGTGCCGGTGACCGACGGGCTGCCGGTCGCGGCGTACCCGGTCCACTGGGACGTGACCTGGACGGCCAGCGCCGCCTGGTCGGCGTCCAGCGTTGCGCTGCCAGGGAACAGGAATGCGTTCTCGGCGTCGTGGAACGAGCCATTCGGGTCGGCCCCGCTGAGGAACGTATTCGGCGAATCCGAGTCGTCGTTCTCCCAGGCGAAGTTGACCGTGTGACTGGCAATCCGCCGGTCGGCGGCCAGCGCCGGGCACACCGAGTCGGAGTCGGCCTCGATGGTGCGGAAGGCGATGAACGGCGTCGAGAACCTCGACAGCGGGTACAGCGCGAATACCTTCGGGGCGAGCGTGCCGTACTTGGCCTGCACCAGCGACTGGTACTGATCGGGGGTGTGCGCCGTGGTAGTGGGCGTGTTGACGCCGCCGTTGATCTCGTCCCTGTCGACGCCGATCGCGAGGCTGACATCATTGACGTGACCGGTCGCGAATGCCCGGCCGGGGGACATGGGCAGCGTGGTGCCGTTGATCGTCGGGGCGATCGTGCCGCCCGCGCCGGGGTCGAGCACCTGCCCGGCGTTGCTGGCCAGGGTGGCGGCGGGGACGGCGCGCATGCAGGCGACCTGGTCGGCGGCATTGCCGCAGCCGACCTTGGACGCCAGCGCGGCGCCGGCGGCCTGGGCCTGTGCCTCGGTGGGCAGCTGCGACTTGCAGTCGGCGGCCTCCCAGACCTGGTTCGGGCCGACGGCGGAGTTGTAGAACCCGCTCTGGCTGATGCCCTTCTGGAACAGCCCGCGCGCGGTCGGGGAGACGGCCTGCTCGCAGACGCTGGCGCCGCCGGCCGACTGGCCGAAGATCGTCACGTTGTGCGGGTTGCCGCCGAAACTGGCGATGTTCTGCTGCACCCAGCGCAGCGCCGCCTGCTGGTCCTGCAGCCCGTAGTCACCCGAGTGCGGGCCCAGGCCCTTCAGCGCCATGAACCCGAGAATCCCCAGCCGGTAGTTCATCCCGACATAGATCACGTGCCCGGCGGTGACCAGGTGCGAGCCATCCGGCGGACCGAACAGCAAGAACCCGCCGCCGTGGATCTCCACCATCACCGGAAGGTGACTACCCGGGCCCGCGTCCGCGGGCACCTGCACATTCAGGGTCAGGCAGTTCTCGCTGCCGGAGCCAGGCGCGACGCAGGTGGGGCCGGCCGCGGTGGCCTGGAGGGTGGTGGTCCACGGGGCCGCCGGGGCTGGCGAGGCCCAGCGCAGGCTGCCGACCGGCGGTGCCGCGTACGGGATGCCGAGATAGGAGGTGACGGCGCTGGCGGTGGTGCCGCACACCGGGCCGCTGTTGGTCGTCACCGTCGTGCCGTCGGTGCAGGCCGGCGCTGCCGCGGTCTGCGCGCGAGCGTGCGGCGCGGCGGCGGCGGACGCGGCCGGCCAGGCCAGGCCAACGGCCAGGGCGGTCACCGCGGCTAGTTTCGTCCAGATGGCCTTTTTCGGGCGTCTGATCAGTCGCATGCCGTGTCCTTCCGGGGTGGTGGAGCCAGGGGCGGGATGGGGGTCAGGAGGAGGGGGCGGGGGTGATGGAGTCCCAGAAGCCGCAGTTGTGCTGGGCGGCCAGGGTGCTGGCCGGGACCATGACGCTGTCGCCCGCCGGGGCCAGCGACATGACGTCCGGGCGATGGGAGGTGTAGGCAGTCCACAGCGGAGTGCCGGTCACCGACGGGCTGCCGGTGCTGGCGTACCCGGTCCACTGGGAGGTGAGCTGGACCGCCAGCGCCGCCTGGTTCGCGTCGAGGCCGGCCAGGCTGCTGGCGAACACCAGCGCTCCCTCGGCGACGTGGTAGGCGCCGTTGGGGTTGGCGGGGTCGAGGTAGAAGTTCGGCACGTCCGAGTCGTCATCCTCGAAGGCGAAGGTCGGGATGTGCCTGCCCAGCTGCCGATCGGCGGTCAGCGCGGGGCAGACGGAGTCCGCATCGGCCTCGAGGGTGCGGAAGGCGATGAACGGCGACGACGACGGGAACCGGGACAGCGGGTACAGCGCGAGCACGCGGGAGGCATACCGGCCGTACTTGAGCTGCACCAGCGCCGTGTACTGGGCGGGCGTGGTGGCGATGACCGACGGGGAGCCCACCCCGCCGTTGATCTCGTCGCGGGACGCGCCGATCATCAGGCTGACGTCGTTGACGTGACCGGTCGCGAATGCCCGGCCGGGGGACATGGGCAGCGTGGTGCCGTTGATGGTCGGGGCGATCGTGCCGCCCGCATCCGGGCTGAGCACCTGCCCGGCGGCGCTGGCCAGGGTGGCGGCCGGCAGCGCGCGCAGGCAGGCGACCTGGCCGGCGGCATGGCCGCAGCCGACCTTGGCCGCGAACGTCGCACCCGCATCCTGGGCCTGTGCCTCGGTCGGCAGCTGCGACTTGCAGTCGGCGGCCTCCCAGACCTGGTTCGGGCCGACCGCGGAGTTGTAGAACCCGCTCTCGCTGATCCCCTTCTGGAACAGCCCGCGCGCCGTCGGCGACACCGCCTGTTCGCAGACGCTGGCGCCGCCGGCCGACTGGCCGAAGATCGTCACGTTTCCTGGGTCACCGCCGAACTTCGCGATGTTCTGCCGTACCCAGCGCAGCGCCGCCTGCTGGTCCTGCAGCCCGTAGTCACCCGAGTGCCGGCCCAGGCCCTTGTTCGCCATGAACCCGAGAATCCCCAGCCGGTAGTTGATCGCGACGTAGATCAGGTGCCCGGCGCTGACCAGGTGCGAGCCGTCGTTGAGAGCGCCGAACGCGGTAGACAGGAACCCGCCGCCGTGGATCTCCACCATCACCGGAAGGTGACTACCCGGGCCCGCGTCTGCTGGTGCCTGCACGTTGAGGTTCAGGCAGTCTTCATTCCCGACGACCCCCGACGATCCCGGCGCGACGCAGATGTTTCCCGGCGCGGTCGCCTGCAGCGTGCTGGTCCACGCGGCCGGCGGCGCCGGCGGCGCCCAGCGAAGATCGCCGACCGGCGGCGCGGCGTAGGGGATGCCCAGGTACGAGACGACCCCGGTGGCGGTGGTACCGCACACCGGGCCGCTGTTCGTCGTCACCGTCGTGCCGTCGGTGCACGCCGGCGCCGCGGCGGCGTGCGGGGCGGCCGCGGCGTGCGAGGCGGCCGCGGTCACCCCGGCCAGCGCGGCTGCCACGGCGGCGATCAGCGCCGCGATCAAGGTCGGTATCCGGCGGGATCTTCCTGTCACGCTCATCATCGATGACCCCTCACTTTGGGTGTCGTGCTGCTTGCTGGCTCGTGCCCTGCCCGCCAGTGCCGGCGCCGGGTGCCGAAGCCGGCGCCGGCGGGCGGGTCAGTGCTCGGAAGCCGTCGCCCGGAACTCGCTGACGGCGCGGTCGCACCGCTCCGGGCGCGCGTTCGCCTGAGCCGCGAACTGGTCACCGGGCGGGAACCCGGTCCCCGGCCAGGGCGGTATCGATGTCGCGCTCGTCGCGGGCGCTCATGAGCGGGCGGCCGTCGCGGCGATGCCGGGGTGATTCCGCCACAATGGCGGTCCGGCGGGCAGCACCTGGCGCTCGGCCAGTCCGTTCACCACCACCGCCGCGGAGGTGTACCAGGCGGCCGCCGCCGTGAGCACGCCGAGGTAGCCACCTGCCTTGATCATGTTCGCGCCACCCGGGTTCCCGGCGCCGGCCATGAAGAACCCGGTAAACAAGACGATCTCGGTGATCTCCAGCGTGAGGAAAACGGTAAACACCGCGGTGCTGACCCGTGAGCTCCGCAACAGCATGTACGTGTTGAAGATCGCGAATCCGAGCAGGAACCAGCCAAGGTCCTTGCTCAGCCCGGTCGCGCCGAGTGAGGTGCTCACTGCCTTGTTCGACAGGAACAAATAGATGAACAGGCCAAGCGATAGCCAGAATGCGCCGTACGTCGTGAACGCCGTGCAGCCGAATACATTGCGGTTGCGGAGTTCCCACATCCCGGCCATGAACTGGGCCAGGCCGCCATAGAAGAACGCGGGCCCGATCCAGGCGAAATCCGGGGCCCAGCCCGCGTTATGTGCGCTGAGCAGGAAGGTGGTCAGCGCGAATCCGCCGAGTCCGAGGGCGGCGGGGTCGGCGGCCGGGGCATGCACCGTGCGGACCTGCTCTGCAGCCATGAAGCCTCCTTGAGCGGCGTGACCTCACTGGCATTAGGCCCGCCAGACTCAGGTGCTGTCGATCACCGGTCGACGAGCGCGCCGCCCGCTGCGGGGAGTGGTCGGCCTGGCGCGAGGAGCGGCGGCGGCGCGGCGACGAACGGCCGGAGCGCGATCTGGCGCCCGCGAGCGACGAACGGCCGGAGCGCGATCTGGGGCCCGCCGGCCCGCCATTCCGCGCGCACCGGGGTACAGGCTTCCGCAAACGGTGCAACTGTGCTTATAGTGCGGAAATGCTCGGCTTGATGATCGTTCTCATAGCCGTCACAGCCGCGATTGCTGGCTCGGTCTTGTTCTGGAGGCGCAGTTCGCGACGGATGGGAACGCTGCCGCAGCAGGCCACGTACAACGTACTGCACACGGCCACCGTCGCCGTCTCCGCCCTGCGCGGCGGCCTGACCGCAAGCACGGCGGTGCAGGCCGCGCCCGCGCTGCGCCGGCTCCTCGACACGCCGGCCATCGCCATCGCCGACCGCACCGGGCTCATCGCCTACGAGGGGTCTGACCGGCACTCGGACGCGCTCGCCGGGTGCCTGGCCGAGGTGGTGCGCACCGGGCGGACACAGATCTTGTCCGTCGCCGACCTCGCCTGCCGGCACGGCGGCGACTGCCCGGTGCGCGTCGGCGTTGCCGCGCCCATTGCCGTCGACGGAGCAGTGGTCGGCGCGCTGGCGGCGCTGGCCCCGTGCGCCGACGCGGCACTCACCCGCACCATGGGAGAGGTCGTCAGGTTCGTCTCGATCCACCTGGCGCTGGCCGAGCTGGATGCCTCGCGGACCCGGATGGTGCAGGCCAAGCTCAACTTCCTGCGGGCCCAGATCAGCCCGCACTTCATCTACAACGCGCTGACCGCCATCGAGTCCTACATCCGGTCCGATCCCGACCGGGCCCGGGACCTGCTGGTCGGCTTCGCTGAGTTCATCCGGTGGACGTTCCGCGAGCACAGTCAGTACGCCACGCTCGCCGAGGAACTCCGGTTCGTCGATACCTACCTGGAACTCGAGCGCGCTCGCTTCGGCGACCGCCTCGCGGTCAGCCTCCGGGTCGCCCCGGAGGTGCTGCCGGTGCGGGTGCCCTCGCTCGTGCTCCAGCCGCTGGTCGAGAACGCCGTCCGGCATGGCCTGGAGCAGCAGGCCGGCACCGCCCGGCTGCGGATCTGCGCCGACGACGCCGGTCATGAGGCCATCGTCACCGTTGAGGATCAGGGCGCGGGGGTAGACCCCCAGCAGCTGGCGGAGATCCTGGCCGGCCGCCGGGGCGGCGAATCGGTCGGCCTGCGGAACGTCGACGAGCGGCTGCGCGCTACCTTCGGCAAGGATCATGGCCTGCAGATAGAGACCGGCATCGGGGCCGGTACCAAGGTCACGATGCGCCTGCCCAAGTTCTTCCCGGCGCTGAACACCCCATGACGCCGGTCCGCGCCGGCCATCAGCCAGCGCCCGCGCCGGCCGGCGCGGGCGGGCCCGCGAGCGGGGACGGACCGCTGGCCTGGATGTCGGCGCTGGTCGTCGACGATGAGGCGCCCGCTCTCGATGAGCTGACCTTCCTGCTCCACGCGATGCCGGAAATCGCGCTGGTGCACGCGGCGCGGAATCCGAGCGACGCGTTCCGCCGCATTCAGGAGCGGCGCTACGACATCGTCTTCCTCGACGTCCGGATGCCCGCGCTCAACGGCATCGAGTTCGGCGGCATCCTGCACCGCTTCGCCGATCCGCCGGCCATTGTCATCGTCACCGCCTTTGAGGAATACGCGTTTCGCGCTTTCGAGATCGGCGTTCAGGATTACCTGCTCAAGCCGGTCTCCCGCGGGCGCCTGCGCACCGCGCTCGGCAGGGTGACAGCCGGGCCGCCCAGCGGGCGGGGATCGCCGCCGGATTACGACTCGCTCGCCTCGATCCCGGTCGAGACGGCGGGCCGCACCCGGTTCATTCCGCGTGCCCAGGTGCTCTGGGCCGAAGCTGAGGGAGATTACGTGCGGCTGCGCATGGCCGACGGGAACACCCATCTCGTCCGGATGGCGATGTCACACCTGGAGGGCAAGTGGTCGGCGCACGGATTCATCCGGATTCACCGCGGCTACCTCGTCGCGCTGGCGCATATCACCGAGTTCTCCGTGGCGGGTGCCACCCACGCGGTCACGGTGGCCGGCCGCTCGCTGCCGGTGAGCCGGCGACACGCGCGGGATGTCAGGGACCGGATTCTCCGGGCCGGCCGGCGAGGCTGACATGACGCGGTGAGCGACACGCCACGGGACGGCCCCGGCCCGGAGGCGGGCGCCCCGGCGGCGGGCGCGGCACCAGGGCACGGGCGGCGGCCCGTGATCTGGCGGCACGATCAGGTGCCGCTGCAGCAGGACGTCATCGGGGTCGGCGACCTGCAGGACGACACCGCCGGCGGCCGCCTGCTCGTCCAGTCGCTCATGCGCGCGCAGCTGGGCCTGTCCCTGCTGTGCCTGGCGCTCGCGCTGACCGTGACCGCCTCGATCCCGGTGATCGCGGTGCTGGTGCCCGCGACGCGGCGGGTCACCGTGGCCGGCCTCCCGCTCACGCTGGTCGTGCTCGGCGCCGCCATCTATCCCGTCTTCATCGCCATCGGATGGTTCTACAACCGCCAGGCCCGGCAGCTCGAGGCCCGGTTCACCGATCTCGTGGACCCGAAGGACCGGTGCGGTGACACCTAACGCCGTCGCCATCGGCGCCATTGCGTGCGTCACCCTGCTGACCGTCACCGCTGGCGCCCTGGGCATCCGGGTTGCCCGGACGACCGACGATTTCATGGTCGCCGCCCGCGAGGTCCCGCCCCTGATCAACGGGTCTGCCATCTCCGGGGAGTACCTGTCGGCCGCGTCGTTCCTCGGCATCGCCGGCCTGATCCTGACGCAGGGCCTGGGCGCGCTGTGGTACTCGGTCGGCTATACCGCCGGCTATCTGGTGCTGCTGCTGCTCGTGGCGGCGCCGCTGCGGCGGTTCGGCGCGTACACGATTCCTGATTTCGCCGACGGCAGGCTCGGCTCACTGGCCCTGCGCAAGATCGCTACCGCGCTGGTGCTCGTCATCGGCTGGTTCTACCTCCTGCCGCAGATGAAGGGCGCCGGGATCACGCTGAACTGGGTGCTCGGCACGCCGTACTGGGTCGGGGCGGTGACGCTCGGCGTGGTGGTGAGCGCCAACATCGTGATGGGCGGCATGAAAGGCGTCACCTTCGTCCAGTGCTTCCAGTACTGGCTGAAGCTGTGCGCGATCGGCATACCGGCGCTCGTCCTGCTGATGACGGCCTGGCACGGCGCCGCCGCGCGCAACCTGACGCCCGAGCGTGCCCCGGTCTTCGCCCGGGCTACGGCGGTCCGCGTCGACGACGCCGTGACGTTCACGCTGGCGCGGGCGGCCGGCGTCGCCGTCACCGGGACCGTTGACGGGAAGCGCTTCGGCGGCCAGCGGGTCCGGCTGTGCGCGTGCACCCATGACGCGGCGGCGGGCACCGTGCTCGGCTTCGGCGCCGGCGCGCCGGTCCCGGCCAGTCTCGCCATGACCGGCGCGACCCCGGCGTCCTGGGATTCGGCGCTGCTGACCGAGGGCACGAACGGCGCGCACCCCCTGGTCGCGACCTACGGCATCATCATCGCGACATTCTTCGGCGCGATCGGCCTGCCGCACATCCTGGTCCGCTTCTACACCAATCCGGACGGCGCGGCGGCCAGGCGCACGACGCTGATCGTGGTCCTGCTGCTCAGCACGTTCTACCTGTTCCCCGCGATCCTGGCGGTGCTGGCCAGGATGCGCGCTCCGCAGCTCTACCTGTCCAGCGACTCGGACAGCGTCGTGCTCGCCCTGCCCTCGCTGCTGGTGCACGGCTGGCCGGGTACCGCGCTCGCGGCGCTCGCCGCCGCGGGAGCGTTCACCGCCTTCCTGTCCACCTCATCGGGGCTGCTGGTGAGCGTCGCCGGCGCGCTGTCGCACGACCTGATGAGGGGCGGCGTCGCGACCTTCCGCAAGTGCGCGCTCATCGCTGGCGCCGTCGCGACCACGGCCGCGCTCCCGGTTAACCGCTTTCCCCTCGGCCTGCTCGTCGGGTGGGCGTTCGCCATAGCCGCGTCGTCGTTCTCCCCGCTGATCGTGCTCGGGATCTGGTGGCGCCGGCTGAGCAGGATCGGCGCGACGCTGGGCGTCGTGGCCGGCGGCAGCGCCTGCTGCGCGGCCATCGGTGCGACCATGGCCGGCGTCGCGACGCACGGCTGGGGCGCCGTGCTGCTCGGCCAGCCGGCCATCTGGACGGTGCCGCTCGCCTTCGGCGTGATGATCGCGGGGTCGCTGCTCACCAGGCGCACGGTCCCGGCCAACGTGGGCTGGGTGCTGCTGCGCATGCACGTGCCCGAGGCGCTCATCCGGCAGACCTACCGCCCGCCGGGCCGCGCCTCCCTGCTCGAGCAAGACCGCCACTGAGCGGCGGGCGGGTGGGCAAGCGCCCCGCGGTGCGCCACCCGCCCGTGAGCGTCGTGGCCGGCGGACGGTCAGCCGGCCTGCGGCCGTGCCCGCGTCGAGCGGTACGGGCGCAGCCGGCTCGATCGCCCGGCGAACTGGGCCCGGTACCGGGTGGCGCTCAGGCCGTAGTGGGCGCGGAACCGGCGCGCGAAGTAGTTCTGGTCCGGCCACCCGACGGCCTGGCCGATGACGGTGATCGGCTGGTCGGAGTGCAGCAGCAGGGCCGCGGCGTGCTCGGCGCGCAGCCGGGCCAGGTAGGCCATCGGCGGCACGCCGGTCGCGGTCTTGAACAGCCGGACCAGGTATCCCGGCGCCAGGTGCAGCCGCTCGGCCAGCTCGGTCAGGGTCCAGGCGTAGGCCAGCCTGCTTTCCAGCATGCGCATGGCCTGCCCGACCGCCGGGTGGGTCGGCCCGGCTGGCCCGGGCAGCGGGCTGTGGGTCCGGGCGATCGCCCGGCCCAGGTGCCCGAACAGCAGTGACAGGCGCCCGACGATGTCCCCGCGGTGCTGCGGCACGGAGTTGTGCCACAGCACGTCCAGCGCCTCCAGGTGGACCTCGCACTCGCGCAGCGCCGCTGCGTCCAGGCGGGTCCGCAGCATGCCGTGGCCCTGCGCCGAGTACGGCCCGGTCCACAGCAGGAAGCCGAGCAGCGGATCCTCGCGCGTCCAGGCCAGCTCATGGCTCAGCAGCTCGGTGCCGAAGCAGCAGTTGTACAGCTCCAGGCCCTGACAGTCGCCATAGCCGTGCCAGACGCCGGGCCGGAGCAGGACGACGTCACCCACCTGCAGCTGGTGGCGCCCGGCCCGGGACTGGTGCACGCCCGTGCCCGCGGCGACGAAGGCGATCTCCACGAAGCTGTGCGTGTGCACCGGGGCCGGGTGGTGGTGATGGTGGTAGCCCGCGTAGGCCAGCGCGCCGTCGATGAAGTGGTACTGATCCCGGCTGGTGTCGAGCGGCAGGTCGTCGTCGGACATGCCGGCACAGTACTCCGCGTAAACCGGCAAAGTTCATTTTGTGCTACTAGGTGTTCATTGTGGCCTAGCCTGTGCCAGCCCGAGGGCGAATGATCTCCCCCTAAGAACGTTTCAATTCTCGACTAGCTGCAGAGACAGGTAGGCGATGACGCTCTCCCGACTGCGGTTCCGGTACACGCCGGCCCTGGCCGTGCTGCTGGTGCCGAGCCTGCTGCTGATCGGCGTGTTCAGCTACTACCCGGCCGTCCGCAGCCTGATCGGCGGCTTCTACCAGTGGAACGGCTTCTCCCCGCCCACCTGGGCCGGGGTGTCGCAGTTCACCGAGTACGTCAAGTCGGCGACGTTCGGGGTGGAGGCGCGCAACATCGCCATCCTGACCTTCGGCTCCATCGCGATCACCCTGGTCTCGCAGTTCACCGCCGCCGAGATCGTGCAGCACCTGCCGCGGCGGGTGGCGGCGGTTGCCCGGTACGTGCTGGTGCTGCCGATCGTGCTGCCGCCGCTGGTGCTCATCGAGGTCTGGGCCTACCTGCTGCAGCCCAGCTCCGGCCTGATCGACAAGTTCCTGGGCGCGATCGGGCTGCCTCAGCCGACCTGGCTGTCCTCCCCGCACCTGGCCCTGGTCGGGATCCTGCTGGTCGGCTTCCCGTGGATTTCCAACCTCGGCTTCCTGATCTTCCTCGGCGGGCTGCAGAACCTGCCGAAGGAGGTCCTGGACGCCAGCCGGATGGACGGCGTCAGCGCCGTGCGGCGCGTGTTCACCATCGACATCCCGCTGCTCATCCCGCAGTTCCGGATCGTCATCATCTTGTCGGGCATCTACGCGGTGCAGAACTTCGTGCCGATCCTGCTGCTGACCAACGGCGGGCCCGGCACCACCACGCTCGTGCCCGGCCTGGACATGTACCAGTCGGCCTTCCAGAACGACCAGTACGGCTACGGCATGGCCATCGGCACCCTGCTCTTCCTGGTCATGCTTGCCTTCACCCTCAGCGCCATGCGCGCCCTGCGGCCCCGGACCGGCTAGCCGGCCCCGGGCCCGCCGTCCCTCAGATATCTCCAGGTCCACTCCCTCACATCAACTAGGAGGTGGGGAACTGTGCGCAGGATTCCCCTCAGCACGCCTGTGGCGGCCGCGGCCGCACTCCTGCTGGCCGGCGGCCTGGCCGCGGGCTGCTCGTCGGGCGGCTCCGGCAGCTCGGCCAGCTCCGGCGGCGCGGTGACCATCAAGGCGGTGCTCCCGCCCAACACCGGCCCGATCACCTCGAGTGACAACGCCGGCCTCAAGAAGCTGACCAGCCAGTACGAGGCGGCGCACAAGAACGTCACCGTGCAGTGGCTGCCGAACAACACCACCAGCATCACCCAGGCCAACGCCACGGTGGAGAGCCAGGCCTCCGGCGGCGCGGCCCCCGACGTGGTCTGGGAGCAGTACGGCCCGGTGACCTCCGGCGCCCTGCCCAAGGGCATGCTGCAGAACATCAAGCCCTTCCTGGAGAAACCCAACCCCTACGTGCCCGGCAACTCCAGCTGGCTGTCGCTGTTCACGCCGTCGACGATCCCGTACATGACCTCGCCCAACGGCGACATCGACATCATCCTGGGCTCGAACGTCGAGACCGGCATGTTCTACAGCAAGTCCGCCTTCGCCAAGGCCGGGATCACCTCGACGCCGACCACGTGGGCGGAGTTCCTCGGTGACCTGGGCAAGCTCAAGGCCAAGGGGGTCACGCCGTTCATGTTCGCCGACGGCGGGCTGTGCAACCCGTCCTGGTACGAGCGGCTGGCCACCTCCTCGCTGCTGGCCAGCCAGGTCAGCCAGTTCAACATCAACCACGCCCAGGTGACCAACGGCCTGGACGTCGCCATCGGCATCCACAAGGGCATCATCAGCATGAAGAACCCGCGGTACGCGGAGGTCTGGAAGCTGCTGGGCCAGCTGGTGAAGTACTCGGCCAACGGCGAGAGCGGCTACGACGCCTGCTCCGCGCCCACCGCGACCAGCCCGCCGCTGAGCACCCAGAACCTGCTGGTCCAGGGCAAGGTCGGCGTGCTGTGGGGCGGCAGCTGGTACATCCCGCAGCTGGCCTCGGCGGGCCTGCCGACGTCCAAGTTCGGCGTGTTCCCCGAGCCGCCCATTACCAGCACCACGACGTCCTTCGGGACCGCTACCTCGACGGTCGGGGTGATCGGCGGGCCGAACGGCAACGGCCAGTGGGGGATCACCTCGCAGCAGGCTGACAAGACGATGACGCCGGCCAAGACCAAGGTCGTGATGAACTTCATCGCCTGGCTGTTCACCCCGCAGCACCTCGGTTACTGGATCAAGATCAACCAGCAGGGCGGCGACATCCCGACCGAGACCGACGCGCCGACCGTCAACCTGCCGGGCCTGAAGACGCTGGTGCCGTCGGGCAAGGTGACGACGGTGGTGGACGTGGTCCTGGACGACGTGCTGTCGACCGCGGCGACGAACTCCGGGCTGCGGCTGGTCCAGAACTACGTCAACGGCTCCATGTCTTACAACGCCTTCGCCAGCGCCTGGCAGTCGCTGCTGACCAGCGCGGCGCAGTCCTACGCCACCCAGAACCACATCGACCTGAGCAAGTACTGATCCTTCCAGTGAGCGCGCCGGCGGGGCGCAGCCCTAGCGCCCCGCCGGCCCGCGGAAAGCCGAGCCTGCTCTGATGACCTCCGCTGTCAAGATCACCGCCCGGGCGGGCCGCCAGCCGGTGCCGGCCGGGCGGCGGGCCGGCCGTGCCCGGCTCCGTCCGTACCGCTGGATCGCCATCGCGGCCGGGGTGCTGATCGTGGTGATGACCTACTTCCCGATCATCTTCGTGGTCTCCAACTCGCTGAAGACCGGGAACAACATCTTCACCAGCGGCGTGTTCTCCTTGTTCACCCAGTTCGACACCCATAACTACGTGCAGGCCTGGTCGGGCATCGACCAGCCGCTGCTCAACACGATCATCGTCGCGGCCCTGTCCATCCTGCTCGGCGTCGCCGCCGCCATGCTCGGTGCCTATGCCTTCGCCCAGCTGCGATTCCGCGGCAAGGGCCTGCTGTTCCTGGCCTACGTGGGCCTGCTGATGATCCCCTGGACCCTCACCCTGATCCCGCTGTTCCTGACCATCCAGAAGCTGCACCTGTTCAACACCTGGTGGGCCCTGGTCCTGCCGTATGCGGCCAGCTCTCAGCCGCTGCTGGTGCTGATCTTCCGCGGGTTCTTCGAGCAGATCCCGCGCGAGCTGCTGGAAAGCGCCCGGGTGGACGGCTGCTCGGAGACCCGGGTGCTGCTCAAGGTCGTCGCGCCGCTGACCAAGCCAGTGCTGCTGACCGGCGCCATCCTGGTCACGATCAACGTGTGGGGCGACTACCTGTGGCCCACGATCGTCATCCAGGACCCGGCCAAGACCACCATCTCCGCCGGCGTCCAGCAGTTCATCGGCGGCCTGGGGCTGAACGTGAGCTCCGGCGGCTCGGTGTTCGCCGCCTTCGTGATCGCGACCGCCCCGATGTTCCTGCTCGTCGGCGTCACCATGCGCTATTTCGTGTCGGGACTGACTGAAGGAGCACTGAAGCTTTGACCGTGCCACCACTGACGCCTGCCGGGCTGCGCTGCGCCTACCTGGTGAACCCGCTGGGCGTGGCCCCGGAGCGGATCGCCCTGAGCTGGGAGCTGCAGGGAGAGGGCCGTGACCGGCGGCAGAGCGGCTACCAGGTCCAGGTCGCCGCGGCGGCCGCCGGGACCGCCCCGTCGTTCGCCAGTCCCGTCTGGGACAGCGGCCGGGTCGACTCCGCTGACTGCACCGGCATCGGCTACGACGGCCCGCCCCTGGCGGCGGGCGGGCGCTGCGCCTGGCGCGTCCGGGCCTTCGAGGCTGACCAGGCCGAGCCGGCCTGGAGCGAGCCGGCCTGGTTCGAGACCGAGCTGGACCCGGCCGGCTGGCAGGGCGCGTGGATCGGCCGGGCCCGGGTCCGGGAGAGCTTCACGCCGCCGACCGGCGCGTTCGACCCGATGCGGCACGCGCTGCACCCGGCGCCCTACCTGCGCCGTCCCTTCTCGGTGGACGGCCCGGTGGCCGCGGCCCGGCTGCACATCACCGCGCTGGGCCTGTACGAGGCCCGGCTGAACGGGCAGCGGATCGGGGACGCGGTGCTCGCGCCGGGCTGGACCGACTATGCCCGGCGCATCCCCTACCAGACCTATGACGTGACCGCGCTGCTGCAGCCCGGTGACAACGTGCTGGCCGCGGTGCTCGGCGACGGGTGGTATGCCGGCTTCGTCGGGTTCGACGCCAAGCGGGCCGGCGCGCACTACGGGCAGGCGCCTGAGCTGCTGGCCCAGCTGGTCATCACGCGGGCCGACGGCAGCACCCAGGTCGTGGTGACCGACGGTCAGTGGCAGGCCTCCTCGGGCGCCATCCGCCGCGCCGACCTGCTGATGGGCGAGCAGCACGACCTGGCCCGCGAGCCGCACGGCTGGGACCGGGCCGGCTTTGACGCCGCCGGCTGGGCCAGGGTCCGGTGCCGGGACCGGGACGCCACGCCGCTGGTCGCCGACCCCGGGCCGCCGGTCCGGGTGACCCAGGAGATCGCGGCCCGGGAGATCATCAGCCGGCCGGACGGCACGGCCATCGCCGACTTCGGGCAGAACCTGACCGGCTGGGTGCGGATCGCGGTGAACGGCCCGGCCGGGGCGGGCATCCGGGTCCGGCATGCCGAGGTACTGAACCCGGACGGCAGCCTGTACACCGAGAACCTGCGCACCGCGCGGCAGGTCGATGAGTACGTCACGGCCGGCGGGGCCGAGGTGCTGGAGCCGCGGCTGACCATCCACGGGTTCCGGTACGCCGAGATCTCCGGCTACCCGGGCGGGCTGCGCGCCGCGGACGTCGTGGCCCGCGTCGCGCACTCCGACATCGAGAGCGCCGGGTCGTTCGAGTCCCCGGTGGGCTGGCTCAACCAGCTGTACGCCAACATCGACTGGGGACAGCGCGGCAACTTCATCAGCGTTCCCACCGACTGCCCGCAGCGCGATGAGCGGCTGGGCTGGCTCGGCGACGCGCAGATCTTTGTCCGGACGGCCTGCTACAACCGCGACGTCGCCGCGTTCTTCGCCAAGTGGATGGACGACGTGACCGACGCGCAGCTGCCCTCGGGCGCCTTCCCCGACATCGCGCCGCGGCTCCATCTGGACTGGGGCGGCGCCCCGGCCTGGGCCGACGCCGGGATCATCGTGCCCTGGACGCTGCACCAGATGTACGGCGACACCACCAGCGTGCGCCGGCACTACGGCGCCATGACCGCCTACATGGACTTCCTGGCCCGCGCTAACCCGGACTACCTGCGCGCTCACGAGCTGGGCCACTCCTACAACGACTGGCTCGCGCCCGGCGGTGATGACAAGACGCCGCACGAGCTGCTCGCGACGGCCTACTGGGCGCATGACGCGGCGCTGATGGCGGAAATCGCCGACGTCATCGGCCGGCCGGAGGACGCGGCCGGGTACCGCGAGCTGCGGGCCAGGATCGGGTCGGCCTTCGCCGACGCGTTCGTGACCGCCGGCGGCGAGGTGACCTCCGGCACGCAGACCGCGTACGTGCTGGGCCTGCACATGGGGCTGATCCCCGGGGACCTGCGCGCGGCGGCGGCACGCCACCTGGTGGCCGCCATCGAGGCCGCGGGCTGGCGGCTGAGCACGGGCTTCGTCGGGGTCGGCTACCTGCTGCCGGTGCTCAGCGCGGCCGGCTACACCGACGTCGCCTACCGGCTGCTGGCGCAGGACGCGCTGCCGTCCTGGCGGTACATGATCGACAACGGCGCGACCACGATCTGGGAGCGGTGGGACGGCTGGAGCGGCGAGAACGGCTTCCAGTCGCCGCAGATGAACTCCTTCAACCACTACTCGCTCGGCTCGGTGGGGGAGTGGCTGTACCGGTTCGTGCTGGGCATCGACCTGGCCCCGGACGGAGCCGGGTTCCGCCGGCTGGTCATGCGGCCGCACCCCGGCGGCCAGCTCCGCCAGGCATCGGGCGGGTACCGCTCGGTGCGCGGGCCGGTCACCAGCCAGTGGCAGCACGACGGCGGCTCGTTCACCTACCGGGTCACCCTGCCGCCGAACGTGACGGCCAGCGTCCGGGTGCCGAGCCGGGATGCCGCCGCGGTCCGCGACGGACAGGGCCGGGAGCCCGACAGCATCGCCGCGTACCCGGGTGCCCCCGGCGCGCAGGAGGCGGTGTTCGAGATCGGCTCGGGCAGCCACGAGTTCACCGGGCCGGCCCTGGCTGCGGACCCGGCGGCGGCGGGCGCCCAGACAACGGAGGTGGCTGGCAATGCCTGACCTGACGGCGGTGAAGGCCGCGCTGCGGGACCTGCGCATCGAGGTGCCGTCCTGGGCCTACGGCAACTCCGGGACGAGGTTCAAGGTCTTCGCCCAGCCCGGTGTCCCGCGCACGCCCTACGAGAAGATCGACGACGCCGCGCAGGTGCATGCCTTCACCGGCGCCGCCCCGTCGGTCGCCGTGCACATTCCCTGGGACAAGGTCGACGACTACGCCGACCTCGCCGCGCACGCGAAGGCGGCCGGGGTGGCCATCGGCACGGTCAACTCCAACACCTTCCAGGATCCGGATTTCATGCTGGGCAGCGTGTGTCATCCGGATGCGAAGGTCCGGGCGAAGGCGGTGGCGCATCTGGTGGAGTGCGTGGACATCATGGACGCCACCGGGTCGGCGGATCTGAAGCTGTGGTTTGCTGACGGCACGAACTATCCGGGGCAGGACGACATCGCCGGGCGGCAGGACCGGCTGGCCGGGTGCCTGGCGGAGGTGTACGGGCGGCTGGGGGGCGGGCAGCGGCTGCTGCTGGAGTACAAGCTGTTCGAGCCGTCGTTTTACGCCACGGACGTGCCGGACTGGGGGACGGCGCTGGGTCACTGCGTGGCGCTGGGTGACCGGGCTCAGGTGGTGGTGGATACCGGGCATCATGCGCCGGGGACCAATATCGAGTTCATCGTGGCGGTGCTGCTGCGGGCGGGGCGGCTGGGCGGGTTTGACTTCAATTCCCGGTTCTACGCGGATGATGACCTGATGGCGGGGGCCGCGGACCCGTTCCAGCTGTTCCGGATCCTGCACGAGGTGGCGGCGGCGGGGGCGCTGGGCGCGGCCGGGGGGGTGGCGTTCATGCTGGATCAGTGTCACAACATCGAGCCGAAGATCCCGGCGCAGATCCGGTCGGTCATGAACGTGCAGGAGGCCGCGGCGAAGGCGCTGCTGGTCGACGGTGACGCGCTGGCCGCTGCGCAGCGGGGCCAGGATGTGCTGGGCGCGCACGCCGTGCTGATGGATGCCTACAACACCGATGTCCGGCCGCTGCTGGCGGACCTGCGGACCGAGATGGGCCTGGACCCCGACCCGGTCGGCGCGTATCACCGGTCCGGCTACCAGGACAAGATCACCGCCGAGCGGATCGGCGGCACCCCCGCCAGCTGGGACAGCTAGGCACCGGCCCGGGCCCCGCGCTATCGCGTCTCATGATGCCTCGCTGATCCCACCTGCCCCTCCGATCAGATCAGTACCTCCGACCGCAAATGACCCGCACGGGCCGCCCCGGCCGCCGACGACGAAGGACACGCATGGACACGCAGGCACCCGCTGAGGTCACCGACCTGCTCGCGCGCAGCAACCGGCTGGGCTCCGACCCGCGGAACACCAACTACGCCGGCGGGAACGCGTCAGCCAAGGGCACCATCACCGACCCGGTCACCGGCACCCCGGCCGAGGTGCTGTGGGTCAAGGGGTCGGGCGGCGACCTCGGCACGCTGACCGCCAGCGGCCTCGCCGTGCTGCGCCTGGACCGGCTTCGCGCCCTCACCGGGGTGTATCCCGGCGTGGACCGGGAGGACGAGATGGTGGCCGCCTTCGACTACTGCCTGCACGGCAAGGGCGGCGCGGCACCTTCGATCGATACCGCCATGCACGGCCTGGTCGACGCCGCGCACGTGGACCACCTGCATCCCGACGCCGGCATCGCCTTCGCCACCGCCGCCGACGGCGAGAAGCTGACCCGCGACTGCTTCGGCGACCGGGTCGCGTGGGTGCCGTGGCGGCGGCCCGGCTTCCAGCTCGGCCTCGACGTCGCCGCAGTGCACCGGGAGAACCCGCAGGCCATCGGCGTGATCCTGGGCGGCCACGGGATCACCGCCTGGGGCGCGACCAGTACCGGGTGCGAGGCGAACTCGCTGGAGATCATCCAGACCGCGCAGCGCTACCTCGACGAGCACGGCCGCCCGGATCCGCTCGGGCCGGTCGTCGAGCAGTTCCGGCCGCTGCCCGGCGCGCAGCGCCGGGCCCGCGCCGCCGAGCTCGCCCCGGTGCTGCGCGGCCTGGCCTCCGCCGACCGGCGCCAGGTCGGCCACTTCACCGACTCCGGCGTGGTGCTCGACTTCCTGGCCGCGGCCCGGCACCCGGAGCTGGCCGCGCTGGGCACCTCCTGCCCCGATCACTTCCTGCGCACCAAGGTCGCGCCGCTGGTCCTGGACCTGCCGCCCGCCGCGCCGCTGGAGGAGGTGACGGCCCGGCTGGGCGAGCTGCACGCGGTCTACCGGGAGTCGTACCGCGGTTACTACGAGCGGCACGCGACGCCGGACTCGCCGCCGATGCGCGGCGCCGACCCGGCCATCGTGCTGGTGCCCGGCATCGGGATGTTCAGCTTCGGCGCCGACAAGCAGACCGCCCGGGTGGCCGGCGAGTTCTACGTCAACGCCATCAACGTGATGCGCGGCGCCGAGTCCGTCTCGTCGTATGCCCCCATCAGCGAGGCGGAGAAGTTCCGGATCGAGTACTGGGCGCTGGAGGAGGCCAAGCTCGCCCGGCGACCCAGGCCCCGGCCGCTGGCCGGCCGGATCGCGCTGGTCACCGGCGGCGGGTCGGGCATCGGCAAGGCCACCGCGCAGCGGCTGACCGCCGAGGGCGCCTGCGTCGTGGTCGCCGACCGCGACGCCGAGGCGGCCGGGACGGTGGCCGCCGGGCTCGGCTCGGCCGACGTGGCGGCCGCCGTGACCGTCGACGTCACCGACGAGGGCGGCATCGCCGCCGCGTTCGCGGCCGCGGCGCTGGCTTTCGGAGGCGTGGACCTGGTGGTGAACAACGCCGGCCTGTCGATCTCCAAGCCGCTGGCGCAGACCACCGCCGCCGACTGGGACCTGCAGCACACCGTGATGGCCCGCGGCTCGTTCCTGGTCTCGCGATCGGCTGCCGCGCTGCTGCGGGCGCAGGGCATGGGCGGCGACATCATCTACATCTGCAGCAAGAACGCGGTCTTCGCCGGCCCCA
Source organism: Streptosporangiaceae bacterium (assembly GCA_035763085.1). Lineage (GTDB taxonomy): Bacteria > Actinomycetota > Actinomycetes > Streptosporangiales > Streptosporangiaceae > DASUBV01. The sequence continues at coordinate 28,561 of DASUBV010000360.1, read as the reverse complement.
GCAACGTCGCCTACGGCGCCGCCAAGGCCGATCAGGCGCACCAGGTCCGGCTGCTCGCCGCCGAGCTGGGCGAGGCCGGGATCCGGGTCAACGGCATCAACCCGGACGGCGTGGTCCGCGGCTCGGGCATCTTCGCCGGCGGCTGGGGCGCCAGCCGGGCCGCCGTCTACGGGGTCCCCGAGTCGGAACTCGGCGCGTTCTACGCCCAGCGCACGCTGCTCAAGCGCGAGGTGCTGCCCGGGCACGTCGCGGCCGCGGTCATCGCGCTGACCGCGGGCGAGCTGTCGCTCACCACTGGCCTGCTCATCCCGGTCGACGGCGGCGTGGCCGCCGCATTCCTGCGATGACCAGCCCCGTCGCGGTCGCCGCCGCGGACCTGGGCGCGTCCGGCGGCCGGGTCATCGTCGGCCGGGCCGGGCCCGGGCAGCTGGACCTGCACCAGGTGCACCGGTTCGCCAACACCCCGGTCCGGCTGCTGGACACGCTGCACTGGGACATCCTGGCCCTGTATGACAGCGTGCTGGCCGGGCTGCGCGCCGCGGCCCGCGACTTCGACCTGGCCAGCGCCGGGGTCGACACCTGGGGGGTGGACTTCGGCCTGCTCGGGCCGGACGGGTCGCTGCTGGGCAACCCGGTGCACTACCGCGACGAGCGCACGGCCGGCGTCGCGGACCGGTTCGCCGCGGTGGCCACGGCGGCGCAGCTGTATGAGATCACCGGCACCCAGCTGCTCCCGTTCAACACGATCTTCCAGCTGGCCGCCGCGACCGGGACAGCGCAGCTGGACGCGGCGGCTACCCTGCTGCTCATCCCCGACCTGCTCGGCTACTGGCTGACCGGCCAGCCCGGCGCGGAGCTGACCAACGCCTCCACCACGCAGCTGCTCGACGCCCGGACGCAGGACTGGGCCTGGCCGCTGATCGAGCGGGCCGGGCTGCGCCGGTCACTGTTCCCGCCACTGCGGCGGCCAGGCGAGCAGCTCGGGCCGGTGCGGCCCGAGGTCGCCGCCGCGCTCGGCCTGGCCGCGCCGCTGCCGGTGACCGCCGTCGGCTCGCACGACACCGCCTCGGCCGTGGCCGCCGTGCCCGCCCGCGGAGCCCGGTTCGGCTACGTGTCGTGCGGTACCTGGTCGCTGGTCGGCCTGGAGCTGAGCACGCCGGTACTGTCAGCCGCCAGCATGCGGGCCAACTTCACCAATGAGGCCGGCATCGACGGCACCGTCCGCTACCTGCGCAACGTGATGGGCCTGTGGCTATTGCAGGAGTGCGTGCGGAGCTGGTCACAGGCCGGGCTGGCGGCCGATCCCGCCGAGCTGGCTGCACAGGCCGCGCAGGTACCGGCGCTGAGCTTCGTCATCGACCCCGACGACCCCGTCTTCCTGCCGCCCGGCGACATGCCCGGCCGGATCACTGCGGCGTGCCAGGCTCACGGCCAGGCCGTGCCGGACGGCCCGGCCGAGCTGACCCGGTGCATCCTGGACAGCCTGGCGCTGGCTTACCGGCGGGCCATCATTGATGCGCAGGAACTATCCGGCCAGGCCGTGGACACGGTGCACGTGGTCGGCGGCGGCTCGCGCAATGAGCTGCTGTGCCAGCTCACCGCCGACGCCTGCGGCCTGCCCGTGGTGGCCGGCCCGGCCGAGGCGACGGCGATCGGCAACATCCTGGTCCAGGCCCGCGCCCTGGGTGCGGCCCCGGCCGACCTGGATGGCATGCGCGCCCTGGTCAGCGCCAGCCAGGAACTGCGCCGTTACGAGCCGTCCGGCAACACCGCCCCCTGGCGGCGCGCCGCCGCCCGCCTGTCTTAGGCCAGCTTGGCGGCCACCGACGCGGCGTCGTGCAGCAGGTGACCGTCCGCGCCGGCCAGGACCGGCCGGTAGGACGGCTGCGCCACCGCCTCGTCGAGCAGGTCGCCCAGCAGCCGGGAGAACGGGATCTCGGGGCTGATCCACAGGTACCGGGCCAGCGAGCCGGGGATGGTGTTGAGCTCGTTGACCAGCACGTTGGCCCCGTCGGTCATGAAGTCCAGCCGGGCCACGCCGCGGACCCCGGCCGCCGTCATGATGGTGCGGGCGTGCCCGGCCACCGTGGCGGCGACATCGGAGGCCAGGTCGGCGGGCAGCTCCCGGGCCGCGCCCGCCATGCCCTCGTCCGGCACGTACTTGTCCAGGTAGGACAGCAGCGGGCCGGACCGCCCGATGGGCCGCTCGATGGCCGACAGCTGGCGCTCCGGCCAGGTGCGCAGGGCGATGCTGACGTCATGCCAGCCCTTGAGGAACGGCTCGGCCAGCGCCCCGGCGGCATACAGCGGGCTGGCCGCGGCCAGGTCCCGCGCACTGCGGGGGTCATCAACCAGTTCCACGCCGATTGATGACCCGCCGAACCGGGGCTTGACGACCAGCGGCTGCCCGAGCGCGTCCAGTTCCGGGCCGGACACGGTGGCGAGGTCCACCCGCGGGATGGCCGGCACCCCGGCCCGCTCGGCCACCGCGGCGAAGGCCAGCTTGTCCATGGCCAGGGCTGCGCCCGCCTGGCCCGGCCCGGTATAGGGCACGCCCATCAGGTCGAGCAGGCCCTGCAGCCGGCCGCACTCCCCCGGCGCGCCGTGGCAGCACACCACCAGCGCGGTCAGCGGGACCAGGGCCGGCCGCCCCAGCCGGCGGTGCCGGCTGAAGCCGCGCTCGCTGCCGACCGCGGCCAGCAGCGGCTCGGCGCTGCCGGGCACGCCGTCGCGGAAACTGGCCGCCTCCCGGCCGGTCCCGACGTCGAAGAAGCTGCCGTTCTTGCTCCAGTAGATGGCGGTCACCGGCCGGCCGCTGGCGGTCAGGCACCGCTCGGCCTGCAGGCCGGTCAGCACCGAGACATCGTGCTCGGGTCCTGGCCCGCCGAAGATGATCCCCGCTGTTCCCGTGTCGTCCACTGCACTCCGCCGATCCCCGGTCCCCCGGTCCCGCCTTGCGCCTGGCCTACGGATAGTGGTCAGGCAGGTCGTTCTCCCACAGCACGCCGTCGCCCGCCGACAGCGCCGACCGCACCCAGTGCCGGGCGGCCGGCCGCGACGCGACGGTGATCACCTCGGCGCCGCCGTCGCGGGCACCCGCCATCAGGGCCCGCCGGTTCGTCCAGCCGACCACCACCAGTTGCGCGCCCGCCCCGGCCACCGCGGCGGCGAAGGCCCGGTTCTCGGCGTCCTGGACCGGGCCCAGCTCGACCATGCCCGGCGTGATCACCGCGCGGCGGCCCGGTTCCGGGATGGCATGGACGAGCAGGTCCAGCGCGTGCCGCGCCCCGCTCGGGTTGGAGTTGCAGGTGTCGTCAATCACCACAACCCCGCTGTCGCTCACGCCGGTGGCCGCCCGGTGCGCCGGCACCACCAGCTCCGACAGGCGGCCCAGCACCTTGTCCCGCGGCGCGCCCGCGGCCAGGGCCGCGCCCAGCGCGCACGCCACGTTGCCCAGGTGCACGCCGGGCTGCGGGTCGAGGAAGCCGGCGATCTCGCCCCGGACCCGGACCGTGACGCTGTCATCCTCGCGCTCCAGCGACACGTCGAGGCCGGGCTGACCTTTCGTGCCGCAGCGCCACACCTCCGCGCAGCCCGCCGCGTCGGCCAGCCGGGCCAGCCGCTCGTCATCGGTGTTCAGGACGGCCGAGCGGACCCCGTCGAGCAGCTCGGACTTGGCGGCCAGCACCACGTCGAGGGTCTTCATCCGCTCCAGGTGCACCGGTCCGATCGCCGTGATGACGCCGATCTCCGGCCGCAGCCACGCGCACATCGCGCGGATCTCCCCCGGCCCGTAGGTGCCCATCTCGGCGACCAGCACCCGGGTGTCCTCGGTCACGTACTCATTGACGGTGCGGCACAGGCCCGCCGAGTTGTTCCAGCTGGCCGGGCTGGCCACCACCTCGAAGATGCCGCCGAGCAGGCCGCGGACATGATTCTTGGCCGAGGTCTTCCCGTAGGACCCGGTGACGCCGATCACCAGCGGGGCGACCCGGGCCAGCTTGGCCCGCGCCGCCACGCGGTAGCGCCGGGCCGCCAGCGCCTCGACCGGGCCCATCACCAGCGCGGCGCCATCGACGACCGCGGGGACCAGCACGGCCAGCGCGCCGATCGCGGCCGGCTGTCCCCCGGCCACCGCGGCGGCGGCCATCAGTCCCTGGCCGGCGACACAGACGGCGGCCAGCCGGCGCAGCCGCGGCGTCCAGGCCAGCCGCCGCGGCGAGCCGGCCAGCGGCAGGCCCACCGGGAACGCCACGGCACAGGCCGCCGCCAGCAGCGCGCCGCCAGCGGCCACGTCCGGCAGCCACGCGCCGAGGGCGACGATCCCGGCCGCGGCCAGCACGGGGCCCAGGTACTGGTTGGGCGGGCGGCATTCGGCCCACCGCAGCGCGACGGCCGTGCACGAGCCGGCGATGTAATGCTCGCGCTGCATGACCCGCAGCCAGCGCAGGTCAGCGGCCAGGACGGCGGCCGACGCCAGCGACGCGGCCACCGCGGCTAGCACGACGGCACCCGGCCGGCCGCCGCGACCTGCCCGACGAGGGCGGTCAGCCGGGCCGGAGCCTGCAGGTGCACGTCGTGCCCGGCCCCCGCCACGACCTCAGTGACGGCTGGCGCGGGCAGCAGCGCGCTCGCCCGGCCGGCCACGCTCGGCGGCACCGACTGGTCGTTGCTGCCCCACAGCAGCGCGACCGGGCAGCGGATGGCGGCCAGTTGCGTGTCATAGGACTCGTTGACGACCCGCACCAGCACCTCGCGCATGATCCCCGAGGCGCTGTTGTAGTCATCGGAGCCCCTGGCCCGCCGGATGACCTCGAACCGCTGGCCGCTCAGCAGGCCCAGCCGGTGCGCGCGCCGCGACACCCGGTAGCCCGCCGGCGGCACGGCGGCGCCGGCGTCGCGCAGCAGCGGTGCCCCGCACAGGACCAGGCCGCGGACCAGGTCGGGCCGGGCCGCGGCCAGGCACACCGCCACCCGGCCGCCGAAGCTGTGCCCGACCAGCACGGCCGGCTCGCCCCGATGGTGCTCCTCCAGCAGCGCCGCCACGCAGGCGGCGTAGTCGGCCGACCCCCAGGCCGCAGGCGGCGCCGCCGACAGGCCGAATCCCGGCAGGTCGATCAGAATGCGCCGGTATTTGGCCAGTGCCGTGCGCAGGTCATTCCGGTCCCGGCCCCACCCGTGCAGGCCCGCGATCAATGGGCCGGGCCCGTCCGATACTTCAGCGAACACGCGGCCATCGAGGTAACTGCGCAACGGCACGGAAATAAGCTATCGCGCCCCTGGACATGCGGTTCGCCGGCCCCGCTGACAGGCCAGAATGCCTGATTCGGACGCACTAGCCAGATCGGTGGCTTATTGCGCCGGAAAAAGCCCGCCGCCGTCTCCGCGTGGCAGGAGCGATCGGCTCCCGGTACGTATTCGATGCTCGGAATCCCGGCGTTACGAGAAACGGAAAGAGCGGTCATCAGGTCATCAGGAAGGCACGCGCAGCCCAGGATTACGTGATGGGCCGGTAAAGCCAGGGAAATGCCGTCGCCGCTGCTGCCTGGCCGCACCGGCGGCCAGCCGCGGCGGCGGCACCGGGAACTCCCGGCGATGAGTTCCGGGCGGCAGCGAGGTCGGTACGTTGCGGGGCGGCCCGGGGATAACTCTGGCCCGGGGCGATCCCACGGTGGCGTCCACCGGGGGACGGGGGATAACGGTGGAAAGGAGCACGATGAGCGAGGCGGGCTTCTCGGAGACGGGCCTGAAGCGGCTCCGGGAGACGATGACGGGCTTCGTCAGTGCGGGCACCGTGCCGGGCCTGGTACTGGCGCTGAGCCGCGGCGAGGACCTCGTCGTCGAGGCCATCGGGTCGATGACGCCCGGCGGCGCCCCGATCGGGCCCGATGCGATTTTCCGGGTGACATCGATGACCCGGCCGGTCACGGCGGTCGCCGCGCTCCAGCTGATCGGCACCGGGCGGCTGGGGCTGGACGAGCCGGTCGGCCGCCTGCTGCCCGAGCTGGTCGGCCGGCCAGTCCTGCGCGAGCTGGCCGGGCCGGTGGAGGACACCGTGCCGGCCCGTCGCCCGGTGAGCGTGCGGGACCTGCTGACCTTCCGAGCGGGGTTCGGGATGATCCTGGCGCCGCCCGGCGAGTACCCGATCCTGGCCGCCGAGCAGGCCCTGGAGCTGCGCTCGGTCGGGCCGCCGGCGCCGGGCCCGGCACTGGCGCCCGATGAGTGGCTGCGCCGGATGGGCACGCTGCCGCTGATGGACCAGCCGGGCACCCAGTGGCGCTACTCGACCAGCTCGCAGATCCTCGGCGTGCTGATCAGCCGGGCAACCGGGCAGTCCCTGGAGTCCTACTGCGCCGAGCACATCTTCGGGCCGCTGGGCATGACCGGCACCTGGTTCTGGGTGCCCGACGGCGAGCTGGGCCGGCTGGTCCCGGCCTACGATCAGGCCGGCGGCGAGCTGGTGCCGGTCGATGATGGCGGCCAGTGGGCCCGGCCGCGGCCCTTCGCCGATGGCGGCGCCGGGCTGGTCTGCACGGTCGCGGACTACCTGACCTTCGGGCGGATGCTGCTGAACGGCGGAATGCTGGGCGGCACCCGGGTGCTGGCACCCGAGTGGGTCGCGGCGATGACCACCAACCAGCTCAGTGACGAGCAGCGCTACACGGCGGGACCGATCCTGGACGGCCGGGGCTGGGGGTTCGGGGTGTCGGTGCTCGACGGGCCGGACGGGCCGCGCGGCTACGGCTGGAGTGGCGGGTACGGCACGTCGTGGCTGAACGACCCCGCGACCGGGCTGGCCGGGGTGCTCGGCACGCAGCTGTTCGCGTCGGCGGGCGGCGCGGACCTGGAGGCCGGGTTCTGGGCAGCGGTGTATGACGCACTGGACGGGTGAGTCATCCCGCTACTGCTGATCGCGGAGCCCGGCCGGGACACGGCGGGCGACGGCCGCCGCTGGCGGCGAAAGCTGATGGCCGGCCTGCTTATCCTGCTGGTGTGAGGACGGGCGGCAGGCAGAGCCGGGAAGCGCTACCGTCATGAACCGGGAGCAGCTCGCGGACGCGTTCCGGGACCCGACCGAGTTCGTCACCTCGCCGCTGTACCGGGCGCTGAGCCGGGCGGTCGCGGCCGACGACGGGTTGCTGGACCTGGCCGGCCGCGGCCGGCCAGGGCAGTACCCGACGTTCTTGTTCTTCGGCGCGGTGCATCACCTGCTGCTGGGCGGAGCCGGGCACCCGCTGGCCCGGTTCTACCCGTCGCTGGCCGGCAGCCGGGCACTGTCCCCCGACGATCCCGCTGCTGGCCAGGCCCTGGTGTCGTTCTGCCGGGAGTTCGAGCCGGAGCTGACCAAGACCATCAGCACCCGCCTGGTGCAGACCAACCAGGTCCAGCGAGCGCTTGCCCTGCGGTTCGGCCTGGCCGCCATCGCCGCCGAGATCCCCGCGCCTGCGTACTTGATCGAGGTAGGCACGAGCGCCGGCCTCAACCTGCGCTTCGACCGGTACGGGTACCACGTCGGCGGCCGGCACTTCGGCGATCCGGGCTCGCCGGTACAGCTGACGGCGAGCCTGCACGGCAGCGCGCCGCTGCCGGACCTGGACGCGCTGCCGGAGATCGCCAGCGTGCTCGGGGTCGACCTCAGCCCGGTGGATGTGCTCGATCCGGACGCGCGGAGCTGGCTGGAGGCGCTTGTCTGGCCGGAGAATCACCGGCAGCGCGCGCAACTGGCCGCGGCGTGCGCGGTGGCCGCGGCCGACCCGCCGCCGATCCGGGCCGGCGACGCCATCGACGTGCTGCCGCGGATCGCCGCGAGCCTGCCGCCCGGCGCACCCCGTGTGGTGTTCCACTCGGCCACCCGGATGCACGTCCCCGCGGGCCGGCTGGCGGCCTTCGACGCGGCGATCGCGGGCCTCGGGACGGCCGGGCCGCTGTGGTGGCTGTCGCTGGAGAGCACCGCCGACCCCGACCCGCGGCCGGAGGCGGCCCGGCAGGCCCGGCCGGGCGCCGGGCTGGTGCTGCGGCGGGCCGGGGTGGCCGGCCGCGACGACGCCAGCGAGGTCATCGCGGTGGTGGACGGTCACCTGGGGTGGCTGGAGACGGCTCCGCGGCAGGCGCGAACCGCAGCCACCTGATCGTCCCGCCTATCGCGCCAGCCGCACCTGAGCACTGGGTTGTGCTGAGCGAACGCTCAGAGGCTTGACATTCGCGCATAGTGTAATGGAAAGTGCATGTCAGAGGCACCGCAACGGCGCTGACGCTGGCTCGGCCGGGTGACTCCGGGCGTATCGGGAGGCTCAGTGGCAGCTGCTGCTCCGGCTGGATCCGGCGGCTACGTCGATCTCGGGCTTGCGGGCATGACGGTCGTAGTAACCGGGGCCGGCAGCGGCATCGGTGCCGCCGCGGCCCGGCGGCTGGCCGCCGCGGGCGCCGCCGTGGTGCTGACAGGCCGCCGGGCCAGCCTCCTCCACGAGGTGGCCACCGCGATTGAGCAGGAGGGCGGCCGGTCGCTGTGCGTGCCCGCCGACCTGGCTGACCCGGCCAGCCCCGGACGGGTTGTCCAGCAGGCGGCCGGGGTGTTCGGGCGAGTCGATGGCCTGGTCAACAACGCCGCGGTCTGCCGGCACTTTCCGCTGGCCGACTGGGACGTGGCGGGCTTCGACGAGCATGTGGCCACCAACGTGCGCGCGCCGTACTTCCTGATCCAGGCGGCGCTGCCGTGGCTGCGGCGCTCGCCGGCGCCGGCGGTTGTCAACATCAGCTCCTCGTCGGGCACTCTGCGCCTGTCCGGCCAGTCGGTGTACGGGATGACCAAGTCCGCGCTGGATTACCTGACCCAGTCGCTCGCGGGTGAGCTTGCTGGTGACCGGATCCGGGTTAACTGCCTGGCACCTGGCCCGGTTGACACCCCGATCCACGCGACCTGGGCGGACGACCTGGAGCAGGCCTATGCCTGGCTGCGCAGCCAGGTGCCGCTCGGCCGGATCGGCGATCCGGCCGAGCTCGCGCAGTGGATCGCGCTGCTGCTGAGCCCGGTGTCGTCATTCCTGACCGGGGCGGTGATCCCCGTGGACGGAGGCCAGGTGATCCCACATGCGTGAGCCGGGATAGTGCCGGGCCGCCGGCCAGGCGACGCGGGGCGCTGGACCTCTGATGACCTCCTGCTCCGGGTCGCCTGGTACTACTACAAGGACGAGCTGACCCAGGACGAGATCGCCCGGCAGCTGTCGGTCTCGCGCGCGTCGGTTGGCCGGCTGCTCGACCGGGCCAGGAAGACCGGCCTGGTGTCGATCACCCTCAACACCCGGTACCTAGACGCCTTCGAGCTCAGCGGTGAGCTGCGCCGCACTTTCGCGCTGGGCGAGGCGCTGGTCGTGCCCGACCATGATCAGGAATCGGCCGATCACCACGCCCTGAACACCCGGATCGGGCTCGGCGGCGCGCAGTTCATGAGCACACACCTGCGGCCGGGCGGCAGCCTCGGTGTGGGCTGGGGTGAGACAGTCTCGCGGGCTATCACGGCGATGAGCTTCGGCGCGGTGGGGCCAGTCGGCATGATCACCCTGACCGGCGGGGTTGCGGCCTACCTGGAGACCATCTGGTCCTCGCGGCCCGACGCGGCGGCGGAGCCGTCCGGGATTTCCTCGGCCACCGTCATACCGAGCCCGATCATGGCCTCCACGCCGGAGCTGGCTGCGGCCCTGCGGGCCGAGCCGACTATCCAGCACGTCCTCCGGAAGGCACGTAGCGTGGAGCACGCCCTCGTCGGCGTTGGTACCCCCGCGCCGGACGCGACCATCGTGGACATGGGCTACCTCAGCTCGGCTGACATGCGCGGACTTCGCCGGCGCGGTGTCGCAGGCGACATCCTGGGGCAGTTCTTCGACGCCGACGGCATGGTCGTCGACCTGCCCATCCATGAACGCCGGATCGGCATCGATCTGGCCGAGCTGCGGCACATTCCCAAGGTGGTCGGGGTGGCCGGCGGCCTGCACAAGGTCGAGGCCATCCTGGGCGCGCTGCACGGGGGTTACCTGGACGTGCTGGTGACCAATGAGCTGACCGCGATCCGGCTGCTCGAGCTGGAACGGCGCCGGTCAGGACGCCGGCCATGAGGCAAGTCCAGCGGTGGCCGGGGACAGGCCGGCCCGGACCGGGCTCTTGCGGCGATCCTCCTACGTGATCAATAATCCGGAATGAGCAGATGCCCATAATATGAGCATGTGCTCCGAGCGCCCGCGAGGAGGTTGAATGACCAGCAGCTTCGCCAACCGTGGCGTGGTGGTGACCGGGGCCGCCCAGGGGATCGGCGCCGCTATCGCCGAGTACTTCATCGCCCGCCAGGCCCGTGTCGTGCTGGTGGACATGGATGAGCAGCTAGCTCGGCAGACCGCTGCCAGGCTCGGCGATGGCGCGCGCGCCGTCGGCGGCGACGTCAGCCGCCGCGCCGACGTGCAGCGGGCGGTGCGTGCCTGCGTCGAGCACGCGGGCAGCATCGACGTCATGGTGGCGCACGCCGGCATCGCCAGCGTGGCCCCGCTGCTGGAGGTCACCGACCAGCAGTGGCAGCGGGTCTTCGACGTGAATGTCAATGGCGTGTTCCTGTGCGCCCAGGAGGCGGGCCGGGCCATGCGCGGCCAGGGCGGCGCCATCGTGGTCACAGCGTCCACCAATGCGGTCCAGGTCGAGGAGAACCTGGTCGGCTACAGCGCCAGCAAGGGAGCCGTGGTCACCTTTGTCCGGGCGGCGGCCCTGGACCTGGCCCGGCATGGCATCCGGATCAATGCGGTCGCACCGGGCGTGGTGAACACCCGGATCGCCCAGTGGATCATTACTGACCCGGTGCTGGGGCCCGACTACCTCAAGAAGATCCCGCTCAGCCGGTTCGCCGAGCCCGCCGACGTGGCCCGGGTGGTCGGGTTCCTGGCCGGGCCGGACTCGGCGTACATCACCGGCCAGACGATCGTGCTGGACGGCGGCCAGACACTCGGCATCCCGCTGGACGGCGTGGCGGCGGACCTGCCGGGGCAGCTCGCGCCCGGCCAGTAGCGCCCGCGGCCAGGACTAGGAGGTCTGCTAGGGCATGGCGAGACTGACACCGCCCGCGCCGGTGACGCTGCGGGAGTTCGACAAGACCTTCGATTCGGTCAAGAACTGGGGCCGGTGGGGTCCCGGAGACCAGCTCGGGACACTGAACTACATCACGCCCGAAACCGTGCGGGCCGCGGCGGCACTGGTCCGGTCGGGACGACGGGCGACCATGTCGATCCCGCTGAGTACTGTGGCCGGCCCGGACAACCCGAGCCCGGTCATCCGGCACGTCGTCCAGGGCCATGACATTGACCTGGGCAACACCCTGAGCTTCGCCACCGATTTCTTCGGGCTGGCGTTCCATGGTGACTGCCACACTCACATGGACGCGCTGTGCCACATCGCCTACCGGGGCATGGTCTACAACGGACGACCCGCTCAGCAGGTCATGACCTCGCAGGGGGCCACGACGCTGGACGTGGCGGCCTACAGCGACGGCCTGGTCGGCCGCGGCGTGCTGCTCGACGTGCCCCGCTTTCGCGGCGTGAAGTGGCTGGAGCCGGGCGAGGCGGTGACCAGGGCGGAACTCGAAGCGGTCGAGAAGGCCCAGGGTGTGACCCTCGGCGAGGGCGACATCCTGGTCTTCCGTACCGGGCACCACCGGCGGCGGCTGGAGCTGGGCGCCTGGAGCAACGACTACCCGCCGTCAGGCCAGGGCAAGGCCGGGCTGCATATCGACACGATCCCGTGGATGCACGAGCGGCGCATCGCCGCGTTCCTGCCGGATGGCGACGGGGAGACGGTGCCCAGCAATGTCGAGGGCATCTTGTACCCGATCCACCCGCTGCAGATCACGGCGATGGGGATGTTCGCCTCCGACAGCCTGCAACTGGAGGACGTGGCCCGTGCCTGCGAGGCGGAAGGGCGCTTTGAGTTCATGGTCGTCGGCCTGCCACTGCGGCTGCCCGGCGCGACAGGCTCCCCGTGGAACCCGATCGCCATCTTCTGACCGGACAGGAGTAACCGTGGTCCCGAGCACCGCCGACGAGCCCCTGACCAGGCGGCTCGCATTGCTGCGCGAGGCGATCCGGCGGCCGCTGCCACTGGATTATCACCCGCTCTACCGCTTCTACGCGGGCGGCTCGATGACCCGCGCGTTCCGCGGCCTGCCGGACCGGGCCGATGACTGGTGGTCGGAGGACTGGGTCGGCTCGTGCACGCTGGCCGGCAACACCGACCCTCAGGGCCGGCCTCAGGGCCTGAGCACGGTCGACGTGCCGGGCGCCGGCCCGGTGCCGCTCCGCGAGATCATCGAGGCACTGCCCGCCGAGATGGTGGGCGCGAGCTTCGCCGCGCGGTGGGGACCGGTGTCCGGCTTCCTGGTCAAGCTGCTCTCGCCGGCCGGCCAGGTGCCGCTGCACGCCCACCCCACTCGTGCCTGGGCTCGCCGCCATCTCGGTTCGCCGTATGGCAAGACCGAGGCCTGGATCCTGCTCGACACGCCGGGCGATGGCAGCGAGCCCGCTTATGCCGGGATCGGATTCGCGCCCGGCATCGACCGGGACTGGTTCGCCGCGGCCGTGCGGTCCCGCGACGGCCAGGCCATCCGCGCCACCCTGCACCGGACCGAGATTCATCCCGGCGAGGTCTACGTTGCGCACGCGGGAGTGCCGCACTACCTCGGCCCGCGGCTGTCCTTCATCGAGGTCCAGGAGCCCAGCGACCATATCGTCATTCCGGAAACGGCCGGCGAGGACGACAGGGGCGCGACCATGGGCCTGGGCTGGGACCTGGCTCTCGACATGATCGATTACACCGCTGCCGACGCCGCCGCGACGCTCGCGCGGGCCCGCCAGCAGCCCCGCGTGCTGCGCAGCAGCCATGCCTCCCGCGAGGTTCGGCTGCTCGGCGATGACGTGCTGCCGTACTTCGATGCGAGAGCGCTGGAGGTGGCCGACGAGATTGAGGTCAGCGACGGCCAGCTCAGCGTGGCCATCGTGGTGGCGGGCAGCGGTGTTCTCGAGACCGACTCCGGGAGTCAGCCGGTCCGGCGCGGCCAGACTTTCGCGCTGCCAGCCAGCCTGCCCTTCCGAGTCCGCGCCGGGGCGGAGCCGGTACGCATCATCCGCTGCCTCGGCCCGGTCACGTGACGACTGCTGGCCAGGCCCGCTGCACCCGTTCCGGGAGGTTACCGATGTCCGATCCCGCGCTCGTCCTGGCCCACGCGCAGGACCGGGCCAGGCAGCAGTACGGCACCGCCATCGGCCGCCACCGTGCCGAGCTCGTCACCCCCGCCCTGGTTATCGACCTGGACGCGGCGCAGCGCAACATCGACAAGATGGCCGGCGAGCTGGCTGGTCTCGGTGCCACTATCCGCCCGCACTACAAGACGCACAAGAGCACCGAGCTGGCCCGGCGTCAGCTGCGGGCCGGCGCGGGCGGGCTGTCCATGGCCACCGTCTGGGAGGCGGCCGTGCTGGCCGCGGCGGGCTTTGATGACCTGTTCGTGGTCAACACGGTGGCGCACCCGGACAAGATCGCGACGCTGGCCGGGCTGGCCCGCGACCACCGGATCCTGGTCGCGGTGGACGATGCGGCCAACGCTGGCGCGCTCTCGGTCGCCGCAGTCGCGGCCGGCTCGACTCTGGGTGTCCTGGTGGAGGTCGACACCGGCATGGACCGATGCGGCGTGGATACCGGGCAGGATGCGCTAGCGGTAGCCCGCCAGGTGCTGGACCTGCCGGGACTGCGGCTAGAGGGCATCACCGGCTATGAGGGGCACTGCTCGCTGACCTTCGACACCGAGCTGCGGCATCAGCGCCAGCGCGAGGCGATGAGCTTTTTCACCGGCGTCGCTGAGCAACTGCAGGACGCCGGCATCCCGTGCCCGATCCGCTCGGCGGGCGGGATCGCGACCTGGCACTGGACAGCGGCTTACCCTGGCATCACCGAGATCCAGGCCGGCACGTACGTGGTCATGGACAACTTCCACGGCAAGATGGTCCCCGGATTCGAGCACTCGCTGACGATCCAGGCCACGGTGATCAGCCGGCGCAGCGGCAAGGTGATCATCGATGCGGGCAGCAAGTCGGTCGCCGCGCCTGACGAGGTGACGATCGTGGGCCACGATCATCCGGTCGTCCGCTTCGATGAGGAGCACGGCATCTTCGCCGCGCCCGGCGGCTCACCGCTGGCAGTCGGCGACCCGGTGACCCTGGTGCCGGGCTACTCGCCGTCAACCGTGAACTGGTACGACGCCTACCATGTCGTGCAGGACGATGTCGTCGTCGACATCTGGCCGATCGTCCCGCGCGGCCCCGGCCACCACGGGCTTGCCTCGTGAGTTGCCCTGGCCGATAAGAGCTCAATGTCGCGCCGCCGGGATCGCGCAGGCAGGACAACGCTCGCCCGGTGCCGGTGATGACCGGCCGCTGTGAGCCCCGGTCCCCGGCCGGTGAACCGGCCGGGGACCGGGAACCAGGGACCGGGGATCTAGGCGACGGCCTCGGCCAGGCCGGCGGCGGCCAGGCTGGCGGCTGAGGCCGGCGAGGCGGCCGTCGTCGCCGCGGCCGCAGGCGCGGTCGCGGCCGCGCGGGACTTGCCGGCGCCGCCCGGACTCGCCGAGCCACTGCCGGCGGCACTGGTGCGGGCCCCGCGGCCGGACGAACGGCTGGTGCCGGCCGACTCGGCGGCGGAGTCGGCCGTGGCAGCGGTGGCGGCGGCTGTGGCGCGCTTCTCCCGCGGCCTGGCGGCCTTGCGGGCCGGGCGCGCGGTGATCAGCAGCTCGCTCATCGGCTTGTCGGTGGCCAGCTTGTCGAAGGCCTCCAGGCTCACGGCCACGTGCCGCGGCTCCTCCTCGCCGGGCAGGAACATGTCGACCACGGCCACCTGGACTGCCGCCTTCCCGACGGCGCGCGCCTCGTCGGCCAGGACCTCGATCTCCACCGGCGCCCCGGCCAGTTCCGGGTGCTCCTGGATCACGATGCGGGCCACCGCGTGATCGTCGGTGATGAGCTCGCCGCTCAGGTCGCTGAACTTAACCATTTTCTGACCCACTGGGGTGCCTCCTGCGGATTGGATTCTGCATCGCTGCGGCGTCGTCAGCCTATCAAACATCAGTTCGGTAAGAATGGCACGCGACTCCCGCACATCGAATGCGCGGCCGAGATGCGGCAGCGACTGCGGCCGGCGCCCGGTTTGACACGTTCCAAGCCTGCCCAGGACACTGACAGTCCAGGTCAGAGAGGACGGCGGTGAACGCGCCGGTCAGCATCAGGGACGTGGCCGCGCACGCTGGAGTATCGGTGGGCACCGTCTCCAACGTGCTGAACCGGCCCGAGATCGTCGCGCGCGCTACCCGCGACCGCGTGCAGGCGGCCATCAAGGCGCTCGGCTTTGTCCGCAACGAGTCCGCGCGCCAGCTCCGCGCGGGCCGCAGCCGCACCATCGGCCTGGTGGTCCTGGACGTGGCCAACCCGTTCTTCACCGACGTCGCGCGCGGCGTCGAGGACGAGGCCAGCACCTCGGGGCTGGCGGTGATCCTGTGCAACACCGATGAGCAGCTGGAGAAGGAAGAGCGCTACCTCGAGCTGCTGGAGGAGCACCGGGTCCAGGGGATTCTCATCACTCCGGTGGCCGACGCCGAGCGGCGGCTGGTGGCGCTGCAGCAGCGCGGCACGCCGGTCATCCTGGTGGACAGCAGATCCCCGGCCGGCAGCCAGTGCTCGGTAGCCGTCGACGACGTGCTGGGCGGCGAGGCGGCCATGGCGCACCTGGTCGAGACCGGCCATGAGCGGATCGCCTACGTCGGCGGGCCGCCCAGCCTGCGTCAGGTCACCGACCGGCTCGACGGCGCCCGCCGGGCGCTGCAGCGCGCCGGGGGCGCGGTCAGCGACCTGCGTGTCATCGAGACCGGGGCGCTGAATGTCGCCGCCGGGCAGCGGGCCGGCGCCGAGATCGCCGGCCTGGACCCGCGAGAGCGGCCCACCGCCGCGTTCTGCGCCAACGACCTGGTCGCGCTCGGCCTGCTGCAGGAGATGACACGGCGGCGCATCCGGGTGCCGGACGAGCTGGCCATCGTCGGCTACGACGACATCGAGTTCGCGGCCGCGGCTGCCGTGCCGCTGTCGTCGGTCCGGCAGCCGCGCCAGGAGCTGGGCCGGATGGCGGCGCAGCTGCTGCTGGAGGAGGCGCTCAGCACCGACGGGCACCAGCACCGCCAGGTGACCTTCAAGCCGGAGCTGGAGATCCGCCAGTCCAGCCTGCCCGGCCAGGTCCCGGGCCGGTAGCCCCGGCCGGCGGGTGTTTGCGCACGCCACGGGGCCGGTGGGCGAAGATAGCCCTATGGATCTTCCCGTGCAGCCGCCGGTCGCGCCGATGCTGGCCAAGTCCGTCAAGGCCATCCCCGAGGGACCCATGAGCTATGAGCCCAAGTGGGACGGGTTCCGCTCGGTCATCTTCCGCGACGGCGACGAGGTCGAGATCGGCAGCCGCAACGAGCGGCCGATGACGCGATACTTCCCCGAGGTGGTCGCGGCGATCAAGGCCAACATGCCCGAGCGCTGCGTGATCGACGGCGAGATTGTCATCCCCGACTCGGCCGGGCAGCGGCTGGATTTCGACGCCCTGCTGCAGCGCATCCACCCGGCCGCCAGCCGGGTGAACCTGCTGGCCGAGCAGACGCCGGCCTCGTTCGTGGCATTCGACCTGCTCGCGCTGGGCGATGAGGACTGCACGCCGTGGCCGTTCGAGCGGCGGCGGGCGCTGCTGGCCGAGGCGCTGGCGCCGGCCCGCGCGCCGGTGTACGTCACTCCCGCCACCCGGGACCGCGACCTGGCCGTGCAGTGGTTCAGCCAGTTCGAGGGAGCCGGGCTCGACGGGGTGGTGGCCAAGCCGCTGGATGGTCCCTACGAGCCGGACAAGCGGGTGATGTTCAAGGTCAAGCACGAGCGCACGGCCGACTGCGTGGTGGCTGGCTACCGGGTGCACAAGAGCGGGCCCGATGCGATCGGCTCCCTGCTGCTCGGCCTGTACGACGACTCCGGGCGGCTGGCCAGCGTCGGCGTGATCGGCGCGTTCCCGCTGGCCCGGCGCAAGGAGCTGTTCGCCGAGCTGCAGCCGCTGGTGACCGGCTTCGAGGGGCACCCGTGGAACTGGGGCGCGGTGCAGCAGGGCGTGCGGCACCCGCGGGAGTCCGAGCACAGCCGGTGGAACGCGGGCAAGGACCTGTCATTCGTCCCGCTGCTGCCCGAGCGGGTGGTGGAGGTCCGGTACGAGCACATGGAGGGCACCCGGTTCCGGCACACCGCCCAGTTCGTCCGCTGGCGCCCGGACCGGGATCCGGAGTCGTGCGGCTTCGCGCAGCTGGAGGAGCCGGTCAGCTACGACCTGGCGGAGATCCTGCCGCGCTAGCCAGCGCCCCGCCCCGGTGAACGCAGGTGGAAGGCGCGGCCAGCACCGGAGTCAAGCTCAGGCGACCTGTGTGTTCCACCAGCCGATCACCATGCGGTGCTGGCCGCGCCAGCCCGGCCAGCACCGCCTGCGCAAGTCCCGTGCGCGCCGGCGGCGGCGCTGGTCATACTGCGGGGCAACCCCGTCATCTGCGGCCTCCCGGATGCATCGTTCGGCCGTCAAGGCCAGCCGACGGTCTGCCAGACTCAGGATGCCTTTGTCCTGACCACGATGGCAAGCGTACTTTGGCAAATCGCCAATTGAAATGAGAGTGTGACGAATGCCGGTCCGTCCTAGCCCGACCGTTCGCGGGCGCCGCCTGAAGTACGAGCTGCGCCGCCTGCGAGAGCAGCATGGCCTCACCATCGAGCAGGTAGCGGAGCAGTCGGGCGGCGACTGGACCGCCTCGGCCATCTCGCGGTGGGAACGCGGCGACCGGCGGATCCGGCCCGTCGACCTGCGCGCGCTGCTGGACATCTATGACGTGCAGGGTGACAAGCGGGAAGTGCTGCTGACGCTGGCGCGCGAGGCGCGGACCCGCGGCTGGTGGCAGTCCTACTCCAGCGACGCGATCCCGGAGTGGTTCCAGGTCTACCTGGGCCTGGAGTCGGAGGCGGCGACGATCCGGGAGTACGACGCCGAGCTGATCCCGGGGCTGTTCCAGACCGAGGAGTACTACCGGGCCTTTGAGCACGCCGCGCCGGCGGCGCGGGACGCGCAGGCGATTGAGCACCGGATCGCGGTGCGCACGGCCCGCCAGCAGCGGCTGTTCGCCGACGACGGGCCGGAAGTATGGGCCGTTCTGAATGAGGCAGTCATCCGTCGTGTCGTCGGCGGGCCTGATGTGATGCGCCGGCAGCTTGAGCGTGTCGCAGAACTGGCTGAGCGTCCCAACATTAGTGTCCAGCTGCTCCTGTTCCGCTCCGGTGCGCATCCGGCTATGGACGGATCGTTCACGGTTTTGGGCTTTAGTGAGGCGCTGGACCCGGATGTGACCTACCTGGAGAGCCAGATGGGTAGCCTCTACCTTGAGAAGGAGCCCGAGGTGGAGCGGTATCGGGCAATGTTTACGCACCTTGTGGCTTCGGCTGTGGGCCCGGAGGAGTCGCGCAGGATGATCGCGGAGGCCGCGGCAGCAACCAGCTAGGGCGGCCTCGCTGGGAGGACAACATGACCAGCTCCGAAGCTGACCTGACTGATGCGGTCTGGCGAAAGAGCACGCGCAGCAACAGTGGCGGCAACTGCGTTGAGGTCGCCCGTAACCTGCCCGGCGTTGTCGCGGTCAGGCATTCCAGGCACCCGGCGGGCCCGGTGCTGCGGTTCGGCCCGGCCGAGTGGTCGGCTTTCCTGGCCGGCGTCCAGGCCGGGGAGTTCAGCGAGTAACGACCTTGCGCCAGGCCAGCCGGGCCAGCTGACCGTACATCGCCGCCCGGCAGGGCCCGTTGAAGATGATGAAGTCGCCGAAGCCATGAACGCCGGGCCGGCTGGCGACCGAGCGGGCGGCGTCGCGCACCTGGCGGAGCTGAGCGACGGTCATCGGCAGCGGCGGCTCGTCGGGCTGGTAGGTCGTGCCGACCGGGTAGTCACGGTTCGGCCGGGTGGTCATCTCGATGTGGCAGCCCATGACGTGCGTGACCGGCCGGGCTTCCGCGAACTCCACCATCCGGTCGAGGCTGCTGGCGAACTGCGCCATGTCGGAGACATACAGCCGGCCCGGGTACACCGTGTCACCGGTGATCAGGAAGCCGGTGCGCGGGTCAAAGACGGTGATGGCCGCCCGGTGGTGGCCGGGGCTGCCGGTGATCTCCAGCACGCGGCCGCCGAGGTCCAGGGTCACGACCTGGGCGGGCCAGCCGGTGAAGCCGAAGAACTCCCGGACCGCCTCGAGCTCGCGGCCGACGACGGTCGTGGCGGGCCGGCCGGCGAACTGCCCGTCACCGGCGACGTGGTCGCCGTGGCCGTGGGTGTGCGCGACGATCAGCTGATAGCCGTCGCGCGGGTGACCGGCCAGCCACCCGGCCAGCAGGTCGTCAATGGTGGCCCGGAGCGGGAAGGCGGCCGGCTCCGCGGTTGCCCCGGTGTCCAGCAGCAGGGCACGGTCCGCGCCGCAGAACAGGTACAGGAACGGCGCCTCGTAATGCACCGCCTTGTTCTGCCGCAGGATGAAGGTGGCCTCATCGCAGGCGTGCACCTGGATCGCCGGCCCGGTGTCGCGGGACCGCCGCCGCGATCCGTGGATCCACCGGACGTCCAGGCTCACCGGCACCGGGTCGGCGTAGTCCGCTGGGCTGCTCGTCATGTGCGGCAGCCTAGCCGCCCGCTATTACTTTCATTTATGTTACTGTTCTCAGAATTGAGAACAGTAACGGCGCCGGCGGGCAGCCTGGCTGCGGCACAGGGGCCCGCTGCCAGCGCAGCCCAGAGCCGCCGGAAGCGAAGGAGCAGGAATGCAGAACCAGGCCACAGGTCTCGCGGCGGACCAGGGCGGGCAGGCGCCGCCGCTCGGGCGGCTGCAGGAAGTAGCCGGGCGGCGGCTCGCGCTGCACCGCTCGGGCTCGGGCGGCCCGGCGGTGGTGTTCCTGCCCGGCGCCGGCCTGGTCGGGCTGGATTTCCTGAACCTGCACGAACGGGTGGCCGCGCAGGCCACCAGCGTGCTCTACGACCGGGGCGGGACGGGCTGGAGCGACCCGGTGCCGCTGCCCCGCTCGGCGGCGGAGGTCGCCGGCGAGCTGCGCGACATGCTGGCGGCGGCCGGCGTGAGCGCCCCCTACGTGCTGGCCGGCCACTCGCTGGGGGCCTTCTACGCACGCCGATACGCCCAGCTGTTCCCCGGCGAGGTGAGCGGACTGCTCCTGCTGGAGCCGGGTCACGAGGACATCATGTCCTACCTCCCGCCGCAGGCCGCTGAGCTGGCCGAGCAGATGAAGGCGGCGCAGGCGGAGCTGACCGGGCTGACCGACGAGCAGGTCCGGGCGGCCCGGGTCCAGCTCGGCCAGCTCTACGCGGCGTGGCCCGAGGCCGCTCGCGGCCCGCTGATCGACCACCACCTCCGGGCCTGGCGGACGGCCATGGCCGAGACCGCGAACTTCGAGACCGAGATCTACGCCGAGCTGCGCGGCGGCGGGCCGCTGCCCGCCGTGCCGCTGATCGTGCTCACCGCGACCGGGACTAACCCGTACTGGGCGCAGTTCGCGTCCGCGGAGCTGGCCCGCCAGGCCCAGGATGGTGTGCGGGCCATGCAGGCCACCCTGGCGGCGTCAGTGCCGGGCGGCGAGCAGCGCCTCCTGCCCGGCGCCTCGCACCAGGTCCCGCACCTCCAGCAGCCAGACCTCGTGCTGCAGGCCATCGCCGACCTGCTGGCCCGGGCGCGCGCCTGACGCGCACGGGCCCGCTAGTGCACGACGCAGCTCCCGGTCGCGTCGTTCTGCTGGCCCGCTGAGCTCGGCGAGCTGGGCTGGCTGGCCGGCGCGGCGGGGAACGCCTCGGCCAGCGCCCGGGCGATATCGCGGGACCGGGCCGCGTAACCCGGCGAGGTGAAGTGAATGCCGTCGTTGATGAACCACCTGGTCTTGACCACGTCCGCCCAGTCGTAGACCCGCATGTTCGGGTACCTGGCGCAGGCCCGCAGCAGCGCGGAGTCCCACTCCTTCATGTCGGTCTCGGAATAGGGCCCGCTGCTGAGCAGGGACTTGACGTTGATCCACAGCACCGGCTGGCTGCCGAGTACCGACATCATCCGGCTGATCCGGGCGCCGATCGGGACGACCGAGCCGACCGCGACGTCGGCGGTGTCATTGGTCCCCAGCGCCAGCACCCAGCAGCCCTGGTAGCCGTTTCTCAGCAGGCGCTGGGCCACGGTGTAGGCGTTGGGCTGGCCCTCCAGGGTCTCCACAATCGAGCGGCCGCCCGAGATCTCCCAGTAGACCTTGCGAACGCCGACCCTGGCGTACCTGGCCGACAGCCGCTGCGCGGGGTTGGGCAGGTAGTCGCTGGAGATGAGCCCGTCGGAGGTCGAGTCGCCGATGTGCACCACCTGCTGGCAGGAGGTGCGCGGCTGCTTCCTGGCGCCCGGCCCGCCCGCGGCCTGCTTCGTGCTGCCCTTGCCGCCCGACGGGGCGAGGGCCTGCACCCGGTCGGCATTGCCGCCGGCGTTCGGCAGCGCCGCCGCGGCCGAGCTGCTCTGCTGGCCGGGCGCCATCGCCGGGATGACGCCGGCCAGGCACGCGCCGGCCAGGCCGAGGACGCCCACTCCGCCGGCCAGCGCAGCCCAGCCCTGCAGCCGGGCCATCGGGTGCTGCCGGGCCGCGCGGGCGCGGGCCGCCAGCCGGCCCAGCGCGCCGTGCCGGATCGGCTCCTCCACCAGCCGCCAGGACAGCGCCGCGACCGCGATGCTGGCGGCCACCTGCAGCACCTCGCGCAGCAGGGTCTCCTGGCCGGTGGCGGGGGTGGTCAGCACGATGATCGGGTAGTGCCACAGGTAAATGCCGTAGGAGCGGACGCCGATCCAGCGCACCGGGGCCACGCCCAGCACCTGGCCGAGCCGGGTGGCGGGCGAGGCGACAGTCGCCACGACCAGCACGGTGGCGAATGACAGCAGCACCATCCCGCCGGGATACAAGAACGCGGAGTACTCGGTGCTGCGCCAGATCAGCGCGCCGATGACGAGCAGGCCGACGACGCCGACGCCTTCCAGGCACCACCTGCTGGCCGCGCCGATGTCCGCGCGCAGCTTGCGGCTCGGCCACAAGAACGCCAGCGCGGCACCGATCAGCAGCCCGAACACCCGGGTGTCGGTGCCGTCGTAGACCCGCGTCGGGTCGTAGCCGGGGTGATACAGCAGGGCCATCGCCAGGGCCGAGGCGCCCGCCAGCAGCAGCGTGACGCCGGCCAGCCCGAAGTGCTCGCCGGACGACGGTGCCTCCCGGCGGCGC
Organism: Streptosporangiaceae bacterium; assembly: GCA_035763085.1. Taxonomy (GTDB): domain Bacteria; phylum Actinomycetota; class Actinomycetes; order Streptosporangiales; family Streptosporangiaceae; genus DASUBV01. Next base: position 6,155 of record DASUBV010000360.1, on the reverse strand, counting down.
CGCCGGGTGAGCATCAGTCCCAGGAACAGCAGCCACGGCCAGATCAGGTAGAACTGCTCCTCCACCGCCAGCGACCACAGGTGGCCCAGCGACGAGGGCGGGCCGAACCGGGCGAAGTACGAGGTGTGCTGGACGATCAGCCACCAGTTGCTCACGTACAGCGCAGCCGACCAGACCATCCCGCGCAGGGCGCTGAGCTGAGCGCGGTCCAGCAGGGCGACCCAGCCGATGACCACCAGCAGCATCACGAACAAGGCGGGCAGCAGCCGCCGGGCCCGGCGCTGCCAGAAGTCCACGAGCTGCAGCCGGCCGGCCGCCTCGCGCTGGCCGAGCAGGAGGTCGGTGATCAGGTAGCCGCTCAGGGTGAAGAAGACGCCGACCCCGAGTAACCCGCCCGGTGCCCAGCTCGCGTTTAAGTGGTAGGCCACCACCGCGAGCACGGCCAGCGCCCGCAGCCCGTCCAGGCCGGGCAGGTAACGCTGGCCAGCGCGAACCGGCTCGGGCATGATCCCCCCTAGATCAGCTGCCGAATGTGGTCCGCAATGCTGCCGTCAGCACCGCCGGGCGCCCGCCGCGCGCATGCGCTTGCCCCCAAGGATGCGCGCGGAGTGTACGGCTGCCGACGGCGATGCAACATTGCCGGAACGGTCCAGAAGGCTACTAGACCCGTAACGGAGCTGTCACGCATAGCAACCAGAAGCCGGCTCTGCGTAATAAAAGAAATGGCGGCGAGCCGGCGACCTGCTGGCCGCCGGCCCGCCGCCGGGCGAACCGCCTGCTAGACCCGCGCGGTGTCCTTGCGGAACCGCCAGATAGCGCCTGCGGCGAAGATCACCAGCCAGGCGACCGCATTGGCCACCCAGACCAGCTTCACGTCACCGCCGATGACCGGGGCGTGCACCAGCTGGTTGAGCCCGTACAGCGGGGTGTACTCGGCGATGGTCCGCAGCAGGGGCGAGAACTGGCTGAGCGGAACGAACAGCCCGCCGCCGAAGGCGAACAGGACCAGCGTGAAGGACAGGATCTGCATGACGTTCACGGTGGGCAGCAGGTAGCCCATGAACAGGCCGTACGCGGCGAACACCAGGGAGCCGACCCAGACGCTGAGCCCGCAGCCGATCCACAGGATGCCATCGAGGTGCGGCACGCCGGTGGCCCGGCCGACGACGAAGACCGCGACCACGGAGCCGAGGCCGAGCACCATCGCCGTCAGCATCTTGATGGCGATGTAGGCCACCGGGGACAGCGGTGTCAGCCGCAGCTGGCGGCTCCAGCCCTCGGCCCGCTCGATGGAGACCATCGCCCCGCCGGCCGTGGTGGCCAGCACGGCCCCGTACAGGGCCATGCTGAGCATGATGAAGGCCGACTCGTTGCCGTGCGCCAGCTTGTCGTTGGCGTAGACCTTGTTCAGCCCGAAGATCAGGAAGAACACGACCGGCAGGATCAGGGTGAACAGCATCGTCCGCCGGTTGCGCAGCATCCGCCGCACTTCCAGGCGCAGCGCGGTCAGGTTAAAGCCGCCCAGCGCCGGAGCGCGGCGGCTGCTCAGGTCGGGCGCGACGGCGGTCATCGGGCTGCTCCTTCGGTGGCGGCGCCCGTCGCGTTGCCGTCGCCGGTCAGGGCGAGGAAGGCATCCTCGATGCCGCGGGCGGTGATCTCCATGTCCCGGGCCGGGGTGGCCGTCAGCAGGTACCGGGCCACCGCGTCGCTGTCGCTGGCGTGGATCAGCACGGTGTCGCCGCGCAGCTCGACGCTGTCGACGCCGGGGACCTGACGCAGCTGATGCGCGTCGGCACCGGGCAGCGTGACCCGCACGGTCCGCCCGGCCGACAGCGCCTTGATCTGCGCCGCCGTCCCGTCGGCCACGATCTGGCCGTGCGCGAGCAACACGATCCGGTCGGCGTAGGCGTCGGCCTCCTCCAGGTAGTGCGTGGCGAACAGCACGGTCCGGCCCTTGGCCGCGTCCTCGCGGATCGAGGCCCAGAAGTTGCGGCGGCCGTCCACGTCCATGCCTGTCGTGGGCTCGTCCAGGACCAGCAGCTCGGGGTCGGGCAGCAGCGCCATGGCGAACCGCAGTCGCTGCTGCTCGCCGCCGGAGCACTTGGCCACCCGGCGGTCGGCGATCTCGGTGATGCCGGCCCGGCGCAGCACCTCGCCCGTCGGCTCGCTGGTGGCGAACAGGCTCGCGGTGTACTCGACGGTCTCGGCGACAGTCAGGTCCTTGAGCAGTCCGCCGGTCTGCATGACCGCGGAGATGAGCCCGCGGGTGATGGCCTGGCGCGGCTGCGTGCCGAACACCGACACCTCGCCGGAGGACGGCCGGGACAGGCCCAGGATCATGTCAATGGTGGTCGTCTTGCCCGCTCCGTTGGGTCCCAGGAGGGCAACGATCTCGCCGGAGCTGATGGTCAGGTCGATGCCCCGCACGGCCTGCAGCGAGCCAAAGTTCTTGTGCACGCTAGCGAGGTCGACGGCCAGCTGGCCCGGCGGGTGACTGGCTGCGCGCGCTCGGGCCGCAGCCGCAGTGCTCGTCGTTGTCATGGTTCCAGTCTGTCGGCGGGCGGCCGGATGCCGCTTATATCGCTGTCATGACCTGACCATGACAGCCGTCATGGCCGGGAGTCCCGCCGGCCGGAGGGCAACGGGACCCTGCCGCGCGAAACCGAGGGGTACGCCCGCCATCTCGGTCACGCCGGCCTGCCCAGCGAGCACGCCGGCGGCGCACCCGCGGCCAGCGACTAGCGGGAGCCGAGGTACTCGCGGGCCAGCTTCGGCGGCGCCACGGCCAGCCAGCCGTCGGTCACGGCCTCGCGCAGTGCCCCGCCCGAGACGGCCGGCAGCTGGATCAGGATCGCGGCGTAGCCGTCGAAGTGCGGGATCGTGAAGAACTCGCCGGGGTGCGCGGCGAGCACGGCCTCCTTCTCGCCCAGATCCTCGACGCGGACAGCCAGGATGGGGCCCTCGGGCGGCGGCTGGTCGCCGAACCGGCGCAGGTCGGCCTTGCTGAACGGCCGCTCCCACGCGAACGCCCTGCCCGCGACCAGCCAGGTGTGGTTGCCGTGCCGGTCGCCCTCGGTGACCTCGGGCAGCTCACGGGCGATCCGCGCCGCGTCCTCGATGCTCGCCATCTGAATACGGTACGCCCGCGACCGGACGGGCGCCGTCGCCAGCTTCGGCCAGCCAGGTGCCGGGTCAGCACGAATGCCTAAGATCGTGCTATCCGGGATCCCTGGCCCGGCGGGAAGGCGGACAGACGTGGTCAACGTGGTGATCACCGGCGGGGCCGGGTTCCTGGGCGCGCGGCTGGCCCGCGAGTTGCTCGCGGCCGGAACGCTGGAGGTGGCCGGCGCGCCGGCCCGGCCGCTGGGACAGGTCACGCTCATCGACCAGTTCCCGGCGCCGGCGGACCTGGCAGCCGACCACCGCGTGACCGAGATCCGCGGTGATGTCGGGGAGCTGCCGCAGGCCGGCCGGCAGGCGCTGGCCGGGGCGGAGGTGATCTTCCACCTCGCGGCGGCGGTGAGCGGCGAGTGCGAGGCGGACTTCGACCTGGGCATGCGGGCGAACCTGCAGGGCACTGAGTCGCTGCTGGCCACCTGCCGGGCGCTCGGCACGCAGCCCGTGGTCGTGCTGGCCAGCTCGCTGGCGGTGTTCGGCGCCGCCCCTGAGCACCCGATGCCGGCGGCCGTCGATGACTACACGCTGCCCACGCCGCAGTCCAGCTACGGCACGCAGAAGCTGATCAGCGAGTACCTGCTGGCCGACTACACCCGCAAGGGCTTCCTGCACGGCCGGGCCGTCCGCCTGGTGACGGTCAGCGTCCGGCCGGGCAAGCCCAACGCGGCAGCGTCCGGCTTCCTGTCCAGCATCATCCGCGAGCCGCTGGCCGGCCAGCGCGCGGTCTGCCCGGTGGACCCCGCGACCGAGGCGGCGCTGGCCTCCCCCGGCCGGGCGATCGCCGGGCTGCTGCGCGCGGCCACGGCCGCCGAGCAGGACTGGGGCGGCCGCACGGCGGTGAACCTGCCGGCCCTGACGGTCAGCGTGACCGACATGATCGCGGCGCTGGAGCGCGCGGCCGGCCCGCAGGCCAGCGCGCTGATCGACTTCGTGCCCGACCCCGCCACGGAGCGGATCGTGAGCAGCTGGCCGGTCCGGGTCCGGGCCGGCCGGGCCGCCTGCCTGGGCCTGACTGCGGACCCCGACTTCGACTCGGTTATCCAGGCCCACCTGGCCGACACCCGCGGCTGACCGCGCCGCGCCGCGGGCGGGGACCGCAGGGCGGAGGCCCGCCCGGCGGCTATTCCCAGAGCCGGACGGCCTGATCGTCGCCCGCGGTGGCGAGCAGGCCGCCCGCCGGGCTGAAGGCCAGGGCCCGCACCCAGTCGCCGTGACCAGTGAGCGTCCCGGCCGGCGCTCCGGTGGCAACGTCCCACAGCCGGACCGTCTTGTCCTTCCCGGCCGTGGCAAGCAGGGCACCGTCCGGGCTGAACGCCACCCCGGCGGCCCAGTCGGTGTGGCCGGTCAGCGTCGCGACGGCCACCCCGTTGGCCACGTTCCACAGCCGGGCCGTCGCATCACGGCTGACGGTGGCCAGCATCCGCCCGTCGGGGCTGAACGCCACCCCGGTCAGCCAGTCCGTGTGACCGGCCAGCTTGCGGACCGGCATCCGGGTGGCGACCTCCCACAGCCGCGCGGTCCCGTCGGTGCCGGCCGTCGCGAGCAGGCTGCCCCGGGCGTTGAAGGCCACGCCGCTCACCCAGCCGGCGTGCCCGGTGAGCGTCCCGGCCGCGGCGCCGGCGGCGGCGTTCCAGAGCTGCGCCGTCCGGCCCGAGCCGGTCCCGGCCAGCAGGCGGCCATCCGGGCTGAACGCGACCCCGCCGGCCCAGTTGGTCTCGCGGGTGAGAACGCGCGACTGACCGCTGCCCAGATCCCAGATCCGCACCGTGCGGTCGTGAGACGCGGTCGCCAGGCTGCGCCCGTCCGGGCTGAACGCGACGCCGCTGACCGCGCCGCCGTGCCCGGTCAGCGTGCCGGCCAGGACTCCGGTGGCGACGTCCCAGAGCCGGACGGTCATGTCCTCGCCCGCCGAGGCCAGCAGGTTCCCGTCGGGGCTGAAGGCCACCGCGTAGACCCATCCGCCGTGCCCGGTCAGCGTCCACAGCTCGGTGCCGGGCACATAACCCCGCCGCGGCCCGCCGCGCCGCGACAGCGTGATGTCCGCGATCCCGGTCAGCAGTTCCGCCAGGTCCTCGGTGCGGGTGACCTGGACTGACTCGCCGCCCCAGGCCGCGGCGTTGTAACGGGAGGAGACCACCCCCACCACGACCAGGCCGGCCACCGTGGGCCGGCCGGCCAGCACCGGCGCCCCGCTCATCCCGGGCGTGACACCGCCCGCGGCGACACTGCGCAGCGGGACCTGGCCGTCTCCGGCGACGTCGTGCACGGCCGCGCCGGCCCAGCGGCCGTCGGCGTCAATGTAGGGGTAGCTGTGCCGGGGATCGCTGAGCACCGGTGTCCCGGTGATCACGACCGGCGTGCCGAGGACAACCTCGTCGCTGGCGGCCAGGCCGGGGACGCACTCCGGCAGCGGCTCGTCGGTCACCATGACGGCCAGGTCGTGCACGGGGTCGAGACGGTGCACGACAGCGCGCCGGGCGGGGCCGCCGACCAGCGGGTCCAGCGCGACGACCGCGCCCTCATGGCCGGCTCCCATGGCGTCCAGCACCTGCCATGCCGTCACCAGCACGCCCGAGAGCACCTGAAAGCACGTGCCCGCCGGATCGCCGTGATCGTCATAGACCCGCGCGAGGTAGGGGGCGACTGGTGGCTCAGCCATCTCATCCCCGTCCAGTTAGCCGATTGTGCCCACATCGACACCGGAACCGCCACCATAACCGACAATGCCCGGCGTTCAGCAACGTTCCGCCGCCCCTGCCCGCTGCCGGGTCCGCCGGCTGGTGGCCAGGTCCGGTTATCCAGCCGGCTACCTCCCCGCGCTCGCTCGCGGTCCTCGCGAACAGGCATCTGTCACCTGTCAGACAGCCGTACTCGCTCCGCGTCGCGGCTGCCGTTCGCGGCGTCACGCGCGTCGCGCCCGCCGCCCCGGCGCGACAGCCGCGCCGAGGCCAGCCGCTGCCCGCCGTCCAGCAGCCAGA
>DASUBV010000359.1:0-19201 GCA_035763085.1 Streptosporangiaceae bacterium | reverse complement strand
CATCATCTGCTCATGACAACGACAGCACTGCAGGACGGCCTGCTTGAGGCCAGAGACGTGTACCGGTCCTTCGGGCAGACGCCCGCCCTGCGGGGCGCCAGCCTGGCCGTGGCCGATGGCGAGATCGTTGCCGTCGTCGGCCCGAGCGGCTCGGGCAAGTCGACGCTGCTGCACTGCCTGGCCGGGATATTCCGGCCGGACCGCGGCCAGGTGTGGTTCAAGGGCGAGCGGATCGACGAGCTCAGCGACAAGAGGCGCTCGGTGCTGCGGCGCACCGCGTTCGGCTTCGTGTTCCAGTTCGGCCAGCTCATACCCGAGCTGACCGCCGCCGACAACGTGGCGATGCCGGTGATACTGGCCAGGGGCGGCCGGCGTGAGGCCTACCGCCGCGCCGACTGGTGGCTGAAGCGGCTTGACCTGGACGGGCTGGGCGGACGGCGGACTGGCGAGCTGTCCGGCGGGCAGGCGCAGCGGGTGGCGATCGGCCGCGCGCTGGCGGCGCGGCCCGATGTGCTGTTCGCTGACGAGCCGACCGGCTCGCTCGACTCGGCCTCCGGGCGGATGGTGATGGACCTGCTGGTCGGCCTGGCCCGGCAGGACGGCACGACCGTGGTGCTGGTCACGCACGACAGCAAGATCGCCGGCTATGCCGACCGCACCGTGGGCGTCAGCGACGGCCAGGTGGCCGCCGGCCTGGGGCGGCGGTGATGGTCAGGCTCGGGCTGCGGCTGACGCTGCGCAGCGGCCGGGAGGCTGTGACCAGACTGGTGGTGACCGCGGCGGCCGTGGCGGCTGGCGTGGCCATCATGCTCGCCGTCCTGGCGGACTTCCATGCCTTCCAGGTGACCAGCGCCCGGCCGGACTGGGAGGCCACGACCGCGATGCGCCCGGCCGCCGGCGCCGCGGCCGGCCGGACGGAGTTGTGGAACTACAGCAACGAGGTCTTCCGGGGCCAGACCATCGAGCGGCTCGACGTCGCGGCGCTGGGGTCGCGGGCTCCGGTACCACCGGGCCTGCAGCGGCTGCCAGCGGCGGGCCAGTACTACGCCTCGCCCGCGCTGGCGGCGCTGCTGCGCAGCGCGCCGCGGGACCAGCTGGCCGGCCGGTACCCGGGCACGCTCGCCGGGACTATCGGGGCGAGGGCGCTGACCGGTCCCGGCGAGCTGGTCATCGTCGTCGGCAGGACGCCGGCGGCGCTGGCGGCGCTGCCGGACACCATCAAGGTCGACAAGATCGCGACATCGCCTGGTCAGCAGGTCTGGTCGTCGTACTTCCGGGACGCGTTCGCGGTCGGCGCGCTCGCGTTCCTGCTCCCGATCCTGATCCTGATCGGCACCGCTACCAGGCTCGCCTCTGCCCGGCGCGAGGAACGCTACGCCGCACTGCGGCTGGTCGGCGCCACGTCCGCCGACGTCGCCATCCTGGCCTCGGTCGACGCGGTGGTCAGCGCGCTTCTCGGCGCGGCGGCCGGCGTCGGCCTGTTCATGCTGATCAGGCCGGCCCTGGCCGGGACGGCGATCACCAGCGCCAGGTACTTCCCGGCGGAGGTCACGCCGCCTGCCTGGGGGTACCTGGCCATCCTGGCCGGGGTTCCGGCGGCCGCGGCCGTGACGTCCGTGCTCGCACTGCGCAGGGTCAGGCTCACCCCGCTCGGCGTCAGCAGGCGGGTCGCGCCGTCGCCGCCGAGCACCTGGCGGATCGCGCCGCTGCTCGCCGGGGCCGTGCTGTTCGTTGCCGGCATGCTGCTGACGACCAGTCAGAACATCGGCGCCCCGGCCTTTCCCGGCCTGCTCGTGATCATGATCGGGCTCGTGATCGGCGGCCCGTGGCTGACCGAGCGGGCCGCACGGCTGCTGCCCGCGACCGGGCGCGCGTCGTCGATCCTCGCGGCCCGGCGGCTGGCCGACAACCCGAAGGCCGCGTTCCGGTCGGTCAGCGGCCTGGTGCTCGCCGTCTTCCTCGGCACCGTCGTCGCCGCCCTGCTGCCAGCGGTCAACGCGACCACGGCGACCCCGTCGGCACGGGCGCTCAGCAACGTGCTGCTGGACGGCTTCACCGCCAGCCCCGTCTGCGGCAACACCGTCAACTGCACCGGCAGCCCGGGGCCTGGCGCCGGCGGCGCTGGATCGGCCAGGGTCAGGGCGATGGCGCTGAACGGCCTGCCGCCCGCGGCCGGCTCCCGGCTGATGGCCGGGCTGGCCGCCTTCCGCGGTGCCACCGCCGTCCCGGTCTACGCACTGCCGCTCAGCCGGCAGCCCGGCCCTGGCGGTAAGCCATCCGGGGGCCCGCCCGCTGGCCCGCCCGCCCGGCTGCCGGAATTTACCGCCGTGGTCGGCTGCGGCGGGATCAGCGAGATCGGCGCGCTCGGCCGGTGCCGGCCGCACGCCGGCTACGCAAAGGCGAACACGCTGAACCTGTTCGGCGACAACCCCACCTACACCACGCAGCCGATCGTGAACCGCGCCAGCCCCGCCTACCACGGCGACGTGCGCCGGCTGTTCCTGCAGGCCGTGCTCGTGAAGGTGAGCAGCCGGGCCGAGCTCGAGCGGGTCCGCACCTACCTGATCACGCACACCGAAGAGTCCGTCTCGGGCAGCGCTCCGCGAACCTTCGGCGAGGCAGTCAGCGCGCGCCTGAGCGTGGCAGCGACGGTCCAGCGGCTGGTCGATATCGCCGTCGCGCTCACCTTGCTGGTGGCTGGCTGCAGCCTGGCGGTGGCGGCGGGCGGCGGCCTGGTTGAGCGGAAGCGGCCGTTCACCATGCTGCGGCTGACTGGCGCGCCGGCGGGCACGCTGTACCGCGTCGTGCTGACCGAGGCCATCGCGCCGCTGGTGGCCGCCACGCTGGTCGCCGCCGGCACCGCGTACGGGATCTCGCTGCTCACCATCGCGAAGATGGCCCCGCCCGGCACCCCGCTGCCAGGCCTGGGTCACGTGTACTACCTGACCATGGGCGCGGGACTCGCCGTCTCGCTGCTGGTGATCCTCGCCACGCTGCCGCTGCTCAGCCGCATCACTGGTCCGGAGCACGTGCGGTTCGAATAACGCGCCGGTGCCGGGTGCCGGGTTGACTGGTCCTGGTGCCTGGTGCTGGGCTGGGAGATGTGGAGGGCGACCTGGTTTCTGAGCTGATCGATCGCGCCCGGGCGGCCAGCGCCGCGGACGCAGGCCGGAACCGGCTCGCTGACCTGCTGGAGGCCGGCCGCGTGCCGCGCGAGCGGCTGACCTGGCTGGCCGGCGAGCAGTTCCGCATCCTGCGCAGCGACCAGCGCAGCTTCGCGGTGCTAGCCGCCCGGTTCCCGGAGCCGCCGGCCGGGCCGCTGTTCCTGTCGCTGGCCCAGGGCGAGCTGGCCGCCCAGCGGCTGCTGGCCGACTTCGCCGCCGCCCTGAGCTGGGGCGAGCCCGAGTTGCGCGCCTATGACCCGCGGCCGCTGGCGCAGGCCTACCCGGCGTACCTGGCGTGGAGCGCGCTGTCCGGGACGCGCAGCGGAGTCGCCCTGGCCATGCTGGCCAACCTGGAGGAATGGGGCGGCTACTGCGAGCGCATCGCCGCGGCGCTGGTCGCGCGCTACGAGCTGAGCGAGCAGGCCGTGGCGTTCTTCCGGTTCTTCGCCGCGCCGCCGCCGGGCTTCACCGACGAGGCGGCGGCGGTGGTCGCCGCCGGGCTGGCCGCCGGGGAGGACCCGGCGGAAGCGCTGCGGGCGGCCCGCGCCCTGCACGCCTACGAGATCGCCTTCTGGGAGTCGCTCGCCGACGGCCTGGCCTAGCCGCGCCTGGCTCTTTTGCGAGGATTTTCCCAAGTAAACGGATTTTACTATTTCTAGCCGGAAAATATTCGGTACTTATTGCTAAGGATATAGCTTCAGGGTTAAAGCGGCTCATGATGCATCAGTGTTAATCTTCGGTGCTCCACAGGGATTTCACGGTGGTTGCATCTCCAGCTCACCGGGCACATTTCTCCTGAGTATCAAGACCGCAGACAGCGTTATACGGGCAGTCTCGCGGCGCCGGGGCGGGCCGCGACACTGCGTTGTTCATGCAGGCGGGGGTCGCGGTTGGGGGGATTACCCGGTGAAAACACGCAAAGTTCGGAAGCCGCTGCTCGCTACGGCGGCTATTTCTGTTGCAGCGCTGATTGCCGCGGCGTGCGGCAGTCCCGGCAATGGCGGCGGCGGAGGCGGAGGCTCGGCATCGACCCCGTCCCCGTCGGCGACGGGCTCGGTCGCCTCGATCGCGTCCCAGGTGCCCAGCGCTATCCGGAACAAGGGCACGCTGGTGGTCGCCACCGACGCCACGTACGCGCCGATGGAGTTCATCGCGTCTGACGGCAAGACGGTGATCGGGGCAGACGCCGATCTGGCCAAGGCGCTGGGGCAGGTCATGGGCCTGAAGGTGAACATGACCAACGCCACCTTCGACACGATCCTGCCGGGCCTGCAATCCGGCAAGTACGACCTGGGCATGTCCGCGTTCACTGACACCCTGGAACGCCAGAAGATCGTCGACTTCGTCACCTACTTCGAGGCAGGCACCTCGTTCTACGTGAAGTCCAGCGGCGGCCCGGCGATCCAGTCGCTGGCCGACCTGTGCGGGCACACGGTGGCGGTGGAGAAGGGCACCACGCAGCAGGCGGACGCCCAGGCGCAGACGACCAAGTGCCGCAACTCGGGCAAGGCGGCGGTGACGGTGCAGGTCTACAACGACCAGAATGCGGTGAACCTGGCGCTGTCCTCGGGCCGGGCGGAGGTGGCCATGGCTGACTCGCCGGTGGCCGAGTACCAGGTCAAGCAGTCCAAGGGCCAGTTCAAGACCACGGGTCCGTCGTATGCGAACGCGCCGTACGGGATCGCGATCCCCAAGGGCAGCGGGATGACGCAGCCGGTGCTGGCCGCGCTCAAGCACCTGATGGACGATGGCACCTACATGCAGATCCTGAAGAGGTGGGGGCTGCAGAGCGGGGCCATTAGCAACCCGGGCATCAACAAGGCCACGAGCTGAGCGACGGCTGAATGAACTCAGGTCCCGACAATCCGGGCACGCCCGGCGCGCATGGCGCGGCGGGCGTGACCCGGGATGTCAGCGGGCAGACCGCGCCCCCCGAGGAGATCCGGGCGGTCCCGGTCCGCCATCCCGGCCGGTGGCTGGCAGCAGCGGTCGTGCTGCTGCTGGTCGCCATGCTGGTGCACACGCTGGTCACCAACCCGCGCTTCCAGTGGGATGTCATCGGCAACTACTTCCTGTCCAGCCGGGTGCTGGAGGGGCTGGGCTACACGCTGCTGCTCACCGTGGTCGCGATGGTCATCGGGATCGTGCTCGGCGTGCTGCTGGCCGTCATGCGGCTGTCTTCCAACCCGCTGCTGTCCGGCGCGAGCTGGTGCTACATCTGGCTGTTCCGCGGCACGCCGGTGCTGGTCCAGCTGCTGTTCTGGTTCAACCTGGCGGCGCTGTACCCGCGGATCTCGGTCGGCGTGCCGTTCGGCACGGAGTTCGCCACGTTCAGCGCCAACGACGTGATCACCGCGCTGGGCGCGGCGATCCTCGGCCTGGGCCTGAACGAGGGCGCCTACATGGCCGAGATCGTCCGGGCCGGGATCCTCTCGGTGGAGCACGGCCAGTCCGAGGCCGCGCAGGCGCTGGGCATGCGGCGGTCGCTGACCATGCGGCGGATCATCCTGCCGCAGGCCATGCGGGTGATCATCCCGCCGACCGGCAACGAGACCATCTCCATGCTCAAGACCTCGTCGCTGGCCAGCGTGATTACGGTGACCGAGCTGCTGTACGCGGTCCAGCTCATCTACTCGGTGAACTTCCAGACCATCCCGCTGCTGATCACGGCCAGCATCTGGTACCTGATCGTCACCTCACTGCTGACCGTCGGCCAGTACTACATCGAGCGGCATTACGCCCGCGGCTCGGCGCGCCAGCTGCCGCTCACGCCGTGGCAGCGATTCCGCCGGATGCTGACCACCTTCCACGCCCAGCCGCCGGCACCGCCGGCGCAGCTGCCCGCGGGGCCGAACCGGTGAGCGGGCCCGGCGCCCCTGATCTCCCGGGCACCGGGAACATCCCCGGCCTGCCCGGCGACCCGGCCCTGGCCGCCGGCAGCGGAGCGCCCATGGTCCGCGCCGAGGGGCTGCACAAGAGCTTCGGCCGGCTGCACGTGCTGCGCGGCATCGACCTGACCGTCGAGCGGCAGGAGGTCATGTGCGTCATCGGCCCGTCCGGCTCGGGCAAGTCCACGCTGCTGCGCTGCATCAACCACCTGGAGCAGATCAATGCCGGGCGGCTGTGGGTGGACGGCGAGCTGGTCGGCTACCGGGAGTCCGGCGGCAAGCTGTACGAGCTGCACGACAAGGAGATCTGCGCCAAGCGCGCTGAGATCGGCATGGTGTTCCAGCAGTTCAACCTGTTCCCGCACATGACGGCGCTGGAGAACGTGATCGAGGCGCCGGTCCGGGTCGGCGGGCAGGCCAAGTCGCGGGCCGCCGAGATGGCCAGGGAGCTGCTGTACAAGGTCGGCCTGCAGGACAAGGCCGGCGCCTACCCTAAGCAGCTGTCCGGCGGCCAGCAGCAGCGGGTGGCCATCGCCCGGGCGCTGGCCATGCGGCCGAAGCTGATGCTGTTCGACGAGCCGACCAGCGCCCTGGATCCCGAGCTGGTCGGCGATGTGCTGGCGGTCATGCGCGACCTGGCCGAGTCCGGGATGACGATGGTCGTCGTCACCCACGAGATGGGCTTCGCCCGCGAGGCCGGCGACAGCCTGGTGTTCATGGACGAGGGCGTCATCGTCGAGGCCGGCCGCCCGCGCGAGATCCTGGCCAGCCCGCAGCACGAGCGCACCCGCTCGTTCCTGGGCAAGGTGCTGTGATGCACCGCCGGCCCCGCAGCGGGCCGGGCCGCCAGGCAGCCCGGGGCGGCCGGGCGCACCGCCGGCACCTCGGTCCGGCAGCGCCCGGCCGTCTCCGGGCACCATCCCGCTAGCGGGCGGCGGGCCGCAGATCGCGGCGGAACAGCCGGACGGCCAGCAGGTAGGACACCGCGCTGATGCCCGCGCACCAGGCGGCGGCGATGATCGCGCTGTTCCCGGCCGGGGCGCCGGTCAGCAGCGCGCGCAGCGTCTGCATGACGGGAGTGAACGGCTGGTACTCGGCGAACCAGCGCAGCGCCGTGGGCATCGACGCGGTCGGCACGAACCCGCTGCCCAGGAACGGCAGCACCATCAGGATGGTCGGCGTGTTGCTGGCCTCCTCGGCGCTGCGGGCGACCAGGCCGAGGACGACCGACAGCCAGGTGACCGCGAACACGATCATGGCCAGCGTGCTGATGACGCCCAGCCAGGCCAGCGGGCCGGCCGCGGGCCGGAAGCCGATGGCCAGCGCGACGCCGAGGATGATGGCGCAGCCCAGCAGGCCCTGGATCAGGCTGCCCAGCACGTGCCCGGTGAGCACCGCGGAGCGGGCGATGGCCATGGTGCGGAACCGGGCCATGATGCCCTGGGTCATGTCGGTGGCCACCGAGACCGCGGTCGCGGTCGCGCTCCCGGACAGGCCCAGCAGGATGATGCCGGGCGTCACGTAGGCCAGGTAGGCGGCGCGGCCGCCGCCGTGGCCGAGCCCGGCGCCGAGGGTGCCGCCGAACACGTAGACGAAGATGAACAGGAAGACGATGGGCAGGCCGGCGACCATGATCGTCATGGCCGGGTAGCGCAGCAGGTGGCGCAGGTTGCGGCGCAGCATGGTGGCCGTGTCGGCGGCCGCGCAGGACAGCGGGATGCTCATGGCTGGCTGACTTTCCGGGCGTCGGGGCGGTCCGCGGGGCCGCGGCCCGCAGCGGGCGGCTGGCCCGGCTCGGCGGGCTGGCCGGTGAAGGCGAAGAAGACGTCGTCGAGGTCGGGGGTGTGGATCGACAGCCGGTCGACCGGCACGGCGGCCCGGGCCAGCTGGTCGAGCAGGGCGCGCAGCGTCTGCGGGTCGCCGTCGCCGGGCACCTGCAGGGTCAGGCCCTCGTCGTCGCGGCCCGTCGCCCCGACCACGCTCGCGGCCAGCTCCAGGTCGGGCAGGGCGGTGAAGTGCAGCTGGATGTGCCCGCCGGGGATGCGGCGCTTGAGCTCGCTGGCCGTGCCCTGCGCCACGATCGTGCCGTGATCCAGCACCGCGACCTGGTCGGCCAGCTCGTCGGCCTCCTCCAGGTACTGCGTGGTCAGGAAGATCGTGACCCCGCGCGCGGCCAGGTCGCGGATGATCTGCCACATGGTGCGGCGGCTGCGCGGGTCCAGGCCCGTGGTCGGCTCGTCGAGCAAGATCAGCCGCGGGTCGCCGGTCAGGGTCATGGCCAGGTCCAGGCGGCGCAGCATGCCGCCGGAGTAGGTGGCGGCCGGCTTGCGCGCGGCGTCGGCCAGGTCGAACTGGTCCAGCAGCGCCGCGGCGCGGCGGCGGCCCTCGGCCCGGCCCAGATGGTGCAGGTCGGTCATCAGGATCAGGTTCTCGCGGCCGGTGAGCAGTCCGTCCACGGCCGAGAACTGGCCGGTGACGCCGATCGCCGCGCGCACCGCGTCGGGCTCGGCGCGCACGTCGTGGCCGGCCACGGCGATGTGCCCGGCGTCGGCGCTGATCAGGGTGGACAGGATCTGCACCGCGGTGGTCTTGCCCGCGCCGTTGGGGCCGAGCAGGGCGAAGATGCTGCCCTCGGGGACGGCGAGGTCGAGGCCGTCGAGCACGACCTTGTCGCCGTAGGACTTGCGGATGCCGGTGGCGCTGATGGCTCTCGGGGCGCGGGTGGTCATGGCGGGACCTCCCCTTTCGCTGGTGCTGGTGGCAGGGGCTGGCGGGCTGCGGCCCCGGCGGCGGGGGCAACGTGGCCGGGGACGGGGCGGCGTGATCAGGGCCGGCGAATGCGGATGTCGCCGTAGCTGGTGCGGGCCCGCACCTCGGCGCGGTCGGCGGCCTCGCCGGGGCTGTCGGCGGCGGTCAGGTCGTTGTGCACCCGGCCGAACCCGGTGGACACATCCAGCCGGGCCGCGGTGCCCTCCCGGATGCCGATCTCGATCTCGCCGAAGCCGGTCTTGAGCGACACCGTGCCGCGCCGGATGTCGCCGGCCCGGATGGCGCCGGTGGCCGTGCTGGCGGTGACCCCGGCGTCCGCGCGGCCGACGGTGAGGTCACCGTTGGCGGTGCGCATCCGCAGGTCGCCGGTGACCTGGCCGACCCAGATGTCGCCGTTGGCGTTCTTGACGGCCGCGGTGCCGTCGACCTCGCCGATCCGGATCCGGCCCGCGCCGCTGCTGATCTCGGCGTGCCCGGTTACCCGGTCGGCGGTGATGGCGCCGGCGCCGCAGGTCAGGTCCGCCGGCCCGGCCTGCTCGACGTCGATGTCGCCGGCCGAGGTCTTGATCCGGCACTCGCCGAGCGGGCCGGCGGCGCGGACCGCCCCGATGGCGGCGTCGGCCCGGATGGTCGAGCCGGACGGCAGCTCAATGGTCAGGTCGACCGCGCCGACCTTGCTGACCAGGCTGCGGCTGCGCTGCCTGGGTCCCTTGACCAGCAGGCCCGCCGCGGTCTCCTCGACCCGGGTCTGCTCGGCGGCCCGGACGTCCGGGTCATGCGAGGGATCGCTGGGCCGGACCTCGATGATGGTGTCGGCGCGCTCGCTGGCGGTGATCCGGATGTCCCCGGCGACCACGTCGATCACCATCGGGACGGGCTGCGGGGTGTCGAAAACGGGCATGACGGTTCCTCCGGTCGGGCTCTCGGGACGGACATCCCGGTGGCGGGACGAACGGTAACGTTCGGGACGGGGCGCGGGCGGCTGCCCGCCGCTGCCGCGCGGGCGGCTAGCGGACCCAGCCGCTGAGGCGCTGCGAGCCGCGCGGCGCGCGACCGCGCGCGGGCGGGCCGTGCCCGGCGGCGTTCAGCTGGGCGGCGGCCGCGCGGATCAGCCATGAGTTGACCGACAGCCCGGCCCGCTCGGCGGCCTCCTCGATCCGGCCCTTGAGGTGCTCGCCGAGCCGGAAGTTGATCCGCGCCGTGGTGCCCTCCTCGCCGTCCGGGGCCGGCCCGGGCGGCAGCACCGAGCCGGCGGCCCCGCCGGGCTCGTCCTCGAACGGCTCGGCGGGCGGCGGGGTCACGACGAAGCTCGGCTCGCGGCCGCGCAGCCGCACGTGCACCGAGCCCGGCGCCAGGTCGCGGGTGATCTCATCGGCGGCCGCCGAGAGTGCGTCCAGCAGGGCCAGCCGGGCCGCCGACTCCAGCGGCCCGGTGAGCCGCTCGGCCAGCGCGCGGGCCTCATCGCCGCCCGTCTCGGCGGCCACGGCCAGCTCCTGGCGCAGGTTGCTGACGTACGTTCCCAGTTCCATGGCACCACTATGACACCATCATGGCGCCATCGCAACCACCAGTTGATGCCATGCGCCCTCATCATGGCGTCACCATGGCGCAAATATGACTGACCGCCGCGCCCGGGTGCCGGGCGCGGCGGTCAGCTGAGCGATTCTGCCCTAGCGCGCCAGGAACTGGTTCATGTCCTTGACCTGGGCGTGATCGCTGGCAAAGCCCAGCTCGGGCAGGTGCCACGCATCCTCGATGGTGCGCAGCAGCGAGTAGTGGTTGTACGGGACATCGCTAACGAAGTGACGCGGGCCGCTGGGGTCGATCACGATCGCCGGCACCAGCGCGCCGCCGTACAGGCCGCCCGGCCAGCTGGCGCTGATGTCGGGGTCGCCGGCCGGCAGCACCGGTGAGTCACAGCAGCCTGCCGGGGAATCCCAGCCGCCGTTGACCGTGTTGCCGCTGTAGTCGCCCTCGTCGGAGACGACGAAGATGGCGCTGTGCGGTGTCCAGGCCCGGCTCGACATGATGGTGTGCACCGCGCCCTGCACGAAGGCGTCGGCATTGTGCTTCAGCACGACGTCGGCCGGGTCGTCGTTGGTGTCGTTGAAGGGGCAGGGCGTCTCCGGGTGACCGGCGATCGCGTCATAGACGCCGCCGTGCATGTCGTTGCACTGGTCCGGTGTGATGAACACGAACCGGGGCGCGTTCGCGCCGGCCAGGTCCCCCGCCAGGTCGGTGTAGGGCTTGATGTGACTGACCCGCGCCGGGTTGTCGCGGATGTCGGTGAACAGCGCGAACGGGTTGTGCTTGGACGCGTACAGCGGATCCGAGCCCGACGGCCAGTAATCGGTCAGCGGATTATCGGCCGGCATGGCCTCCATGTAGGCGCCCCAGCCGATGTGGTGCGCCTCCAGCTCGTCGATCAGGTTGGTGTGGTCAAAGCGATTGGCTGGATTGTCGTTGTTGGTGAACCAGTTCGACCCGCTGACCATCGCGACGTAGTTCGGCTCGCTAGGGTGCGTGACGCCGTAGTAGTCGGCGGCCTCGCCGTACCGGTGGGCCAGCGCGGTGATGTACGGCGTGTTGGGGTCTCCGATGACGCTGTGCTGTGAATGGTTCTCCAGCATGATTATGAAGACGCGGTCCAGCCGCACCTGGCCGCCATCGTGCCGGGGGGCGGCTGTGGCGGCGCCGCTGACTGCCGGCACTCCCACCGCCAGCGCCGCAGCGATCCCAGTGGCCGCGCCGATGGCGACGACCTTCAACCGGTTCATCCCGAAGACCATCAATACCTCCCGCTTGCCAGCCCAAGCTCGGCTAATCCAATTGTTCACCCTTTCTTAACCTTCGCGCGCGACCGCCGCAAGATCACGAAATACAAAAGATAGGGCCCCGCCGTCGTTAGCTATCGCTGGCCCGGCGGAAGGCAGGGGCGTTGACCGCCCAGCGGGGCTGGCCGCCTGCCGCCCAGCGCAGCACGTTCTGCGCGAACACCTCGCTGGTGCGGCGGAACATCACGTCGGTCAGGCCGCCGACGTGCGGGGTGGCCAGCACCCGCGGGTGGCGCAGCAGCGCCGAGCCCGGGTCGGCGGGCTCGGTGGCGTGCACGTCCAGGCCCGCCCCGCCGACCTGCCCCGACTCCAGGGCGGCCAGCAGGGCCGGCTCGTCGACCAGGCCGCCCCTGGCCACGTTGATGAACAGCGCGCCGGGCCGCATCGCGGCGAAGGCGGCAGCGTCGAACATGCCCGCGGTCTCGTGGTCGAACATCGCGCAGCACACCACCGCGTCGGCCTGGCCGAGCAGCCCGGGCAGGCCGGCCGGGCCGCCGACCTGGCTGACCGGCTCCGGCCCGCCCCGCTCCGGGTGCGCGCGCACGCCCAGCAGCCGCACGCCGAACGGGGCCAGCCGGGCGGCCAGCGCCTCGCCGATGGCGCCGAGCCCGACGATGAGCACCGTGGCGCCGGCCAGCGACCGGCCAGTCGGGCGCTGTTCCCAGTGCCCGGCCGCGAGCGTGGCGCGGGCGTCCTCCAGCCGCCGGGTCAGCGCGAGCAGGTGCAGCATGGCCAGCTCGGCGACGCTGTCGGCGTTGCCGCCCGCCGCGCCCGGAATGCGCGAGACCCACACCCCCAGGCCCGTCGCGGTCTCGACGTCGACCCGCTCCAGGCCGACGCCGAACTGCTGGACGAAGCCGAACGAGCCGTCATGCAGCACGGTCGCGTCGATCCGCGCCCCGAACGGGCAGATCGCGTCGACGCCGTCCAGGTGCTCGGCGACCGCCGCCGGATGGCAGCTGCGGATCTCCCAGCCGGGCAGCAGCGCGCCGATGCCGGTCCAGCTCAGCTCCGCGGTGAAGCGCTCGCGGCCGAACAGCAGCCTCACGGAAGCGCGGCCAGCAGCTCACTGACCGGCTTGCGGCGGCCGGTGTAGAAGGGGATCTCGACCCGGGTGTGCAGCCGGGCCCGCGCGCCGCGCAGGTGCCGCATCAGGTCCACGATCCGGTGCAGCTCATCAGCCTCGAACGCCAGCACCCACTCGTAGTCGTTCAGCGCGAAGCTGGGCACCGTGTTGGCCCGGACGTCGGGGTACTCGCGGGCCATCATCCCGTGCTCGGCCAGCATCTGCCGCCGCTCGCCGTCGTCGAGCAGGTACCACTCATAGGACCGGACGAACGGGTAGACGCAGACGTAGTTCTTCGGCGCCTCGCCGGCGAGGAACGCCGGGATGTGGCTCTTGTTGAACTCGGCCGGGCGGTGTATGGCCATCGCCGACCAGACCGGCTCGCTGGCCCGGCCCAGGCCGGTGCGGCGGAACCGCGCGTACATCTCCTGCAGGTCATCGGCAGACGGCGCGGTCCACCAGAACATGTAGTCCGCGCCGGCCCGCAGGCCCTGGGTGTCGTAGCAGCCGCGGGTGACCACGTCCTTGCCCGCGGCGTGCTGGCACAGCTCGCTGACCTCCGCGGCCAGGCCCGGCCGGCCGCTCGTGACCTGCGCTGCCGCGCCGTCGAGCGCGGCCGGGCCGGACACCCGGAATACCGACCACATCGTGTAACGGATGAGCTGGTTAAGGTCGCGCGCCTTCAGCCGGACGTCCTCCGGGCTGACCTGGTCGCGGTCAGCGGTGTCGTTGCCTGCCATGAGCCCATTGTCCCCCCGCGCCGCCGCAGGCCGGCCCGCGGGTCGGTCCCCTCCGCCGGGCCTGCGGGCTATCGCGCGGCCGGCCCGGCGGCCGGGGCAGCCGCCACGGCGGCCAGGACTCCGGGGACGTCGTTGACGCACACCGCGTCAATCCCGGCGGCCGCCAGCCGGGCCGCGTCCGCAGGCCCGGGGCACCAGGCCATGACCTCGAGCCCAGCCTGGTGGGCCCGCTCGATCAGCTCGGCGGGCGGGCGGCCCTCCGCGCGCGGCCCGTCGTGCTGCAGCCCGAACGAGCCCGCGTGCATGCTCAGCGCCGCCAGGCCGAGGCCCCGCGCGGCCGGCAGCGCGTGCCTGGCCGGGTAGCGCTGCGCGGTGATCAGGCCGAGTCCGATGCCGGGCAGGGCCAGGTCGCGCAGGTAAACCATCAGCGCCGGGTCGAACGAGGTGACCAGGAGCGGGCGCGTCCCGGCCAGCTCGCGCAGCGCGGCTGCGACCAGCGGGCCGGTGCACTGCCCGGCGGGGCCGGCGGCGTCCTCGACGATCGTCTTGACGTCGATGTTGACCCCCGCGCCGGGCGGCAGCCACGCCATCACCTCGGCGAACGGCTCGATGCCCGCGGCGGCCAGCTCGGCGGCGGTGCGGGACACCACGAGGGCGCCGTCCGGGGTGACCGGGTCGTGCCGGACGACCAGCTGGCCGTCGCGGCTGCGCTGCACGTCCAGCTCGATCCAGGTCAGCCCGTGGTCCAGGGCAGCCTGGCAGGAAGCCAGCGTGTTCTCTGGATAGCCGCCGGGCTTACCCGCGCCGAAGCCGCGATGCCCGACAACAGTGGGTTTCCCCGCGAAGATCATCCGTGCTCCTGCGCGTGCCGGTGGCCTGTCGTTGCTCGCGACGACCGCCGCGAGGGCAGGATAGCCTCAGCCGCGCGCGGGAGCGGAGGCCGCGGCCGGCGCGGCCGGGCTCCCGATGCCCGGGCCCCGTTACCGGGCTCCCGTTAACGTCTTCCCCCGCCGGCCGGGGTCGCGCCGGCCGGAATGGTGGCGGCGCCCGCGCCGGCGGGTCCGCTGCCCCCCTCGATCAGCGCGGCGATGGCCGCGTTGAAGCGGGCCTGCGGCCCGGGCGTGTCCGGGCCGAGCAGGTAGTGCCGCAGTTCCTGGCGGGCCGCCGCCAGCCGGTCGGCCCCGGCCAGCCCGGCCTGGGCGAGGATCTCGGGCAGCTCGGCGCAGCGGGTGCCCAGCAGGTAGCCGGCAGCGGCGGTGGGGTACTCCTGGCGGAACTCCCCGGCCGGCCGGTCATCGATGTTGGTGATCGCGTAAGGGCGGCCGGTGGCCAGGAAGTCGGCCAGCACGCTGGACACGTCGGTGATCAGCAGGTCGGCCTGGCTGAAGCAGTCGTACAGGGCGGGCCGCGGGCCGGTCACCACCAGGTGCCGCTGGCTGCCGTGCAGCCGCCAGTAGGCGTCCTCCCAGTCGCGCAGCAGCCGCTGCCATTCGGCGTCGCGGGCCGGGTCGGCCATGCTGTCGCGGGACAGCATGGCGTAGTCGGTGGCACCGCCGCCGCGGGTGCCGGGGCTGTCCGGGATCTGCCCGTCGCCGGTCAGCTCGCGCAGCCGGGCCTCGATGCGCCGCAGCTCGCCGGCGGCCTGCGGATCGGGGCCGGCCGGTCGGGCGCGGTTAGCCGCCTCGATGCGGGCCACGATCGCCTGGTGCGCCCGGCGCAGCCGGGCAGCGCGGCCGCCGGTCAGCGGGTGCGGCTTGTAGATCAGCCGGACCTGCGGGTCGCACTGCAGCAGGGCGGTGACCAGGCGCAGCCCCATCTTGGCCAGCGAGGTGTTGGCGACCTCCTCGCCCCAGCCCTCCCACGTCGGCGCGTACAGCACCGTGCGCAGCCGGCCCGGCGCCGCGGGCAAGTCCGCGCTGATGTCCTCCAGCTGCGGCCGCCCGACCTCGGTGATGTCCTCGTCGCGCACCCCGACCCCGGCCCGCCGGTAGCGGTCCCGGCCGGCCGGGCCGGCCACCCACACTCGGTCATAGGCCTTGGCGAACGGGTTGACGCTCGCCGGCTTGTCGCTGTCGCCGTGGTTGATGAACACCTGCGTGATGCCCGGCATCCGCAGCACGTGCAGGTTCTTGGCCGAGTTGTTGGAGAACAGCGCGACCCGCACCGTAGTCAGCGCGAACCTGGCCAGGTCGGGCATCGTGTCGATGCACACCACCGGCAGGCTCGTCGGCCCCAGCATCGGCACCATCCACCGCTGGCGCATGAGGATGGCCGCCGGCCGGTCCAGCCGGCCCAGCGTGGTCAGCCACATGTTGAGCTGATAGGCCGAGTTCCGGGACCCGGCGAAGTACAAGACGACCTCCGGGCGGCGCTCGCGCAGCTGCCGGCTCACCGTCTCCAGCACCTGCGCCGGGCTGCCCAGGTGGGCGTTGCGCCGGGCCTGCACGGCGATCAGGGCGCAGCCGGCCAGGCCCACCGCCAGCCCGAGCGCAACGCCGGCCAGCCCCCAGACGTAGTCGCCGGTGAGCGCCCAGGCCAGCCCGCCGGCCAGCGGGGCCACGTCCAGGTGCAGCATCTTGCGGCAGTGGTCGGCGATCAGCAGCCGCGGCGGGGCGTCCGGGATGCGCAGCTCGCTGAGATCGATATTGCGGGTCACCACCGGCATCTTCCGGTGCCGGCTCACGTAGACCACCAGCGCCCCGTAGACCCCCCGCAGCACGTGCAGGCCGAGCAGTCCGCCGGCGAACAGCCCCAGCCGCGCCGGGTCGGGCGGCAGCGCCCGGATCAGCAGGATGATCAGCGCGAGCTCGCGGAAGGCGAACCGCAGCGGGAGCTGCACCTGCACCCCGGTCAGCAGATGGGACAAAAACGGCAGCCGGCGCGCCGCGAACGCCTCGGCCAGGTAGCTGACCAGGGCCACCGCCGCGAACAGCCAGCAGGCCAGCGGCCGGGCCGGCGGCCGGCCGGGCAGCAGCGCCACCACGATGAGCAGCGGGTAGCTGGCCAGCAGGCAGGTGGCCGCTGACCTGGTGACGAGCCGGCTGATGTGCCGGCGGCCTAGCTGCACGTATCACTCCCTCGGTACCCGGAGGCAGGCATCCCCGGCCGGGGCCGGACCAGCGAATTGGCACAATGGCGAGAGTCTATTTGCCTGTTCTTTGCCTCTCGGTCATCTTTCGTTACACATCCCGTGATCAGTCCGGTGCAAGCGGTTCATGACCGGGTTCCGGCCGTACCGCACGCCCGCCGCGGACCGGCCTGGCCCGCGGCGGGCGATATCGGCCACAATCGGCACATGACGAAGCACCAGCTAGAACCGGAGCCCGGGACCACCGCCGACGTGCTCAGCCGCGAGCACTCCCCCGTCCTGACCGTGGCACCGGGCGACACGGTCGTGGTGCGGTCCCTGGATGCCGCCGGGCACCTCGCCCGGCAGACCGTCCCCGGCGAGTCGCAGCCACAGCTGATCCCCGGGCTGCGCGGGCACTGCCTGACCGGGCCGATCGCGGTGCGCGGTGCCCGGCCCGGCGACACGCTGGCCCTGCGGCTGATCGCGCTGCGCCCCGATGCCTGGGGCTTTACCGTCGCCGCGGGCCGGGACACCCCGGTGACGCAGCGGCTGGGGCTGGCCGGCGGCCCGCCGTCGTGGCTGCTGTGGGACCTGGATCCCGACGCCGGGCAGGGCAAGTGCGACCGCGGCTTCACCCGCGCGCTGGCGCCGTTCCTGGGCGTCATGGGGATGCCCCCGGACGAGCCGGGCGAGCACTCGACTGTCCCGCCGCGGGCTCAGGGCGGCGGGAACATCGACTGCCGGGACCTGGTCGCCGGGTCGACGCTGTACCTGCCGGTAACCGTGCCGGGCGCCCTGCTCTACCTCGGCGACGGCCATGCGGCGCAGGGCGACGGCGAGGTCGGCGGCACGGCCATCGAGTGCGGGATGACCACCGAGGCGGTGCTCGACCTGGTCAGCGAGCGGCCGGTGCCCGGCATTCACGCCGAGACCCCCGCCGGGCGGATCACCTTCGGCTTCAGTGCCGACCTGAACGCGGCGATGGGCGACGCCCTGGACGCCATGGTCATCTGGATGCAGGCGATCTTCGACCTGGACAAGGCCACCGCGCTGGCCCTGGCCAGCACCTGCGTGGACCTGCGCGTGACCCAGGTCGCCAACCAGACCTGGGGCGTGCACGCGGTGCTGCCCGACGGCGTGGCGGGCTAACCGGGCCCCGGCCGCCCCCTGGCATTTCCGGAACCGCGCTGACCTGTTTCTTTAGCCTTTCCGGGGTAGTACTCGGGGATGCGGGGGACAGACCGGTGAGCCTGCCAGCGCGGCAGCAGCACACCCTGGATGAGATCGAGCTGCGCCTGCTGGAAAACGATCCGCAGCTTAAGTCCCTGTTCACGACATTCACCCGGCTCACCGCGCCGGAGGCCATGCCCGTCACCGAGACAATCTCGGCCCGGCTGCCGCGGTCAGCGCTGCTGATCGGGCTGATCGTGACGGCCGTCGTCGGCGCCCTGGTGGCCGCCCTGCTGACCCCGAACACCCCGTGCCCCCCGTTCCCGGCCGGCCGGGTGGCCGCGGGGGCGGCCGCGGTCCGGGTGGCCACCTGCCACGAGGCCCCGGCCGCGGACGTGACGGGGGGCGGCTGAGGCATCAGGTGAGCGGGCGCCGCCCGGGTTAGGTGGGCCGCCCCGGCCCGGCCGCCGGCACGTCGCCGTGCGGGCGGTCGCCGGGATCAGGGGACGGTCACGGGACGGCAGCATGGCTGGCCTGCAGGTGCCCGAGCACCTGGCTGACCGCCAGCCGCGCTGAGGAGATGCAGGCCGGGATGCCGACACCGTCGTAGGCAGCACCGCAGACGGCCAGGCCGGGCAGCGCCGCGACGCCCGCCCGGATCCGGGCCACCCGGTCCAGGTGACCGACGCTGTACTGGGGCAGCCCGCCGCCCCACCGGGTCACCCGGGCTTCCGCCGGGCGGCCCCGCACGCCGGCGGCGGCGGCCAGGTCCGCGGCGGCCAGGTCAGCCAGCTCGGCGTCGTCGCGCTGCAGTACTGCCTCCTCGCCCAGCCGGCCCACCGAGCAGCGGACGATGTGCAGGCCCGCAGCGCCGTCACCGGCCGTTCCGGCGCGCAGGTGCGGCCACTTGGCGGTCGCGAAGGTCACCGCCTTGACCGCGTGCCCGTCCACGGCCGGGACCAGGAAGCCGCTGCCCGCGGGCGGGGTGGTGAAGGCCGCCCCGGGGTAGGCCAGGGTGACGATGGCCATGCTGGCGTACCGGATCTCGGCCAGCGCCGCGGCCGCCCCGGCCACGCCGGGGACCCCGCTGAGCAAGCGGCTGGCGGGCCGGGCGGGCAGCGCGAGGATGACGGCGTCGGCGTCCAGCCACTGCGGCGCGTGCGCCGAGCCGATGGTCAGCCGCCACCCTCCGGGGGTCCTGGCCAGCTCCCGGACGGTAGCCCGGGTCCGGATCTCGGCGCCCGACGCGGCCGCCAGCCGCGGCGGCAGCGACCCGAGGCCGCCGGCCAGCGTGGTGAACACAGGCCTAGGTGCCGCCCCGGCCGGCCCGGACGCAGGAGCTCCGGGGGCAGGATTGCCGGAGGCGCCGGTGCCGGAGGCGGGCGTGCCGCCCGGCGCCGGGACGGCAGGCAGCAGCGATGCGGCGGCCGCGCTGAGCGACGTGAACCGGGGCGCGGCGGCGGCCAGCGGGCCCAGCGTGGCCTGGAAGGACAGGTCCTC